>DBEZGO010000001.1:0-2770 GCA_048189345.1 Collinsella sp.
ACGCCCGCGCAGTCCATGCCCATGTGCCCGCACGGCCGCGCGCCACGCCACGGGTCCCGAAACCCGCAGCAGCCACACCAGCACGCGCTCACACGCCCACGAGGCGGCAACGACCAGCACGGTCCACGCCAGCAGATCAGCCGTCTCGATCAAAAGCTTTGCCTGATAGATGCGCTCACCCACGGTGCCCGCCGCCATGCCGATCAGCTCCGCCGCCACGCCGGCCTTCCAGCTCATGCCAATCACGGCACGGGCGCACGAAAGCACAAATGGCAGGACTTCGCGCCAGGTGTGGGCACAAAACAGTCGCCAGCCCCGCACGCCATGCAGGCGAAACATCTGCTCCAGCGGTTTATTCGCCTGTGCCAAGCCCTCGGCCAGCGAAAAATACACGCCCGGCAGCGCCATCAAAAAGACAGCGGCGATGCTCACGCGCGCCGACCCCAACCAAATAAGCAGCAGGACCACCACGCAGGCAACCGGCGTCGCCTTAACAAACGACAGCGCCGGCGCCACCAGGCGGGAAAACGTCCGCGACCGCACCGAGACTCCCGCCAGCACGCCGCCGCACACCGCGGCAAGCGCCAGCCCGCCCAGTATCCGCGCACCCGAGCCCGCCAGAATCGCCCACGTGCCAGCATCCCATACCAGCCGCAGCAACGCCACCGCAACAGCGCCCGGCCCCGGCAAAATCAACGGCTGCGCCACGAGACCCGCCACTAGCACCCACACGGCAAGCCAAAAGGCGGCGACGGCACCTGCTGCCGCCACCGCCTTCATACGCTCTGTCATTTGTCGAGCAAACGCACGCACGGACTACTCCATGTAGTAGAAATCGTCAGCCGGGAGCTTGCCGCCCACGGCGCTCGCGTCCGCATCGGCCAGCACCTGCAGGTACCCACCGAGCGCCGCCTTCATATCCCTCCCCGTCTGGCACACGAGCATGCACCCGGGAATCGCCTTTTCGGCAATCGCGGCGTTATCCACGATACCCGCATCGACCACGGCCTGAGCCCAGTCCGCCGGCGCCGCGTTCACGGCCTCAACGCTCGCAGCATGGCAGCTCAGGAATTCCGCCACGGCCTCGGGATGCTCCTCGGCAAAGGCACGGCGCACCACGGTCACGCCCGTCAGCAGGCGCGAACCCGTGTCACCTGCCAGCTCATCCCACACATCGGTCAGACTTACCGGAGCCGACAGCCTGCCTTCGCTCTTTGCGATGGCAGCGGTCTTGAACGGCTCGGGCAGCACGCCCACGGCAGAAGGATCGGCAAGCAGGGCCGACAGCACCTCGGTGGGCTCGCTCTTAAACTCAAGCGCCACCTGGCCGGCCAGGCCCGCGCGCCCCAGCAGGTAGTTCATGACGTACTCCGGCGTGGTGCCCTTGCCCGTCATATAGACGGTATGGCCCGCCAAATCGCCAAACGAGGTCACACTCGCGTCGCCCGTCACAACGTTCAGCACGCCCAGCGTGTTGATGTCGATGACCTGCACCGCGCCCTCAGTCTTGTTATAGAGCACGCTCGCCACGTTGGCGGGCACCAGGGCAATGTCGATATCGCCCTGAATGACCTTGGGCACAATCTCATCGGCGGCAGTATTGATCGCAAAGTCGAACTCATTGTCCGTCTCGCCATCGACTGCCCGGTCCATAAACTGCACCAGACCAATCGAGGTCGGCCCCTTGAGCGAGGCGACGCGCACCTCGACCGGCTCTGCAGCAGCACCGGCGCCGTCCGTGGCAGCCGAGCCCGCGGCGGACCCGGCACCGGCAGCCCCGCCGCCACAGCCCGCGAGTGCGAGCGACAGCGCACCCGCGGCAAGCGCCGAGGCAAACCCCCGGCGCGACATCTCAAAATCAAACGCGCGCATCGCTAGCACGTCCCCTCGTTAGGCATCGTCCATGCGTGATGGTCGGTATGCAGCAGCTCCTCAGCCAGCGGCGAGAGCGGCTCGCCCAAGAACTCGCGGTAGCACGCCTGGACATCGGGATTCTCGTGCGAGAAACGAATGTCCGCAGCGGCATCCAGGCCCCAGAGCACCTGGCCACGCTCGGCTGCCAGCTCGCAGCCGTCGTGGATGGGCTGACCGCCGCCACCGACGCAGCCGCCCGGGCACGCCATAACCTCAACGAAGTCATAGCTCACGCGGCCGTCGCGAATCGCGTCGAGCAGACGGGCAGCGTTGCCCAGCCCGTGTGCCACGGCGACGCGCACCTTAGTGCCATCGATATCGGCGACGGCCTCCTTCCAGCCGTCCAGGCCGCGCACATCGGTAAAGAAGTCGGCGTCGGGGTTCTTGCCCGTCACCAGGTAATAGGCCGAGCGCACGGCGGCCTCCATCACGCCGCCCGTGGCGCCAAAGATCACACCCGCACCCGTGCCAAAGCCCAGCGGCGTATCGAGCGGCTCCTCAACTAGCGTATCCACGCTCACGTGGCTCGCGCGGACCATGCGCACCATCTCGCGCACCGTCAGCGCAACGTCCACATCGGGCGTGCCGCCCTCGCCCACCATGCTCGGCAGCGCGCACTCGGCCTTCTTGGCCGTGCACGGCATCACGGACACCACAAACAGGCGCTCGGGCTCCACGCCCAGCACCTTGGCGTAGTAGGTCTTGGCGATGGCGCCGAACATCTGCTGCGGCGACTTGGACGTGGACAGGCTGTCGACAAACTCGGGGTAACGCGCCTTCACAAAGCGTACCCAGCCCGGGCAGCAGCTCGTGAACATGGGCCAGCTGCGGCTGTCGCCCTCGCCCTTGGCGGCCT
>DBEZGO010000002.1:0-26044 GCA_048189345.1 Collinsella sp.
CCGGGTTATGAGCCCGGCGAGCTACCAGACTGCTCCACCCCGCAATGTCTGGGCGCCTCATGTGCGCAAGAAAGAATATTACGCGGGAGTTCGGTAAACGGCAAGGAAAATCTCGTAGAGCATAATTCCTTCATATTTAAAACCCCTCAGCCCCTATCACCGTAAACGAATCGCGGCCGAGCGCCGTCGACGGCGCGTATACAATGGTGCGCGTCCTTTTATGCCAACACCGGGAGTAGACATGCTGCTCGCTATCGATATGGGAAACACGCAGACGGCCATGGGCCTGTTTGACGGAGACGAGCTGGTGCAGTCGTGGCGCATGCCCACCGACCGCTCTTATACCGCCGACGAGATCCATGTGCGCCTGATGGGTTTCTTTAAGATGTACGGCCTTTCGCTCGACGCGGTCGACGCGATCGCCTTTGCGGGCGTGGTGCCGCAGCTCTCGCGCGAATGGCACGCCGTGGCCGACCGCATTGCCGCAGATGCCATCGTCATCGGACCGCAGACGGCCGCGGTGACCAAGCTGCGCGCGGCGCGTCCCCAGGCCGTAGGTGCCGACCGCGTCGCTAACGCCGTTGCGGCCGAAACTTTCTACGGCGCGCCGGCAATCGTGGTGGACTTTGGCACCGCGACCAATATCGACGTCATCGATGAGGACGGTTATTACATTGGTGGAGCGATTGCGCCGGGCATCCGCATTTCGATGGACGCGCTCGCCGCCCGAGCCGCCAAGCTCGCCAGCGTGCCGCTCGAGGCGCCCGAGCACGCCATCGGCCGCGATACCGAGGAGTGCATCAAGGTCGGCGCCGTGATGGGCGCCGCCGCCATGGCCGAGGGCCTGGTCGCGCGCATGAAGCGCGAGCTGGGCCGCGAGGATGCCACCGTTATCGCCACGGGCGGTCTCGCCGGCATCGTCGCCGATTCGACCGATGCCTTCGACGTAGTCGACGGACAGCTCACCATCAAGGGTATCTGCGAAATCTACCGCCGCATGCAGGAGCTGGGATAGAGCAGGGGCTTAAGTCGAGTACACCCGATGCCACAGCTCCCCCGCAAACGTTCGCCAAGCCTATTCCTCAGATAGGCGAAGCCCTCCCCGGCACAGGCCGAAGAGGGCTTCGTTGTCATCGTTATCTTTGAGCGCGGGCGCCTCGCGTTACAGTCCGCGAATTCGTACAGCCTCGGGCGGAAACTCCTGCTCGCCGGCATCGGTCTTGATGGTCGCGCGACCCCAGATGTCCAGGCCCGCAAACACACCGACCGCAAGCGGCAAGCCGTTGGGCGACACCGCCGCAACTTGGCGGCCCAGCAGCGGCACCATGTCGAAGTACTCGCCCAGCACGGGAGCCAGCGGACCGGCAGCGCCCTGCGGCGTGTTGGCAACAACCGCCCAGGTGTCCACACGGGTCAGCACGGCGGCGGCCAACTCCTCGACCAGCGCTTCGTCGGCCGCATCCACACCGAGCTCGCTCAACGCCGAAAGCTCAATATCCACCGTCACGGCACCGAACATGCCCGCGGCACCGGCACCGCCGTTCACGGTAACGCGCGCGAACGACGTCTCAAATGCGGGCGCGCCGCACACAATGTCGCTCGGCCACTGGATACCCACCTTACCGGCAAGGCCCAACCCCGGCGTCGATGCCGTGCCCACGAGCGCGTCCATCATGCCCATCGCGGCCACAAACGGCAGGCCGTGGAAGGCATGCATGTTCACATCGGGGCGCACAACCAGCGAAAACGTCAGCGAAGCATCGCCCGCGCTCCACGCGCACCAGCCCGCGGACACGCCCTCGCGGCCCGCGTCGCGCGCCGCGTCGAGCTCGGTGCCGGCGACAACAGCATTCATCTCGATCATCTACATACGCCCCAATTCGCCCACGATATGGCCCACGCGGTCCTCGGGCTCCTTGACCTCGACACCGTTGTAGCGGAAGAACCGCGCCGGGTCGTGCATCAGGTCCTCGAGCGGCACCAGCACAAAGTCGCGCTCGCCAATGAGAGGATGCGGCAGGCGCAGCTTTTTGCCGCCGTGGGTCTCGCCATCCATCCACAGCAGGTCCAGGTCGATGGTGCGCGGACCGTTGGCCTTGGCCTTCTTGGAGCGGTCGCGCCCCAGCTCGGCCTCGATCTTCATGAGCTCATCGAGCAGTACCAGCGGCGCCAGCTCGGTCTTGATCTCGATGACGGCGTTGGCAAACGCGTCCTGGCGCGTCTCGTAGGCCGGCTCGCTCTCATAAATCTTGGAGGAGTTAGACACGCAGGTGAGTGGAATCTCGGCGATCATCTCGCGTGCGGCGCGGATGTTGTCGCAGCGATGCCCCAGGTTGGAGCCCACGGCCACAAACGCGCGGCGCGGCTGCGGCTTGGCAACCGCCCAGTAGCCGTTCAGGAACTGCGCAAAACCCGCGGCGTCGTGCACGCGCACGATGTTGGCACCGGCCTGGATGGCGCCCAGGCACACGCCAAACGTAGCGGCATCGCGCTCGGCGGCCTCGGTCACGCCCGAGACGGCGCCCACAAAGCGCTTGCGCGACACGGCGCACATGAGCGGATAGCCCAGTGACGCCATCTTGGCAGTCTCGCGCTGGATGACGATGTCTTCGTTAGCCGACTTACCAAAGCCCGGGCCAGGATCGATGCAGATGCGGTCGCGCGACACGCCGGCATGGATGAGCGTGCGGGCCTGGTCGGACAGAAAGCCCATGACGCGGCGCATGATGGGCGCCGAATCGGGCAGGGTGAAGCGGCGGAGCTGCGAGGTGGGCACGTAGGCTTCCTCGCGGCGGGCGCTGCGGCGCATCATGGCGGCCAGGCGGTCATTGGACTCCGATGCGGCCTCGGTGGCTGCGGGCGTGGCCTCGGGCGCGGGCGCGACGATCTCGGCGGCAGTAGCCTGCTCGGCGGCCGGCGTCTCCTGCTCGCTTGAAGGCTCGGACGTGGGCTCCGGTTCGCCAAACGGCAACGAGGGCTGCACCACGCCGCCCGGAAGCTTGGCCTCCGGCTTAGGCTCGCCCAGCAACTTGCCGCGACGGCGGCGAGCCGGCTTCTCGGCCTCACGCGCGGCCTCGGCAGCCGCCTCGCGCGCCTTCTCGGCAACAAACGCCGCTGCCGAGGTATCGAGCTGCACCGTTGCGTGCGTGCGTGCGGGCGCGGCGACCTCGCCGGCATGCATCACGATGACGCCGCAGGTGCTCGTCTTAACGAACTCGACCATCTTGGGATCGGTGAAGCCGGTCACGTCGTTGACGATCGAGGCGCCGCAGCGCACGGCCGCCTTGGCAACCGCCACATGACGCGTGTCGATCGAGACGATGGCGCCCTCCTTGGCCAGCGCGCGCACCACGGGCAGCACGCGGCGAGCCTCCTCGTCGGGGTTGACCGGGGTAAAACCAGGGCGCGTGGACTCGCCGCCCACGTCGATGATGTCGGCGCCGGCGTCGAGCATCGCCAGGCCGTACTCGATGGCGGCATCGGGGTCGAAGTGCTCCCCGCCATCGCTAAACGAATCGGGCGTCACGTTGAGGACGCCCATGATGCGCGGACGGTCAAAGCTGAGCTCGTACTTTCCGCACCGCCATGTCTTGCTGTCGTTCGCCATGAACATCCTCCTAAAATGCCCACGCCGCCGAGCTTGGGGAGCTGGCGGCGGGGTCGCTTTGCACTCAGTCTTTCTATTGTATCCGCGCGCGCGGGCTAGAACGCAAACGCGGCCGCGATGTCGCAAGAAATCAGCAGGTCGGCATTTGCATCCTGATCGGTGGGAGCAAGATTGCAAATGGCCAGCGTATCGCCGGTAAAGTAACGCGTAAGGCCCGCCGCCGGATACACCACGAGCGAGGTCCCGCCCACAATGAGGGCATCGGCCGCGGCGATGGCGGCAACGGCACCGGTCAACACATGCTCATGGAGCTGCTCTTCGTAGAGCACTACATCGGGCTTGATGCGGCCGCCGCACGCGGGGCACGCAGGCACGCCCGCGGCATCCTCGTGCTCGCGCGAGCAAATCCACTCGGCGCTATAGACCGCACCGCACGACTGGCAAATGTTGCGATGGACCGATCCGTGCAACTCAAACACGCGCTGCGAGCCCGCCATCTGATGCAAGCCGTCGATGTTTTGCGTCACCACGGCATTTAGCTTGCCGGCGCGCTCCAGCTCGGCCAGCTTGGTGTGGCAGCGGTTGGGCTTGGCGCCAAGCGCGATCATCTTGGTGCGGTAGAAGTCGAAGAACTCCGCCGGATGCGTCTCGTAAAAGCTATGCGAGAGCATGGTCTCGGGCGGGTAGGCAAACTGCTGGTGATACAGGCCGTCCACGCTGCGGAAATCGGGGATGCCACTTGCCGTGGAAACACCCGCGCCGCCAAAGAAGACCACGCGCTTGTGGGTATCAAACAGATCCGCCAGCGCGGCGGAGGCCTGCTTGGGATCCGTTATTGCCTGCGTCATATGAGTTCTCCGTCCTTGTTGGTCGGGTAGCGTTGGGCGACGTCCCAGCATGCGGCCTTTAAGTCAGCATGCACGGAGCCCACCCCGCCCTTGTTGCGTTAATCTTAAGCCTGCCAACCCCGTCGAAAGGACACCATGCCTCAGACTTACACCTTTGCCTCGTGGAACGTTAACGGCCTGCGCGCCGTGCTCAAAAAGGACCCGAGCTTTATTCAAATCGCGCAGGAACTCGATGTCGATGTGCTGGCGCTGCAAGAAACCAAGTTGCAAGAAGGCCAGGTTGATATTGACCTGCCCGGCTATCACCAAACCTGGAGCTACGCCGAGCGTAAAGGCTATTCGGGCACCGCGGTCTTTAGCCGCCAGGAACCGCAGCGCGTGCTGCACGCCGACGCGCTGCTACCCTACGCCGGCGAGGGCGAGGCGGCCGTACTCGTCGCCCAAGCCGTAACCGAGGGCCGCGTCTGCGCACTCGAGTTCGACAAGTTTTGGTTTGTCGACGTCTATACGCCCAACGCCCAAAATGAGCTCGCGCGCATCGATGTGCGCATGGCCTGGGATGATGCCTATCGCGGCTTTTTGAGCGCGCTTGAGCACGAAACCGGCAAGCCCGTCGTAACCTGCGGCGACTTTAACGTGGCGCACGAAGAGATCGACCTTAAGAACCCCAAGTCCAACCGCGGCAACGCAGGCTTTTCGGACGAAGAGCGCGGTAAGTTTACCGAGCTGCTCAACGCCGGCTTTACCGATACCTGGCGCACGGCTAATCCGGACGTTGAGGGCGTCTACAGCTGGTGGAGCTATCGCTTTAATGCCCGCAAGAACAACGCCGGCTGGCGCATCGACTACTTCCTGGTAAGCGACGCAATCGCCGCCAACGTTCGCGACACCGGTATCCGTGGCGACATCTTTGGCAGCGACCACTGCCCCGTCACCCTCACGCTAGAGCTCTAGCCCCAACTGATCTCCTGGAGACGGAGGAAAAGGAATCATTTTCACCTCGCGAGGGCATCCACGCGGCCCACCCGCCACGAAACTGGCCCATCTACTACGTTTAAGCCACTACCCTCAACCACAGCAAACAGCGCAAAAGAAAACCGCAGGTAGAAAGCCTGCGGTTTTTCATAAAACGCGATTGTGCTTGGGGATGTCGGGTCAAACGTAGTAGATAGGCCGATTCCGTGGCGGGCGGGTTCAGCTGATTCCCCGGGGACGTCTGGAGACGGAAGAAAACGGATCAATTTGGCTCTTGAGGGCCACGATGCCCGTCTATAAGCCGGCCATTCCAGAACTATGCCGGTTTACGGGGCTGAATCGCGAACCCCCAACCATACGCAATTCCGAAATAATAAAACCGCAGGTAAACGGCTTGCTCCATTTCGAAAAAAGCCGGTATGGTCTGCCTGTGCCAATCTGGCCCCGTAAACCGGCGTAGTTTTGAAATGGCGCTTCGGCAGTATTGATTCCCGCCCCGGCGCAACCAGCCCTACAGCCCGTACTTCACGACGACTCGGTTGATGCGGCGACACCAGGGCTTGTACAGGACGGCCAAAAACACGCAGGTCGCGAGTCCGTGCGTGATATCGAACGGTACGGCGGTGGCAAGACGCGCCACGACGCCCGCCCACGTGAGCGGTTGTACAAAACCGATAATGTCGTACGCGTTGATCACCACGCCGTACAGCAAACCCGAGGCAAAGCCATACGCCAACAGCGCCGGCATGCGCACGGTTCCATCCGCACGGTCAAACGCACCGGCATGCGCCAGCGCACCGCCAACATAGCCAACCAGGCCCCAGGCATACATCTGCCACGGTGTCCACATGCCCTGTCCAAAAAAGAAATTGCTGGTCAGCGCCGCCAGCGCGCCAACCATAAAACCATTGCGGTGACCAAGCGTCGCCCCCGCGATAATGGCGATGGCGCTCACCGGTTTAAAGTCGGGAATAGGCCCAAGCAGGATGCGCCCCGCCGCCGCCAGCGCCGCCAGCACCAGCGTGGGCATAATCTGGCGCAAACCCGGACGAGATGCCTCGTAACCCGCAAAGAACAGCGCAAGCACCAGCGCCACTACAACCAGCATGGCAAGCGCCGCCTGCTCAATGCCCGCCAGCAACGCCGCAGTCATCACTGCCGGCACTGCCAACAACAACGGGACCTCCAGTTTTGCATGCAAGTGCGAGAAACGACAGTCTGTCATCCCATCACGCCCTATAGAACACGTTGTCGGCAAAGAAGTCGGCCGGGGGCTCCACGCAGGCAATCTCGCCGTCAAACATCATGGCGACGTCGTCGGCTACCTGCTCGGCAAAGTCCAAATCGTGCGTAGCCATGATGACGGTGCCGCCAGCCTTCGCATGGTCACGCAGGGCGCGGGCGATGATGCGGCGGCTCTCCAGGTCCAAGCCCTTCGTGGGTTCGTCAAGCAGCAGCAGCTCGGGGCCGATCAGCAGCAGCTTTGCCAACGCAAGCAGCTGGCGCTGTCCGCCCGAAAGATCGTACGGGTGGCGCCCATCCAGGCCCGACAGCCCCAGGCTCGCCGCGCGCTCCCGCGCCAAGTTCTCGTCATATCCGCAGGTCGAGGCCCATTTCATCAGCTCATCGCGAACCGTCTCGGCAACCAGCAGGGCCTTGGGGTTCTGCGGCAGCAGCGCAGCCGAGGCCGCCCCGCGCACCATGCGGCCGCGCTGCAGCTTGGCGGTCTTCGCCAGCACCGAAAGCATTGTCGACTTGCCGCAGCCGTTACCGCCCACAACCGCATGCACCGCGCCAGCCGAAAACGACGCATCGAGCCCGCGCAGCACCCAACCGCCCGCGCGATCGTAGCGAAACCAGCTCCCTGCCAGGGTGGTAGCCGACCCAGCGTGCATTTTTTGGAGTATTCTGCTTCCATCCGTGCGCGGGAAGGCTTCCGAGCCGTTCTCGAGCGACGTTTGCGCCACAAATTCGGACGATTTGTCCAATTCCGAACTTTTTTTCGCACTCGATACGTCCCCGGGCGGCTCCAGAGAGCCCAAATTGTCCTCACGCCTGCTGAATACTCCTTTTTTTGCACATCGGATGGCACCCCACCCCAACATATCATCGGAAACCAGCGATTCTCGGCGTCCCAAAGAAGCCATATCCGCCACCTCGCGCACGCGACCGTCCTCAATCCGGTACGCACACGTCGCGTATTCGAGCATTGGGCGCGGCTGATGCGTCGCCACAACAACCGTGCAGCCCAGCTCGCGATTCACACGAAACAGCGCGTGCAGGAAATTCTTCTCCGCAACCGGATCAAGCTGAGACGTGGGCTCGTCGAGCAGCAGCACGCGCGGGCGCAGCGTCAGAACGGCCGCCAACGACAGCAACTGTTTGCGACCGCCCGAAAGCGTGTCAGTATCGCGGTGAAGCCAATCTTCCAGCCCAAAGAAATAGCTGGTCTCAGCTACGCGACGGCGCATCTCATCACGCGCTAGCCCCAAGTTTTCCAGGCCAAACGCCATCTCGTGCCACACGGTTTCGCACACGATCTGGTTCTCGGGATCCTGGAACACATAGCCCACGCGCTCCGCCGATGCCCGCACATCCATGTCGGCGACGTTCTCGCCCAGCACGAGCAGTTCGCCAGTGCGCTCGCCCGCCGGAGCGATCTCGGGCTTGAGTAGCGACAGCAACGTCGACTTACCCGATCCGGTACCGCCGACAAGCAGCGCAAATGCACCTTGGGGAACAGACCAGTCGAGTCCCTCGAGCACCGCAGCATCCGCATCGGGGTAGGCAAAGCTCAGGCTCCGCACCTCAATCGCCGGCATATCCGGGCCGTATGCCGCGCCCGACACCGGTCCCCTATCCAACCGAGCCATCAGCCGAACCTCTTCTCATCGATCGCATGCAACACGCAGGGCAGCATCATCCAGGCAGCGTACACGACATAGCCCAGCCACGGCGCCGGCACCGATAGTTGCGGGTAAAACGAATACTGCGTTGTCGCGGTCCATGCCACCGCCACCGCAGCGGCACCAAACACCGCAAGCCCAACCAGCGCGGCAACATCGCCGCGACCCAGCCGATACCGCGCGTACGTCGTGCGACGTGTCGCGGCGCCCCATCCACGGGAGCGCATGGCGTCCGCGCGCTCCAGCGAATCTTCCATGCCCCAGCCCATCAACACGCTCGATGCCCGTAGGCGCGAACGCACGGGATCGGCCGGCGCGCGACCCGGCACATCAATCGCATCCTGCACCGCCAGTACCGTACGACCGCGGCGTAAAAACTGCGGGATAAGCCGCATGCACATCGAGATCATGAGCGCGAGCACCGGCGCGGCGTTGCCCAAAAGCGCAAGTACCTTGTCGTATTCGAGCATCGACGCCGCGGCCTCAAACCACAGCACGCTCGCCACGAACAGCCCGCCCATGCACAGGCCGTAAACCATGCTCTCTAGATACACCGCACGCATGCCAATACGAAACAGCTCCGTCGAGCCCGATGCACTAAACAGCGGATTGAGCACCGCAATGATCAAAATCACCGGCAGCTGCCAGCGAAGCGCGCCCAACGTGCGCGCAACACCGCGCGTCGCAAGCCCGTACGCCAACCCGCCCGCAAGCGATAGCGCAATCAGCACCGGTTGCATCGAGAACATGGTGAGCCCCAACGTCAGCACCATGTAGAGCGCCGGCACCGCCGGATGCGACATCGAAAATGCCGCGACGGGTTCGTTGCCCGATTCCTCTCGCATGGTGTCCACGGGCATCCCCATCCCCTCGCTCAAACGTCAACGCCGCAGCGCCGCCACCATACACAACCAGCGCAAACGCCGTACCGCCGGCCCAAGCCTCAGCTGCCGCGCATCAATCGTTACGCGCTCATCATATGCCTGCGGTATCATATTGCGCCGTGTATCGTTTCCAAACACACGTCTCTATAACGTAACAGGAGATCACATGGACGCAACCGCAATTATCCTCGCCGCCGGCGAGGGCACCCGCATGAAGTCGAACCACTGCAAGGTTTCGCACAAGATTCTAGGCAAGCCCATGGTTCAGTGGATCGTCGACGCCACCATCAAGGCCGGCTGCAGCCGCGTCGTGGTCGTCATCGGCAGCCACGCCGACGAGATGCGCGCCCTCATCGATGGCGCCTACGCCAACAGCGCCACCAAAGTCGAGTGCGTCGAGCAGACCGAGCGCCTGGGCACCGGCCATGCCGTCAAGGTCGCGCTCGAGGCCTGCGGCATCGCGCAAGGCCCCGTCGTCGTGCTCAACGGTGACCTGCCGCTCATCACCGCCGACACCGTCGCCAAGTTCGCGCAGACCGTCGCCACCGGCGAGCTCGCCTGCACCGTCATGACCATGACCCCGCCCGATCCTTTTGGCTACGGCCGCATCAAGCTGGGCGCCGATGGTCAGATCGAGCGCATCATCGAGCAGAAGGACTGCACGCCCGAGCAGGCCGCCACGCTGCTGGAGTGCAACGCCGGCTGCTACGCCTTCGACGGCGCGCAGCTTGCCGCCCACATTAACGAGATCGGCAACGACAACGCGCAGTCCGAGTACTACCTGCCCGACATGCTCGAAATCCTCAAGGGTCACGGCCAGGCAGTCTCCATCTTCCACTGCGACGACTACCGCGACGGCCTGGGCGTCAACAGCCGCATCCAGCTCGCGCAGCTCACCGCCATCGCGCGCGACCGCATCAACGAGCACTGGATGGCAGAAGGCGTCACGTTCATCGACCCCACGCAGGCCTGGATCGGTCCCGACGCCACCATCGGCCGCGACACCGTCGTGTGGCCGCAGACGCATCTGATCGGTCACGTCACCGTGGGCGAGGAGTGCCAGCTCGGCCCCAACAGCCGCCTCACCGACACCACCGTCGGCAGCGGCTGCATCATCGATGAGACCATCGCCATCGAGGCCGTCATCGAGAACGGCGTCGACTGCGGCCCGCGCGCCTACCTGCGCCCGGGCACCCACATGCTCGACGGCTCCAAGGCCGGTACGCACGTGGAAATCAAGAAGTCCACGATCGGCGAGGGTTCCAAGGTGCCCCACCTGTCCTACATCGGCGACACCACCATGGGCTCCGGCGTCAACGTAGGCGCGGGCTCTATCACCTGCAACTACGACGGCGTCCACAAGCACAAGACCGTCATCGGCAAGGATGCCTTCATCGGTTCTGACACCATGATGGTCGCGCCCGCCCAGATTGGCGACGGTGCGCTCGTGGCCGCCGGCTCCGTCATCACCGAGCCGGTCCCGGCCGACGCACTCGGTCTGGGCCGCGCCCGTCAGGTAAATATTGAGGGCTGGGCCGCCGATTATCGCCGTCGTCTGCACGAGGACGACGAGGCATAACGTTTCACCAAGCACAAAAGGAGCTGTTCCATGGGGACGGCTCCTTTTTCTATCGTGACCTGCGCGACCGGATGAGTGGTCGGTTCGTGTCCGTTGACGGTAAAGACGTTATCAAGACCCGATTAACCCCGCCGCACGGTTACAATGCAAAAAGGCATCTATATGGCATTCGATGTATAAAGGAGAAGGGTAATGCCGATTAATGATCCCGAGAAGTCGGAGAATATGCGCAAGTCCATCCGCGTGTATTCCGGTTCCTCCAACCGTCCCCTCGCTCAGAAGATCGCTGAGTACCTTGGGGTCGAGCTTTCGGGCCTTACGCTAAAGCAGTTCGCCAACGGTGAGATTTACGCCCGCTACGACGAGACCGTCCGCGGCGCCGACGTCTTCCTGATTCAGTCCGTGGCCGGCGGCAACGTCAACGACATGCTCATGGAGCTGCTCATCGCCACCGACGCTGCCAAGCGCGCATCCGCCCGCTCCATCACCGCCGTCATCACCCACTACGGCTATGCCCGCCAGGACCGCAAGGCCGGCCCGCGCGAGCCCATCACCGCCCGCCTCGTCGCCAACCTGCTCGAGCGCGCCGGCGTCGACCGCATCATCACCCTCGACCTGCACCAGGGTCAGATCCAGGGCTTCTTTGATATCCCGGTCAACCACCTGTCCGCACTGCCGCTGTTTGGCCAGTACTACAACGCCATGAACTTCGACACCGACAACCTGGTTGTCGTCTCCCCCGACGTGGGCCGCGCCAAGGCCGCCAAGAAGCTGTCCGACATGCTCGGCTGCGACCTGGCCATCGCCCACAAGGGCCGTCCGCGCCACAACGCCGCCGAGGTCATGGGCATCATCGGTGACATCAAGGGCAAGACCTGCATCATCAACGACGACATGATCGACACCGCTGGCACCCTGTGCGCCAACGTCAAGGAGCTCAAGGCTATGGGCGCTGGCGACATCTACGTCTGCGCCACCCACGGCATCTTCTCCGGTCCGGCCATCGAGCGTCTGAACGACGCCCCGATCGTCGAGTGCCTCGTCACCGACGCCATTCCCGTCGAGGTCGGCGGCAAGATCAAGACCATCTCGGTCGCCGAGGAGTTCGCTCAGGCCATCTCCGCCGTTTACCACGAGGAGCCCGTCTCCACGCTCGTCGGCGGCGACTTCGCGCTGTAGTCCAACGCGCATCGCATCATCTTTGATGCTTTTAAAGGGTCGGAAGCTCGCTTCCGGCCCTTTTTCTATCCCTCGCCAACCTTCCCTGGACAATTGGTTCAGATACGTATTTTTTAAAGCCCCAAAGGGCCGTTCGGAGCCTTCTGAGCTCCCCGGCGGATGCCATGCCGCCCAAAGCTCATCGTTTTCGAGTACAACCGCCGCATATTTACCCTCAAATCACCCTCGAAGGCCCTTAGAAACGCCTCGAATGCCCGTCGCCTTATACGTATCTGAACTAACTGTCCAGTAGCTATCGTCAACCTTCGCGGCAGAGCTCAATTTCCTGCAATCCCCTCAACCGATTCCACCGATTTCATAACACCCAGCCGTTCATGGCGCACAGCGCCCCGCTGAGCGAAAAGAACGGTATGGCGGTCGCATTCTGCCGCCAACTTAGTACGTTATAGCTATGACGACCGTGATTTCACATTTCTCCGCCCTCCGCGCAATTCGTCGCGCACGACGGGCGTACTCTGCCCTACCCTGGGACTCCGTTGATAGTGAACAGCAAGCACAGGCCTTGGCTAGCTGCATTCCCAATAATGACGCGATAGACTTTGGCGCACTTTCGATACTCGACGCCTGGAATGAAGATGATTCCGAACTACTCGATCTTCTCGTTTCAAACGAAGACAACAGACGCCCCGACAAGCGACTTCTTCAGCATATTCTCTCCGCTCCGCTTCCTGAAGGTGCAATTATGCACGTCGAGGCCGACATCTACGCAACGTCTCCTGCCATGACAGCCATGCTTTGTTCTAAAAATGAATCGGTCGCCAAAACCTTGATGCTCCTTATGGAGCTGCTCGGAACCTACTCCCTTCCGCCCGAGGCAACCTACCCCATCGCCTATGACGACATCTGGCCCAAGGGCGATAGCTGCGCAGCGACGGGCGATCTTGATTGCCTGGGCGGCCAGTCGGCAGCCAAACAGCAGAACGAAACCCGCTACGAACAGGCGCACTACAAATGCGAGCCCGCCACGACCATCGAAGATCTCGAGGCGGTCGCGCGCTTCGCCAAAAGTAGCTCATACACCTCGTTTCGCGCGGCAGTCAAGCTTGCCCGACCCGGATCTGCATCCCCAGCCGAATCCCTAATGTTAGCCGTTCTCGGAGCGCCCATGCGCTTTGGCGGATTCGGATGTTGCAGCCTGCCCATGGGAGGCCTGCTACTCAACTATCGAATCGACTTCGACACTCTTGCGGTTAACATGTCCTCCGACATCCCTTACGCCATCTGCGACCTATATTGCCCGGCCGCCGGAGTCGACAACGAATACAACGGAATTGGGCATGAGCTTCAAAACGCTCGCATCCACGATGGCAATCGAAATAATGGCCTCAAGGCAATGGGCACCCACGTCCTGGTTATCAATCGCGACCAAATGAAAGACCTTGTTGCACTCGAAGCCTTCGCCCAAACGATGCATCGACTCGCAGGAGTCCGATTCCGATATCGCATCAAGGGCTATCGCAAGCGTCAGGCCGCTTGGCTCAACGCTCTGCGGGCCGGAATCGGCCTTGCGCCGGTCTAAACGGCGAATCACCCGTGCGCCGTCGAACAGGGCTGGACAGTTAGTTCAAATACGTATAAATAGACACATTGAATTAGGCTGTTTTGCAGCTATCTCTATACCATTCGCCCTATTTGAAAGCGGGGTAGACTTCAAAACAGCGTCATATGGACTAACTAAAGTTCCAAAACAACGTATCGGCATTGAATTGAGCAATTCGAGTCCTCAGAACTTATACGTATCTGAACTAACTGTCCACCTCGGATTTTGACGGCCGTCCAAACGCCCCCAAACAACCTCAATTGCCCTCCATTTGACAGCGGCAACAGGGTCGCTCACCATAGCAGGCGACAAATCAACGAAAGGATGAACATGGCAGCTGCACAGCCGCTTAAGATTCGCATGGTTGCCGGACTTGGCAACCCTGGCGATGAGTATGCCGAGACCCGCCACAACGCCGGTTTTAAGGCGATCGACGAGCTGGCCCGTCAGGCCGGCGTCACGTACTGGAAAAACCAAGCAGGCGCCGAGGTCGCGCTCATCAACATCAACGATGCCGAGGAAGAGAACGGCAAGCGCCAGATTGTACTGGTCAAGCCGCAGTCGTACATGAACACCTCGGGCGGGCCCATCTCCAAGCTCTGCCGCGAGTACAAGATCAAGGCCGAGGAGCTGCTCGTCATCCACGACGAGCTCGATATTCCCGCCGGCGACGTGCGTGTTAAGGTGGGCGGAGGCCATGCCGGTCACAACGGCCTGCGCTCCATCATCGACAAGATGGGCAGCCGCGACTTTAGCCGTATCCGCACCGGCATCGGCAACCCTCCCGGCAAGATGGCCGTGGCAGACTACGTGCTCAAGCAGCTGCGCGCCCGCGAAGCCGAGGATTTCCAGGACACCTGCGCCCGCGCCGCAGATGCCGCCGGTCTGGCCATCGTCCACGGCGTAATCTACGCCCGCGATCACGTAAACGGCGCCGCTTCCGCCAACGGCAAGCACTAAAACCTACCATTTAGAGATGTTTATTTTGGCAGGTTTCATCTGCGGAAACGCCCCAGTTGCGGCATCGCAATCAACCGCGCGCCGACATACATGCACAGCACCCCAAAGGGGGCCGGACTCATCACAACCCGAGGCCGGCCCCCTTTGCCGTTTTACCTGATAAAACCGACCAAAATAAACCTCTCCCCCTTTGGTAGGCCAAAGTGGATAAACCCTGCTCCCAACCGCCGAAGACACACGTAAGTGACATGTCCATGAGGGTATAATTTGCACCGTATGTCTGCACAACGCCTGTGCGCGTACGGTTTTATTCGGGCTACCGTCCATTTCCGTGGAGGCACGGTTCGGCGGCCCTAACAAGAGAGGGGTTCTATGTATAAGATCCTGGAGAAGACGCAGTTCTCGGAGAAGGTGTTCAAGTTCCGCATCGAGGCGCCCGCAATCGCCAAGCATGCGCACGCTGGACAGTTCCTCATGGTTCGCGCCAACGAGACGGGCGAGCGTGTCCCGTTTACCCTGGCCGGCTGGAACGGTGACGAGGGCTGGGTCGAGTTCATCTTCATGGTGATCGGCAAGACCACCGAGATGCTTTCCACCTACGAGGCCGGCGAGTCACTGCGCGACGTCGTGGGCCCGCTGGGCGTTCCCACCGAGATGGCCGAGGGCCCCTGCGCCGTCATTGGCGGCGGCGTCGGCTTGGCAATTGCCTTCCCGGTCGCCAAGCACCTGGTCGAGACCGGTCACGAAGTTCACGCCATCATGGGCGCCCGCACCAAGGACCTCCTGCTCATGGAGGACCAGTTCCGCGAGCTCCTCGACGAGGACCACATCCACATCACCACCGACGACGGCTCCTACGGCGAGCAGGGCGTTGTTACCGCTCCGCTGGAGCGCCTGCTGCAGGACAAGGCCGTGAGCCAGGTCTTCTGCGTCGGCCCCGTTCCGATGATGAAGTTCTCGACCCTCACCGCCCAGAAGTACGACACCCCCATCACCGCGTCCCTCAACCCCATCATGGTTGACGGCACCGGCATGTGCGGCTGCTGCCGCGTCGAGGTGGGCGGCGTGACCAAGTTCGCTTGCGTCGACGGCCCCGACTTCGATGCCACCCTGGTCGACTGGGATGACCTTCGTGCCCGCCAGGCCGCTTACCGTTCCGAAGAGGGCGAGTCCCTCAAGGCCTATGAGGAAAAGAGCTGCGCATGCCACTAGTTAACGGTCGTTTCGTTGCCGATATGAAGTCGCCCCGCACCCCCGATAACGAGGAGCCGGCTGCCGAGCGCGCCTGCGACTTCCGCCCCGTCGACAAGGGCTTCACCGAGGAGATGGCGCTGGCCGAGGCCGAGCGCTGCCTCAACTGCAAGAAGCCGTTCTGTGTTGAGGGCTGCCCCGTCAACATCAACATCCCCCGCTTTATCGAACAGATCCGCGAGAAGGACTTCGGCGGCGCTCTCGATACCATCCGCGAGGACTCCATGCTTCCCGCCATCTGCGGCCGCGTCTGCCCGCAGGAGAACCAGTGCGAGGGCAAGTGCATCCGTGGCAAGAAGTCCGAGCCCGTGGCCATCGGCCAGCTCGAGCGCTTCCTGGGTGACCGCCCCGAGCTCGCCTCCACGCCCAAGATGGCCCCCAAGAACGGCAAGAAGGTTGCCGTCGTCGGCTCCGGCCCGTCCGGCATCACCTGCGCCGGCGAGCTCGCCCGCAACGGCTTTGACGTCACCGTCTTCGAGGCATTCTTCACCGGCGGCGGCGTGCTGGTCTACGGCATCCCCGAGTTCCGTCTGCCCAAGGCGGTCGTCAAGCGCGAGATTGACGGCCTGGAGGACATGGGCGTCAAGTTTGAGTACAACTCCGTCGTGGGCAACATGGCCACGGCCGAGGAGCTGTTCGAGCAGGGCTTCGACGCCATCTACGTGGCGACCGGCGCTGGCCTGCCCAAGTTCCTCAACGTCCCCGGCGAGAACCTGCCCAACGTCTTCTTCGCGAACGAGTACCTCACCCGCGTGAACCTGATGAAGGCCAACAAGTTCCCCGAGTACGACACCCCCACCAAGCACGGCAAGAACGTCGTTGTCTTTGGTGGCGGCAACGTGGCTATGGACGCCGTCCGTACCGCCAAGCGCCTGGGCGCCGAGCACGCCATCATCGCCTACCGTCGTACCGAAGACGAGATGCCCTGCCGTCGCGCCGAGCTGCACCACGCTAAGGCCGAGGGCGTCGAGGTTCTGCCGCTCGTCTCCCCGCTCGAGTTTGTCGCTGGCGAGGACGGCTCCGTGTGCGCCGTCAAGGTCCAGAAGATGGAGCTCGGCGAGCCTGACGAGTCCGGCCGTCGTCGCCCGGTGCCCATCGAGGGCGCCATCGAGGAGATCCCCTGCGACGTCGCGATCTCGGCTATCGGCACAAACGCCAACCCCTTCGCAAAGAAGATCGGCGGCAAGATGGAGCTCAGCAAGTGGGGCTACATCGTCGCCGACGAGGAGACCGGCCAGACCACCGATCCCCGCATCTGGGCCGGCGGCGACATCGTCACCGGTGCCGCTACGGTCATTCTGGCGATGGGCGCCGGCAAGAAGGCCGCCGCTTCCATCACCAAGAGCTTGCTGGGCGAGTAATCACCTACAGCGCTAGCCATCAAACGGCAAAGTCCCCGTCGAGCACACGCCCGGCGGGGACTTTTTCTATGCCGATCGCCCTACCACCGCAAAGGTGCCTGTCCCCCTTGCGGTGGTTTTGGTCGGCTAGCCTTCGAGCTGCGCCACCTTGTAGCGGTAGGCTGCGGCGATGACGTCCTTGCAGCCTTCGCGGCCCAGCTTGGCGCGGTTGACGACGATGTCTTTACCGCTCGTCATCTTCCACTTGCCGGCGCTATAGCGCTTATAGAACGCCTCGCGCGCCTTCTGCTGCTGTTTGACCAGCTTGGCGCCCTTCTTTTTGTTAAGGCCACGCTTCTTGCGCACAATCTCGACGCGGTCCTCAAAGGGTGCGGTCACCAACACGGCAATGTGGCTGGGGTTGTTGCGCAGCAGGTAATCGGACAGACGGCCTTCGATAATGCAGCTCTCGGTCTCGCCCAGATCCAAAATCACCTGGCTCATCTTTTGGAACAACTTATCCGAGTACGAACGCGCATCGTAGCGGTCGGGCAGAAACGCCATGTTCTCCACGGCCAGACGCTCATCATAGGCGGCCATCTTATCGAGCGACTCGCCCGCGCGCAGCGACGCACGTACCAGCAGCTCGTTATCGTACAGCGGAATCCCCAACTCGTCGGCAAGCATGCGGCCAATCTCGTGGCCCTCGGCGCCAAAGTCGCGCGCGATGGTAATGACCACAGGATTCTTCTTATTCTCCAGATCGCTCATCGCGATTCCTTTCTCCATGTGACAAAGGGGCTGTCCCTTTGCCACATTCTACGCTGCCACCATTCGCCTCTGATATGCGCGAACCAGCAGCGAGATACCAAAGTTGAGCACAAAGTACATCGCAAACACCAGGCCGTAGAGCATAAGCACCTGCGACAGGTCGATCGCGTGGGCCATCACCACGTTTGCCGTGTACATGAGCTCGGCCACGTTAATGCCCGAAAGATACGAGCTGTCCTTAATGACGGTCGTGCACTGGCTAAACAGCGCCGGAATGATCGTCTTAAACGTCTGCGGCAAAATGATGTAGCGCATGGTGGCAAAGAAGCCGAAGCCCTGGCTCTGCGCTGCCTCAAACTGGCCGCGCGGAATCGAGTTGAGGCCGCCGCGCACAATCTCGGCCATAACAGCGCTGGTAAACAGCGTAAAGGCGATGGTCGAAATCACAATGTCCAAACCCTGCACCGTAAAGTAGATAAACAGGATCCACAGCAGGTTTGGCGTGCAACGGAACAGTTCGATATAGGCGCTCACCAAAATACGGAACGGGCGGGGCGCATAGCTCTTAACGAGCGCCAGCACCGTGCCAAAGATGAGCGAGAAAAAGATCGACAGCGCCGAGATCTCGATTGTCTTAACAAAGCCGCCCCAAATGTAGAGCAGGTTGGTCGCGTTGAAGATTTCCATGCGCTAGGCCTCCTCTATGTTGTCGAGCCCCAGCTCGGCCAGGCTCACGCCGCGCGGACGCTCCTTGGAGCGGCGCTCGAGCCACTGCACCAGCATGGCGAGCGGAAAGCAGATGATGAAGTACATAAGGCAGCAGACGATGTATCCCTGCAGGTAGCCGTACAGACTCACAAAGTTGTCGGAACGGTACATAAGGTCGCCGCCGGCCACAAGCGCCAGCACCGACGTATTCTTGACCAGGTTGAGCGCCTGGTTGCACAGCGGCGGCAGAATGATCTTGAATGTCTGGGGCAGTACGATGTACCAGTACGCCTGCGCACGGGTGAAGCCCTGGCTCTGGGCCGCCTCCATCTGACCGCGCGGAACCGCCTCGATACCAGTGCGGATGACCTCCGAAATGTAGGCCGCGTGATACAGGCCCACGCCCAAGAAGCCCAGCACGAACGGAGCGATGCGCACCGGCTGGTCGGCACCGGTTATGGCCTGCAAAAACTGCGGACCGGCCATGTACATAAAGAGCACCTGTACGGGCAACGGGGTGTTCTGGTAAAACTCCACGTACGCGCGGCTTATGGCGCGCAGCACGCGCGAACGAGTGGTAGAGAACACGCCCAGCAGCGTGCCCAGCACCAGCGACAACAGCAGACCGGCAACGACCACCTGTAGCGTCACGCCAAAGCCCTCCCAGAAGGGCCCCATATTTTGAAATGTCGTCGACCAACGGTCGGCGTCAAATAATCCTTCGAGCATTTGATTCCTTCCTTGGACGATGCGCCTATACAAGACCCCAGGTCTTGACCTCTTGGTCGAGCCAGCCATCGGCCAGGCGATCGCAAACCACCTGATCGACCACAGCCGAAAGGTCGCAGCCCTTCTTGGTCGCCACGCCGTAGCCCTGCTCGCCAAACTTGACCTCGGGCTGCAGCAGCTCAACGGTCTCGTTCATGTAACCGGCCAGCGTGGAGCGGTCCATGGCAAAGACGTCGATATTGCCGGCGTCGAGCGAACTCTTGATGATGGGATAGCCGCTAAAGGCCCTAAACTCGGGCTTGCAGCTAAAGCCGTTGTCCTTGATCATCTGCTCGATCAGGCCCTGCGTGGTGGCACCCTGGCTCACGCCAATGACCTTGCCGTCCAGATCCTCAATCGAGGTAAAGCCCGAACGCTTCTTGACCATGAGTCCCACGTAGTCGGTGCGGTACGGCGTCGAGAAATCCCAGCTCTTCTTGCGCTCGTCGGTGATGGTGTAGGTCGCCGCGACCACGTCGAGTTGGCCGTTATCGATCAGTGGGCCGCGCGTCTTGGGCGTTACGTCGGTAAACTCGACAAGCTCCTGGGCACGAGCCTTCTTGTAGCTCACACCAAAGACGGCAGCGGCGATCTGGTAGCACAAATCGACTTCCATGCCCTCAAAGCGGCCCTTGGCGGTGTCGTAATAGCCGTAGCCGGGAACATCCTTCTTAACGCCGGCATTCAGATGGCCACGCGACTTGATGGCCGCAAGCTTGGACCCCTTGTCGGAGCCCTCACCGCTGGTGGAGTTGCCGCAACCGGTAAGCGCGGTCCCCGTCAGCGCGAGCATGCCGGCGCCAGCCAGCTGCAAAAAGTGACGGCGCGACACGGCCGCCCTCGTCATATCCGTCATGTCCATCACCGCGCCTAGTGCAGAATCTTGGACAGGAACTCGCGGCAACGCGGGTTCTCGGGGTTATCGAAGAAGTGCTCGGGCGTGCCCTCCTCCAGAATGCGGCCGTCCTCCATAAAGATGACGCGGTCGGCCACCTGGCGCGCAAAGCCCATCTCGTGCGTCACGCAGATCATGGTGATGTCCTCCTGCGCGAGCTCAATCATAACGTCCAGTACCTCCTGGACCATCTCGGGGTCGAGCGCCGAGGTCGGCTCGTCAAACAGGATGATAGGCTGCTTGGTGCACAGGGCACGGGCGATGGCGATGCGCTGCTGCTGACCGCCCGAGAGATTCTGCGGATACTCGCCAGCCTTATGCGCCATGCCGACGCGCTTGAGCGCGGCGATGGCGATCTCGGTCGCCTCCTCCTTGCTCTTCTTTTGCAGCTTGATGGGTGCGAGCGTCAGGTTGCCCAGCACCGTCATGTTGGGATACAGGTTGAACTGCTGAAACACCATGGAGCTGTACTTGCGAGCCATCTCCAGGTGATTCTTTTTGGTGAGCGGCGTACCGTCGATGACGACCTCGCCCGACGTGGGCTCCTCCAGATAATCGACGCAACGGATGAGCGTCGACTTACCCGAGCCGGAAGGCCCGATCATTACGAGCTTCTCGCCGCGCTTGACGGTGAGATTGATATCTTTGAGCACATGCAGGTCGCCAAAGTACTTGTTGAGATGCTTGATCTCGATCATGTCTGCCATGAATGTCCCTTCCCTGCGTTTACACGAGTTGAACTATTGTACGGAAAGAACCACATTTCCGCAGCCCACACCACATTCCCGTAAAGAACCCGCAACCTTTAACCCACTCATTGGGGACAGCCCAGCAAAAAGGGGCGCGACCATGACGGCCACGCCCCCCTCAACATCAACTATGTACCGCTCGGCCCTTACGCGAGTTTGGCTCCGACGATCTTTGCCGCGGCCGGCTTGTCGAAGTTGCCGCCGGTGGCCTTGCCGAGCGCACCCATAACCTGGCCCATCTGCTTCTTGGACGTGGCGCCCAGCTCGGCGATGACCTGCTCGATCAGGGCCTCGAGCTCCTCGCCCGAAACCTGCGCGGGCAGCAGACTTTCCAGAATCTCGACCTGCTCGGTCAGGTTGTCGGTACGCTCCTGGTCGGTACCGGCCTTGATGGACATCTCCAGCGTCTCGCTCGTCTGCTTAATCAGACGCTTGATCATGCTGTTGACGTCCTCCTCGGTCACATCGCGGCGCTCGTTAACCTCGATATTCTTCACCTCGGCCTTAACCTGGCGAATGATGGACAGGCGAACCTTGTCCTTGGCCTTCATGGCCGCGATCATTTCCTTCTGCAGCTCTTCGTTGGTCATCTGCAAATCCTCTCTAATAGCGTGGGCGGCACTCGCGCGAGCACCGCCCCATGATTACTCAGTCGTCGACGAATCGTCGGTCGAACTCTTGGTGACGCCCTTCAGGCTGACGTTGTATGGCACGTCTTTGGGCATGGGATTAACGGTGATGTCGGCATCCTTCTTGTACTGCTCTAGCCACTCGCTGTACGCGGTGCTGGCCGCCTGCGTCTTCACCACGTTGGAGACATACTTCTTGATGTCCTTGGGCACCTGGTTGATGTCATCAACCTGATTATCGACATGGAAGTAGTCGGTGCACTTGATGATGTGGTAGCCATAGGTCGACTCGACGACTTCGCTCACGTCGCCCTTGTTGAGTCCCTCGAGCGCCGTCTGGTAGCTGTCGACGAAAGTGGTGAGCTTATCCCAGCCCACATCGCCCTTCTTCTCCTTGGAACCGGTGTCCTCGGAGTACTGCTCAACGGCGTCCTCAAAGCTCAGCTCACCGGAGTTGATCTTGTCCAGGCACTCCTGCGCCTTGGCCTTGGCGGCAGCCTTGTCCTCGTCGGAAGCGTCGGAATCAACCTTGATCAGGATGTTCGACGAGCGGCGGGCGTCGTTGTAGCTGGACAGGTTTTCGTTGATGTAATCGACAATCTCGCTGTCCTTGGGCTTGCTCGTGGGCGCGACGGCATCCTTGAGTTTCTGCTGCGCCAGACTCTCCTTGAGTGAGTCCTTGTAGGTGTCCTCGGTATAGCCGTAGGTCTTGAGGGTCTTCTTAAAGGCCTTGGCACCGCCCGCGCTCTTGCACGCGTCCTTCCAAGCCTTCTCGACCTCCTCGTCCGACACCGTCACGCCGTTCTCCTTCTGTGCCTGTTGAAGCAGAATCTGCTGCGTGTAGGAGTCGATGAGTTGCTTGCGGTACTTCTTGGGCGTGAGGTCGTTGTCAACCAGATACTGCGCCCAATCCTTATCCTTGGTGTAGCCGTTGGACGTGCGCATGCTCATGATCTGCTTGGTCACGGTGTCCTCGGTGAGGTTGGTGCCGTTGATAGTTGCAGCAACACCGCCGGTCAGCTTGTAGCCCGAGGTGTCCTCGGCCTGCGACATAAGGCCGGAGCACGCCATCGCCGAGACGGAAAGCAGCATCGCCAGCACGCCGATGACCACCAGGACGATCTTGACGGTCTTAGACACGTACGTCTTGCGCTGCTTCTTGCGAGAGCTGGAGGCAGCGCGGGCCTGCTGCTCGGGCGTCGGCGCGGCCTCGGAGTTCTTTTTCTTATTTGCCATAGTTGGCCTTTCGCATAACGAATCGAACAAACGCCATTGTGTCACAACGCAGCCCCCGCGGCACGCTTGGTGCATTGGGGACAGGTTAATCTGCACCATTTTGGTGCAAAGGGGACAGCTCTGGCAGCCGGCAGTTAGGGACAGTCCCCAAGTGCCGGCTCAGCCCCACCTTAGAAGTGACGGCGGATGGCGTCGACCATGCCCTGGGGCGTGGTCTGGCCGAGCACGTCGGCTGCGGCATCGGCGTCCATAAAGATGTTCATGAGCGCCTGAAGGGCCTCGACCTGGCCGCCCGGCTCGACGATGCCCAGATTGATGACGATCTGCGCCGGCACCGGAGCGCCCATGCCAGCCATAGCGTTAAATGTCACGGGCGCGGCGGGCTTCACCACCGCGATATAGGGCTTGGCCACAAACCCCGGATCGGTATGCGGAATGGCAATGTTTGCCGCCGGCATGGCAAGACCCGTAGGGTAGGCATCCTCGCGCGTGCGAACGGCGTCGAGCCAACCGTCGACAATGTAGCCGCGGGGGGCAAGCTCGCCCTCAAGCCGCGCAAACACCTCGCCCGGCGTCGCACACTCCCAATCAAAAAACACCAGCTCAGGCGTAAACAGCGCTTCGTTATCCGCCATACGCTCACCTCTCTCATCTAGTCACCTGGGACGTTCTTAAACGATTAGTCGTTAAAGAACGTCGCAGGTGACTACCCAAAACAAAGGGTGGCCACGTGCGCCTTGGCGCCAATGACCACCCTGACTACTCGGCTAAATTGTACTGTGCGCCACTAGCCGCGAGGCGCATCAATTGCGACCTTGCCGCTCTCCAGCACGTGAACGCGACCGTCGGCGAGCATTTGCACGACCTCGGGATACAGCACATGCTCGATCGCGTGGATGTGCTCCTCGAGTGTGTCGACGTCCCAGCCCTCCTCGACAGCCAGTGCACGCTGGGCGATGATGGGGCCGTTGTCGTAAATCTCGTTGGCAAAGTGCACGGTCACGCCGGTCACCTTGACGCCGCGAGCAAACGCATCGTCAATCGCATGGGCGCCGGTAAAGCTCGGCAGCAATGCCGGATGCAGGTTGACCACGCGATTGGGAAACGCTGCCAGCAGCGGCGTGTGCACCATGCGCATATAGCCGGCCATGACCACATATTCGCAGCCGCGCTCGAGCAGCTCATGCGCAATGATCTCGTCAGCCGCGATGGGATCGGCATAGACATCCTTGGACAGCGTGAGTGTCTGGATGCCCGCACGCTCGGCACGCTGCAGGCCCTTGGCCGAAGGACGGCTCGACACCACAAGTTCAATCGAGGCGTTGAGCTTGCCGGCGGCGATCAGGTCGATCAGCGCCTGCAGGTTGGTACCCGAACCGCTGATAAGCACGCCAATCTTAAGCGGCTCGGCCGTATCGGTGCCGGTCGGACGGGTGTAGGGTACAAAGCCCAGGCCCTCGGCAGCAACCATCTGCTCGTTAGCGCTCATCGGAGTACACGACCTTACCGGAGCCCTCGACGCACTCACCCACGCGGAACGGCTTCTCGCCTAGCGCGACCAGAGCCTCGGTCACGGCAGCCTCGTCCTCGGGGGCGACGATCAGGCACAGGCCGACGCCCATGTTGAAGGTCTTGCATGCCTCGTTGGGCGCGAGCTCGGCCTGACGCGACACGTAGGTGATGACGGGCGGAACGTCCCAGCCCATCTCGGCGCCGTTGCGGGTGACCACGGCGTCGACGTCGTCGGCGAGCGCACGGTTGAGGTTCTCGGTGATACCGCCGCCGGTGATGTGGGCGATGGCGTGCACGTTAGCGCCGCCGCGCAGCAGCTCCAGAATCGGCTTGACGTAGATGCGCGTAGGGGCCAGCAGAGCATCGGCCAGCGAAGCACCGCCGAGCTCCTCGAGCGGACGGCTCAGTTCCTCGGCCTTAGCGGCAGCCTCGGGCGTGCCCGGCTTGATGCCGTCGACACCGATGACCTTGCGCACGAGTGAGTATCCGTTGGAGTGCACGCCGGTGGAGGGCAGGCCCAGGATCACATCGCCGGGGCGAACGTTCGCGGGGTCGAGCATCTTGGGACGATCGACAACACCCACGGTAAAGCCGGCGAGGTCGTAATCGGCGGGGGCCATGACGCCCGGGTGCTCGGCCATCTCGCCGCCCACGAGCGCGCAGCCCGCGAGCTTGCAGCCGTCGGCCACGCCCTTGATGATCTTTGCCATGTGCTCGGCCTCAATGTGACCGATGGCAACGTAATCCAGGAAGAACAGCGGCTCGGCGCCCGAAGCCAAAATGTCATTGACGCACATGGCGACCAAGTCCTGGCCCACCGTCTCGTGACGGTCCATGATCTGGGCGAGCACGAGCTTGGTGCCCACGCCGTCGGTGCCGCTGATCAGGATCGGGTCTTCCATATCCTTGAGCGCGGCAGCCGAGAACAGGCCACCAAAGCCACCGATGCCGCCGATAACCTCGGGGCGGTTGGTGTCCTTGACCATCTGCTTAATAGCGTCGACGGCGCGGCCACCCTCGGCGGTATCGACGCCGGCGTCCTCATACGTCACATGCTTGCTGTCGCTCATCTGAGCCTTCCTCTCCCACTACCGTGGCGCCGCGCGGGCGCCAAACGGTGCTCATAGTTGCGTTCATTTCGGCGCGCGCCATAACAGCACGCGCCGTCATATCAACAAAACAGCAGGTAAAACCTACCAGAATAAACCTGTCCCTAAATGGCAGATTTTAGGCCTCGCCGTGCTCCTCTTCCCAGCTGCGGTCGTCGTATTTCTCGACCACGGCGTCGTCGTCAAAGTGCAACGGCTTGTCCAGGTTGCGGGGCTTAAAGCCCTCCATGAACTTGTCGCGGCCAAAGCTCTCGGGAATCGCTACGGGGTAGCGTCCGGTAAAGCACGCATCGCAGTAACCGCCCTTGGGCATGACCTTAAGCAGGCCCTCAACCGAAAGGAAGGCCAGCGAATCGGCGCCAATGTACTCGCAGATCTCATCGACCGTCTTGTTGGCGCTGATAAGCTGCGACTGCACGTCGGTATCGATACCGTAGAAGCACGGCCAGATGACCTCGGGCGAGTTGATGCGGATATGAATCTCCTTGGCGCCGGCGTTGCGCAGCATCTTGACGAGCTGCACCATGGTGGTGCCGCG
>DBEZGO010000003.1:0-6672 GCA_048189345.1 Collinsella sp.
CCGTTCAGCGACCCCGAGTTCCGCAAGATCGTCTCCCCGATGGTCACCTACACCATCACCGAGCGCCTGAGCTGCCATCTCGAGCACGTCCGCAACCACCCGCTCACCACGCGTCGCTACTATCACCAGATGAACTACTAATCCTTTCAAATTGCTGCTGTTGTCTGCAGGCGAGCCGTGCTGAACGTCTCGCCTGCAGGCTTATTTCTAGGGTTAATCAAAATAGTTGCCCAGTACCTTCTAGTTGCACTGGTCGCATTATGGCGTCCATGGACGAGCAGTTATTTGGCATTACAATGCCTGGCCGTCCATTGTTTACGAGTTGTTCGTTGGCTTGATTCTTGGTGACGTTCAACAGGGCGTTATCGTTGGTGCTGCCTTGGAGTCCATGTTCATGGGTGCCATCATGGTCGGCGCGGCGGTTCCTCCCGAGGTCTATACCTCCGGCGTGCTTGGCTGCGCGTTTGCCGTCATTACGGGTACAGGCACGGCAACTGCCGTCGCGCTCGCCCTTCCCGTCTCCGTCTTCCTTCAGGTGTGGCGCAACTTCTGCTACGCCGTTCCGGGTGCCTTTGCCTGCAAGAAGATTGAGACCGCTCTGGCAAATCGCGATCTTGCCAAGGCGAATCTGTACCATCTGACCATCGTGCCGCTGTCGATTGGCATTCCGTCTGCACTGCTGGTGTTTGGCTCGCTGTTCTTTGGTGCCGACCTTATCAACATGCGCTCAACGCGATTCCGCAGTTTGTGATGGACGGCCTCAACGTTGCGTCCGGCGTCATGGTCTGCATCGGCTTCGCTCTTCTTATTAGGACCATGGGCGACAACAAGCTGCTTCCTTGGCTGTTCATCGGCTTCATTATGGTCATCTACCTCAAGATGGACGTGGTCGGCGTCGCCGCAGCTGCCATTTGCGTCGCGCTGCTCCTGGCCTTCCGCGAGGGCTCGGGCTCGTCCGATTCGCAGGCGGTTGCTGCAGATGAAGAGGAGGACTTCTAATGGCTACCCAGAACACCGACCTCAAAGAGGCCAAGAAGGATGCGGTTATGACTCCCGATATGTATCGGAGCATGTTCCTTCGCCAGTTTACGAGCCAGTGCTCGCAGTCGTACGACAAGATGATGGCAATGGGCTTCATGTACACCATTCAGAAGCCCCTGCGAAAGATCTATCCCAACGACGACGATTACTATGCGGCGCTCGATCGCCATACCGAGTTCTTTAACATCACGCCTCATGTGCTTCCGTTTGTAGCCGGCCTAACGGTTTCGATGGAAGAGCAGGCGGCTGCCGATAAGAACTTCGACACGTCCTCGATTAACGCCATGAAGGTCGGCCTCATGGGACCGCTTTCCGGCATTGGCGATTCGTTCTACTGGGGAACGTTCCGCGTGGTTGCCGCCGGCATTGGTATCGGCATCGCTTCGACGGGCAACCCGCTCGGCCCCATCGTGTACGCGCTCATCTACTCCGTGATTAACCTTGCAACGCGTATCGTCGCCGCCCATCTGGGATACGACCTGGGAACCAAGTTCCTGCAGCAGTCCGAAGAGAACAACCTCATGTCTCGCATGACGCATGCAGCCGGTGTCCTCGGAATGACCGTTATCGGCGCCATGGTTGCGGCACAGGTCTCACTGTCCACTGCTTTGACCTTTGACGTGGGTGGTTCGGAGATTGTCCTGCAGGATCTGTTCGATTCGATCTTCCCCGGTCTGCTGCCCTTGCTGGCAACGTTCGCTTGCGTTGCCCTGTACAAAAAGGGCGTCAAGACCATTTGGATTATTATTGGTATCTTCGCGATCTGCATCATCGGAACGGGCTTGGGAGTGTTCGCGGCGGCGTAATGTTGACTGCTATGCTCGCGCGTTGGATAACTAACTGACCGTTTGAAAACGGGGTTCGGCGTAAGGCCGGCCCCGTTTTTTATTTGAGGGATTTTCCGGCCGTCCAATAGTCCAAGTCCATGCATCACTCACGTATCTCTCATCTCTCATTCATCACTAATACGAGAGATAACAGAAAGATGAGAGATAATTACGAGAGATAACTGAGAGACGAAGGAAATCTATTCGCGGCATTCTTCGCAGAACCGAGCGAAAGGACGTGCAGATGAACGAAAACGAACTGACCGGTCTGCTCGAGTCTTTAAGGCGCATGGGCTCGGACGATCTTAACGTTGAGGTCAAGGAGAGCGCCACGACGCTTTCCCGCGACGTATGGGAAACGGTCAGCGCTTTCGCAAACACCGCCGGCGGCATCATCGTACTCGGAGTGAGCGAGCGCGCGGGTTTTGTCCCAGTTGCAAACTTTGAGACCGAGAAAGTGCTCAACCAATTCGTGGCGGGCATGGGCGATGCCGGCGGTCGCGGAAAGCTGGCCAATCCGCCCAAATACACCATTGAGCGCGTGGAGCTCCAGGGCACCGTGGTTCTGGTCATCGCGATTGAGGAGCTCGACCCGTCGAGCAAGCCTTGCTATGTCATAGAGCGGGGCGCTCAAGGTGGCAGCTACAAACGCATCGATGACAAAGATGTCCCGCTTTCGTCGACCGAGGTCCTGTCCTTGTCATCGTATGAACGGACGAGTCCTAGCGATCGCGATGCGGTGCCCGGCACGAGTGTGGGCGATCTCGACGAGTCGCTGGTCAACCGCACGATAGAGCGTGCCTATTCGTTGACGCCTCGGGCGATGCGCGGTGCGGCGGACAAGAAGACAAAGATGGAGCGTCTGAATTTCCTCGACTTCCAGGGCAATGTTATCAAGGCCGGCCTCCTTGCCGCGGGCGTTTACCCTCAGCAGTTCTATCCCAAGCTCTTCATTGATGTGGCTGTCCACGTGGGAACTCAAAAGGGAGCTGCGGGGCCACTAAGGTTTATGGACCGCACAATCTGTGAGGGAACGCTGGGCGAGATGATCTCGGGTGCTGTCGCGGCCGTCGCCAAGAATTTGCGGCGAACCTCGACTGTCCAAGGCGTCTCGCGTGTCGACTCGCTGGAGATTCCCGAGGAGGTTCTGCGCGAGGCAATCGCCAACGCCGTAATCCATCGAGAATACAGGGATTGGTTCTGTGGACAATCGATTGCCGTCGACGTCTTTGACGATCGTGTCGAGGTGACGAATCCTGGCGGCCTTTACGGGGGAAAGACTCGCGAGAACTTGTTTGACGGCAGCTCCCGATGCCGTAACGCGACGCTCGTGAAGCTCATGTCGATTGTCCCGCTGCCGGATGGCGCAGGTTCGCCGGCTGAGGGCAATGGCTCGGGCATCCCGATGATGATCGATGCCATGCGCGCGCATGGTCTGGCCGAGCCCCTGTTCTGCCCGGGGTTCGATCGGTTCAAGGTCGTACTTTACCGTTCAAAGATCGAGCCGGTCGATCATGGCGGGGGCTTAATTGTGACGGCACTCAAACACTACGGCGAGCTGGGGACGCGTGAGCTGGCAGAACGCACGGGGCTTACAATTTCCCAGGTTAGGTCGCGCGTAAACGCGCTCATTGCTCAAGGCGAGCTTGAGCCCACGGCGCCGGCGACGAGCCGCAACCGCAAGTATCGACTGTCAGAGCGCGTGGAATAAATGCGTTAGTGGACGAGGCGACCCAATAATCGACCCTCAATTGGCGCCCACTAAGGTAAAGCGGTTGTTGCCCAGTCGACGGTGATGCTAAAGACTCGGCTTACGCCGGCATGGCCCCGAACCCGTCCATCAAGAACAGCCTAAGAACCAGCTTGATGACATATCCCGGTTTGACTTCTGCCGCGTCAAAGACGTGGCGCTCGGCGAGCTCGCTGCAGTATGCATAGATGTCGCGGATAAGGTCCGCGCCCGAAAGCGTAAACATATAGCCTGCGTCCGAAAGCGCATTGGGTGCGGCGGGCAACTTGGCCATGCGGCAGAACGTTTGCAGGTCGGGCGTCATAACATTCTGGTAGTCGAGGTGGCCGCTGGCATCCTGTGCGGCAAGCTCCAATTGGCGCACAAAAGTCAGCGCCGCCGCTAACACAAAGCTCGGCGTAGGCGCATTGACGTCCTGAGTGGTCGCCACAAGCCTGCCCGCCGCCTGCGTGACAAGCCAGGCGACCTCGCGCTGGCAACGCACAGCCTTGCGCGTAACCGGCTTGATGGACGAAGAAGAAACGCTTCCCTTAGGCGGATTCGAAGCAGCCATAAGACCCTCCCATGAACAATCCGGCCCAACAAGTCCGGATGAAACATGTGCTACATCAGTATACAGGGGAGTGGGGTAGCGGGGTACAAGCGCGCCAGCGGCAAACCGAGAGCATCAACGATGCGCCGATCGCGGGATTCAGGGATCTTCTGGCCGGGCCAGGATCGGGTGAAGCAAGATCCCAATAAGATCTTTGCGCTTTCGGTCCATAACTCTAAAAAGAGCTTCTACACCGATGTGCCTCCGCTCTATTTGGACGATGGTACGTGGGTCATTAAGTACTCGGTTCAAGTGCCGGGTACCGTTGGTTTTCGAGACCAGAATTACAACCGTAAAATGCTCAACTGCATGGAATGTGGCGTCCCAGTCGGAGTCATATTTGCAACCGAGGTGGGCTATAAGGTGCTCGGCCTTGCGTTTGTTGAGCGGTTCGAGCCCGAAAACGGATGGTCTGGACCCAATACGGTGTTTCTTGAGGCCCATCGCATCGAGTTCGATTGCTCGGAAAAGAAGCGTGAAAAGCCGGGGCTTCTGCCGTATTAGCGTATTAGGATTTGGCGTTCTTTTAAGATCGTGTTGTTTGATCGGATCGCGTGGCGATGCGATCTCGCGCACGCCCTCCGGTGCATGCTCTTCCTGATTTGTATAGCGAGAGGGGAGCGTGTATGAGCTGGCGAGGCGATATTGCGATGGGGAAGTACGGAAAACTGCCGCGTGCCCTTATCGACAACAATATGTTTCCGGGCGTAGAAGTTGATTGCGGGTCGTTTGCTGTCGCCTGTCCTTACTGCGGCTCGCAAATACCGTGTCTCGACATTCGGTTCATCGATGCACGTGACAGGTTCAGCGACGAAGTGAGGAAACGTACGGGCGTTCATATGCCGGTGTATCCGGAGAAATGCCCTGTTTGTGGTCTCGATATCGTGTATGACGCCGGCGACGATGGATAGGTGATGCGGAGGAGCTGACTGTGAAGGTATCTCCGTCCCTACAAATAAATCCCCTCACCGAGTTGCTTGTGAAACTTGGCGTGATGGTCGCGTGCCCAGGTAAAGAGCGCCTGGTCAAAGTCGGTGCGCGTGGCCGGGACGCCAAAGACGCCGGCAACTTCGACGCGCACAAACTCCAGTGCCGGCAGCTTGTTGATGGCAGTGAGGGCAAACGGGGACGAGGGCTCCTCGAGCAGATAGCGGCTGCCTTGCAGCGCGTCGCAACTGGTGCACGTGTTGCCGAGCGACGGGGCTTTGGAGGCCCGCGCGCCTACGGGCTTGTAGCCGCAGCGCTTATGAAGGTAGTCGCGGATCTCGCCCGGCACGCAGCCAAGAGCGGGCACGATGGCGAGTGCGTTGGCGTTGGCCGTGTCGATGACAATGTGCCCGGCTTCGTTGGGCGCGTGCGCGATGGCGATGCTCTCGTCGTTATCGGTTCGATAGGGAATGCCGAAGGCTGCGACCGAGGTCTCTTTGTGACACTTCCAGCACTCGCGCTTGCCCAGCACTAGATATATATACGGCGCTGAGGGGTCGGATCGGTCAACACCGGGCAGCCACTCGGCAAAGGGCTCGGGGTTGACGCCGCTGGGTACATACCAGATCTTCTTGGTCCGGTCCCATTTGGCGCCCAGCGCCTTGACTTCTTCTTTGTGCGAAAAGGGGACATCGAGCTCGGTGCGCATGGCGGCTCCTTGGTGCTGCAGGTGCAAGTGGCTCAAGGATACCGCAGGGCGCAGACATCGCGGCGTTTTGCTGAGAAGTTGCGGTGCGGACTGATTGGTTATGCCGATGGATAGATCGGCAAGTAGATGGTCGGCTTTTGGCCAGTTGGGCGGCTGGAGCAGCTTGCGGCGCAGTTTTGTGCCTGGCTATCGTTGATGTTGGGGTATTGAATTTGTTTGGCTGCCATTTGTCAGGTGAATTGATGTTACGTTGCGATGACGGTTGGAGCTGCCAGCGGATTTAGCGACATAAAACAAAACAGCCCAGAGACATAGCCTCTGGGCTGCGAACATTTGGTGGGCGTTAGAAGATTTGAACTTCTGACCTCTTCCGTGTCAGGGAAGCGCTCTCCCCCTGAGCTAAACGCCCGATCAAGGGTGCGCAAGTGCGCAAGGGATAATATAACGGAGCCTGAACTCGGTGGCAAGAACATTTTTAAAAATCGCTTACATTGTGGAATTCGGGGGCTTTGTCATATCCATTTCAAAAGAGCTTACTGCCGCGATTTGGCTGTCGCATAATGCAAGGCCATTGCGGTATCGAGCTATGGAAAGACGCCTGCGGAATTGTCCTACCGATAAGCGGACAAGCCTCCGGCTGGTGCCTTCGCCGTGGTAAGGTAAGCCGAATTGTTCCCAGGCTGTTTCGGGGGAGTGGAATGAGCAAAGAGTGTGTCGAGCAGGTCGAAGGCGCAGGGGCTTCGGTGCCGATGACCGATATATCGAACATTGATGTGCCCGAGGGCACCGACGAGCTCAGCCGTAGCACCCGCCGCGCCTGGCGCGA
>DBEZGO010000004.1:0-9760 GCA_048189345.1 Collinsella sp.
CAAAAACAAAACAGCGCCTTTGCGGCACGCAGCAAGACCGCGAGCACAAAAGCGCTGGTAGCGTATGGCGGGAACGTATGTGAATCGAACACATCCAAGACGTTTTGCACGCCTCGCAACGGTTTTGAGGACCGCGGAGCCCACCGGAGCCCATCCGTTCCCAAGTGCCCCGGTATTTTACCAAACCGAGCAGCCAATCTAGCGCAGGGAGCGCAGGCCGCCGGCATCCTTGTCGAGGACTGTGAAGCGTACGGCATCCAGGTGCTCCAAGATGCTGATGGCACGTTTGCGTGACACGCCCAGGGCCTCGCGCAGCACACTCGTGGTGGCAGCGCCGCCGGCTGCCTCAATGGCGGCGGCGACAAGCTCACGCGCATGGGCCTCGGCGGAAGCGGACAGGGCAACGTCGCGCTCGACCTTAACGATCGAGCGATTGAGCGAAAGCTCGCGCAGGGCACGCGTCATGGTGTCGCGGCCGAGCTGCAGCTGTTCGCCCACCTCGGGCAACGTCGGTGCATCCAGGCCGGCCTCGTCAAGCAGCGCGACGATCCGCTCGCATGCCTCTCGCACCACGCGTGCCGCCGCGGCAGCCGAATGCGGATCGAATACCTCGGCACCCTCGGCGGCGCACACACCACGCGAGCAGCCCTCGGCAATCAGAGCCGCGGCAACGACTTCATCAGCGGCAGGCCACGCAGCATGGGCAACGGCGCCGGGCGTAAAGCCCGTCTCCTTGGGAGCCGCCGCGTGCATGGCGGTCAGGATCGCCGCCAGTGCATCCATCGCGGCGTCGAGCGCGGCAGCATTCACATACAGCGCACCGCCCGAGCCGGCAAGCTCGCACACAATACCTCGCGTTACCAACTCGTTCAGCGCGGCATCGGCCTCACCGGAAACAAAATCTAGCGCCGCGGCAACGTCGGCAGCCACGACCGGCAACGTCTGCAGCGCCAACCACGCCTCAACACCAGCGACGGCATCGCCGGCCTCAAGCGCTGCAAGCAGCGTGCGCTCCCCCGCCGAAAGCTCGCGCGAGCGACGGCAGCGCGAAAGCAGCACACGCCCGCCGCCAATGAGCATAACGGGCGAATACGACAGCACCACGACATGGTCTCCGGCTCGCAGCGGCAGCGGCTCCTCCAAGCGCACTTGTACGGTACGGGCCTCGCCCACCGCCATGGGGGCCTCGCCCTCCAAAAGCATGATGCGGCCAACAACCTCGGCCGTGCCGGCCATCACATGCACGCGCGCGCCCGACTCGAGCACGCGCGGCTTGGCGCCCTCGCGACCCAGGTAGGTGAATGTCATCATAAAGCGCAACGTCTGACCAAAACGGCCCTCCACGCCGAGCATCTCACCGCGATCGAGCGCGGCGACAGCATCGCCCACCAAGTTGAGCGCCACGCGCTGTCCGGGCAGTGCCAGCGGCGTGTCACCATGCACCTGAATCCCGCGCACGCGACAGACCGTACGCGACGGCAAGGCCATCAGCTCGTCGCCCACCGCAACCGGCGCATCGTGCAGCGTTCCCGTCACGACGGTGCCGACGCCCTTGATCGTAAAGCAGCGGTCAATCGGCAGGCGCGGCGCGGCATCGCCACGCTCGGCACGCTCGCGACAGGAATCCCAGCAGGCACTTACCTGCTCGTCGAGCACCGCAAGGAGCCCGTCGATCCCCTCGCCCGTCTTAGACGACACGGGCACAATCGGCGCGCCCGCAAACACGGTACCCGACAAAAAGTCATCGACATCGAGCTCGGCAAGCTCGGTCATCTCGGCATCAGCCAGATCGCGCATGGTCAGCGCCACCACCATATGCGTGACACCCAGCAACTCCAGTACATGCACGTGCTCGCGCGTCTGCGGCATTACGCCCTCAACGGCAGAGACCACCAGCACGGCCACGTCGATACCCGTGGCACCCTGCACCATGGCGCGCAGGTAATGCGCGTGGCCCGGCACATCAACCAGGCCGACGATCTTGCCGCTCGGCAGTGCCAGCTCGCCAAAACCCAGCTCCACCGTCATGCCGCGACGACGTTCGACCTCCAGGCGATCGGGATTCTTGCCGGTCAGCGCCTCGATCAGCGCCGACTTACCGTGGTCGACGTGGCCCGCCGTACCTACGATAACGGGGCATTCCACCAGCGCTTCGGTCTCACTCATCGGCGCACCGCCTTGACAACGCATGCGGCAAGCGTCGACGCCGCCGTCTCGATATCGCGGTCGCCCACAAGCGTACGGACGTCAAACAGAATGCGATTGTGCGAGGTTCGCGTGACGACCGGCGTGTCGAAATCTTGGACGAGCGACCGCTTGAGCGCATCAACGGAAAGACGCTCATCGACGAGGCACACGGCAACGCACATGGTGGGCAGCTCGACGGTAGGCAGCGAGCCGCCGCCGGGAGTCGACGACTCCTCGACGATTTCCACCTGAACGGCGCACGGGCAACCCGCCTTATCGAGCCCGGCGACCATACGATCGCGCAGCTTGCGGGCACGTCGTTCCAAGTGGGCCTGCGGCAGCGTAAGCATGCTGAGCACCGGAATATCACGATGGGCCACATCCGCCCCGTCCATGTAGATGCGCAATGTAGCCTCGAGCGCCGTGAGCGCCAACTTGCCCGGGCGCAGGGCACGCATGAGCGGATGCAACCCGCAAGCCTGGACCAGATCGCGACGGCCCATGATAATGCCCGCCTGCGCGGCGCCCAGCAGCTTATCACCCGAGCACGACACCAGATCGAGCCCTGCCGAAACCGAAGCCGGCGTAGTCTCCTCGCCGCCGCGCACCAGGATGTCGTCGGGCAACAGCGCACCCGACCCCTGGTCCTCGTAGAACAGCAGGCCATGCTTGTGAGCAAGCGCCGCAAGCTCCCGAGAACCCACCTCCTCGTGAAAACCCTCGATGCGATAGTTGGAAGGATGAACCTTAAGGATCATCGCCGTATCGGGCGTGATGGCGCGCTCGTAGTCGCTCAAATGCGTGCGGTTGGTGGCCCCGACCTCGACGAGTTTGGCGCCCGAGGCCACCATGACATCGGGGATGCGAAAGCTGCCGCCAATCTCGACAAGCTCGCCGCGGCTGACGATAACCTCTTTGCCCGCAGCATGAGTCGCCAGCACTAGCAGCACGGCGGCGGCGTTATTGTTAACGACCAGCGCGTCCTCGGCTCCGGTAAGCGAGCGAATGAGCTGCGCGGCATGTTCCTTACGCGACCCGCGCGAGCAGGTGTCCACGCTGTACTCGAGCGTGCTGTAGCCGCGCGCGACCTCGGCCACGGCCTTTGCCGCCGACTCCGCGAGCGGGGCGCGACCCAAGTTGGTATGGATAACCACACCCGTGGCGTTGACGGCGGGACGCAGGCTCGGCAGCGCGGAGCGATGCGCACGCCACTCGATGGCCGAGGCCAGCTCGCGCTTGGAACGCGACGCGGCACCGGCGCGAATCGCGGCGCGCTCCTCGTCGAGCTCGGCCGTGACGGCGGCATGCACCACCGCGTCGCAGGTCTCCCCCGCCGCCTTCACCACCGGCCACTCGGCAAGCAGCTCGTTGACGGAAGGAATGGCGCGCAGGCGGGCGCGCACCTCATCGGACATGTTCTGGCTATCGCTCATGTGCGGCCTTTCAAAAGAAACGTGGATCAGTCGAATACATCAGCTGAGTCAATTACTCGTCATTATCCCCGCGCGCGACAATCTTTTCCACGCGAACGGCGTTTTCCTGGGTGAGCGCAGCGCCCGTCAACGGGTCCCAACGCAGTGGCGTATGGTCGAGCGGACCCACGCCCAAGGCTTGAGCGCCACCGGCATCGGAGCCAAACGAACGCCCACCGGGGGCGGCCGACGTAAAAATGCACGCCGGATGCAGATAGGGCGTCGTCTCCACGCGCACGCGATCGCGGCCCATGTCGCTCACAAGCTCGACGACCTCGCCATCGGCGATACCCATGTGAGCGGCGACATCCGCGTTCATCTGCACGGCGTCCAAGTCCGACCCCGCCTCGGCGGCACCGGCCGCCGCGAGCCTGCGCGAGGTATGCGACTCAAAGGGTCGATTGCCGCTAATGAGGCGAAACATCCCCGGGCCAGGCTCCACCATGGGAGCGATCCAGTTGGGTACACGACCCAGGCCGGCTCGTTCCCATACGTCACTTGCCAGCGCAATTTTGCCGCCATCCAAGGGAATCGCCGGCTCGCCCGTACGCGATGGCAACGCAACACCCGTGTCGGCCCAGCCGCGCTCCTTGAGCTCGTCCAGATCAATCCCAAAAGGCTCCACCTGGGCAGCTGCCAGATCGTCAGACGTAAACTGGAAGTACTCGCCCACGCCACACGCCTGCGCCAGACCGGCAAAAATCTCCCGACCGGGACGTGTGTCGTCATGCTGCACAGGCAGCACGGCGTTGCGGTAGAACACTCGCGCGTCGTTGCGGTCCACGACCGTGCCCACGCCGCGGTCGGCCTCCAGATACGTCACGTCGGGCAGCACGAAGTCAGAAGCACGCGCCGTCTCGGACCAGCGAATATCAATCGTCACGAGCAAGTCGAGCTGCTGCAAAATACCCAACCAAGCCTGCGCATTACCATAGCCCGCACCGGGGTTACTGGCATAGACGATGAGCCCACGCAAATCGCCGGCAAGAATCGACTGACCGATGGTCGTGCACAGGCCGCGCACCGGATCGACCAGCGAATAGCGCTCGGACCCCAGCTTGGGCCCGCGCGGTACCGGCGGCGTCGCAAAGCGTGCGGGATCGAGGTCGCCCAACACGAGCGGCGTGGGCGGGTTGAGAGCACCGCCCGCGTGTCCGATGCAGCCTAGCAGTACGTCGACCAAGCAGATAGCGCGCGCGGTCTGGGTGCTATTGGCATACGCGATACCGATACCGCCATGAAAGCCCGCATCCACCACAGTGGCAGGCGCGGCGGCAGCGAGATCGCGCGCCGTGGCGACAATCTCTGCGGCCGGCACGTCGCACATCGACTCGGCCCACTCGGGCGTCCAAGCACGGGCCGCCTGCGCCAGCTCGTCAAAACCCGTGGTATAGCGGTCCACGAACTCGTGATCGTACAGGCCCTCGGCAATCAACACGTGGGCAATACCCAACAGCAGCGCCAAGTCGCAGCCCGGGCGCACGCGGAGCCAGCGATCGGCAAGCGCGGCCGAGCCGCTGCGCCGGGGGTCGACCACGATAATCTTCGCCCCACGCCGGCGCGCATCGTTGAGCGCGTCAACGGCCCCCATCGTCGACGAATCGACAATGGAACGCCCCAGATACATGATGCAGTCGGTATGTGACAGGTCGGAGGCGGGACTATAACCCAGGCTGTGCTCCCAACCGGTAAGCCGGCTTACCTCGCAGGCGCCATCGGCACCGTATACGTTAGGCGAACCCAGCGCATGCATAAAACGATACGCCCAGTAGCGGTCGAACGAGGGCACACCAAGTGTCATGCCCAGCGCACGGGGCCCGCGCTCGTCAACAATCCCCAAAAGGCGCTCGGCAATCTGAGCAAACGCCTCGTCCCAGGTAATCGCATCGAACCCCGAGCCATCCCGGCGGCGTCGCATGGGGTGCACAATGCGGTCGCGCTCGTCAAACGGCATTGCCAGGCGATGGCGCCCGCGGGCGCACAGGGCACGCGCCGCGCACGGATGCCCCACAACCGGCAACTCAGCCACCACACGACCGTCCTCAACGCGTGCCGCAAAGGCGCAATCGGCATAGCATCCCCCGCATGTGGTCACCACGGCGCGACCGTCACGCTTCACAGCAGATGCCATCTCGATTACCCCTTTCATCAGCCAAACACAACAGGGCAACAGCCCGACAACGAGCCCCAGACCCAAATAGCCTCCCGCACGGCAACGCCCCGCGGGAGGCCCAACGTCAAACAGACGGTACCTTACGCCTCGGACTTCTTAGCGTAGATAAACCAGTAGCCGAGCGCGATCAGAACCGCGCCGCCCACGATGTTGCCCAGCGTGGCGGCGGACAAGTTAAACGCAATGCCCGCAGCGTTGAGTGCATCGGCGCCGGCGACGTCGGCACCATAGCCGAACGCGTGCATCACGGCACCCATGGGCAAAAAGTACATGTTGGCGACGCAGTGCTCAAAACCGCAGGCCACAAAAGCGGCGATGGGCAGCAGAATGCCCACAACCTTATCGACCACGGTCTTGCCGGCGGTACCGATCCACACGGCCAGGCACACAAAGATGTTGCACAGGATGCCACGGAAGAAGATCGTCACCCAGTCGATCGTCACCTTGCCGGCGGCGACGCTCACCATGGAATTGGCGACCGCCTCGCCGTTGAGCTTGTAAATGCCGGCCATATACACCAAAAAGACGATGAACAGGGCACCGACAAAATTGCCGACCCACACGACGACCCATGCCTTGAGCATCTGAGCCAGGGTGATCTTTTTGCTCTTGAGCGCGCAGACCATAAGCGAATTACCGGTAAACAGCTCGGCGCCGCACACCAGTACCAGCACCAGGCCCAGGCAAAAGCACAGACCGCCCACGACGCGCTGGGCACCCCAGCCCAGCGTGCTGTCGCTCAAGAACACGGTAAAGAACAGGCCACCGAAGGCAATAAACGCACCGGCGAACATTGCCAACAGAAAGGCCTTTGCGACCGGCAGGTTGGCCTTGGTCACGCCGGCGGCCTCGGTCTTGGCCTCGATCGCGGCGGGCGCCAGGCAATCGGGAGCGGGATATTCTGCCTTGGAATCTGCCATGTCAATCACTTCTTTCCTAATCAGCAGGGACAAGCGCACCTATTGCTCTTGTCCCAAGCGGACAAAGTGGGAAAAGTCGTTGGCGGCCACGGCGTCGTACACGGCGTCGACGGCGTCAAAGACTTCCGGGGACATGGGGTTGTAGAACTCCGTGTCGCCCGGCTGAATCCCTATGAAGACGATATCTTCGCACGATTGCTCAATCTCTTCGATCAGAATCGACAAGGGAAGCGAATGCGTGGTGAACATCGACTTGCGCGCGACGTCGGTCTTATCGAGCAGGCGGATGGCACCGACGGGCAGCGCCATGTCGGCGGCATCGACCAACACCAGGCGCGGCGGACGCTCGCGCTTGACCTCGATGATGTCGTCCTCGGGCGTCTGACCACCGTCGATGGTGTACCAACCGGCGATGGGCGTGTCCTCCATCTTTTTGGAGAGCACGGGGCCAGCGGCATCGTCGGCGCGCAGCACGCTTCCCGCCGTGAGCACAATGCCCGCAAACGGGGCGTCGTTCACACGGCCACCCACAACGCGACCCATTACTGCAACCTCCCCGTCAGATACACGCCCGACACATCGCGCACGCGCTCAACCAGATCGCGAAACTTCATTAAGAACGCAACCTGCTGGGCATGCAGGCCAAAGTCGTCATCGAACACCGAGATGCCGGCCTTGGCCGAACCGCGAAAACCGCGATCGTCGAGCAGCGTGTCACAGGCCTCGAGCAGCGACGGCACCGCCGCCTTGTCGAGCTGGCACTCGCCAAAGGAGCGGATGGCCTCGAACTTGGTCTTGGCCTCCCCCTCCGGCAGCGCGTCGACGAGCGAATAGAACACGTTCACCGGCACCGACAGGCGCGGCTCAAAGCAGTCGAGCACGCCGGTGTGGTGGCCCACGGCGAGCGTGTAGTACAGCACGTCGCAGGCCTCCTGGGGAACGTCTTCCTCGGTCTCCACAAACTTACGCGTGAGCTCATAGAAGACCACCTGGTCGGGCGCATGGCCCAGGCAGGGGTCGGCGACGCCCTCGGCGGCCTCGTCGCTTGCGCGCGAGGCATCGCCAAAGGAGCCGCCGAGCATACCGGGGCCCACAAAGTAACCAGAGCGGTCCGTGAGCTCCATCTAGCGACCTCCGGCCAGCACCAGATCCTGCAGCGCCGAGTACACCTCGACGCGGCGCGGATCGTCCTGCTTATCGATGAGCAGCGCCATGGCACCGCGGATATCGCCCTTGGGCGCGCCCTCGAGCGTATCCATAAACTCATTGGCCAGGTCGCGGCCGTAACGGTAGCCGCTCATGGCGCGAGCCTCACGCTCGATGGCCACACGCAGCTTGTACGGCACGCCGGGGTGCAGGATATCGGCCTGCTCGCCGGCGGCCTCCACCGTGGTCTCGGCATGGAGCTTTTGGTCCAGCAGGCCAAGTGCCATGGCAAAGCCGTAGATGGTCTGCGCGGGGCTGGGCGGGCAGCCGGGGATGTAGACATCGACCGGCAGAATCTTGTCCGTGCCGCCCCAGACGCAGTAGTTGTCGTAGAAGATGCCACCGGTGCAGCCACATGCGCCATAGGACACCACGATCTTGGGATCGGGTGCGGCCTCAAAGGCGCGCAGGGCCGGCATGCGCATGGCACGCGTCACGGCACCGGTGTACAGCAACACATCGGCGTGACGGGGCGAGGGCACGACCTTGATGCCAAAGCGCTCGACGTCGAAGACGGGCGTGATGGAACCGAAGATCTCAATCTCGCAGCCGTTGCAGCCGCCACAGTCAACACGGTAGACGTACACCGAGCGCTTGATCTTCTTAAGAAGGGTCGCCTTGGCCTTCTCGATGCTCTCGTCGAGCTCGATCTTGGTCGGGCGGTACTGGAGCCGCTCGGGCAAAAGCGTGGGTTCGGCCATGGTTACTCCTCCTTCGTTTCAAAATCCATGATGATGCCCTCGACCGGCGCCGGACCGGCGGGAATCTCGGGCGCATCGGGGTTGAGCTCGCGGTCGATATACTCCGGGTTCACGCCGTGGCCGCCCAGATACTCCATGCCGGGGCCCTGGGGCTCGCCGGACGCAAGCGTCTCGTTGGCAGCCATGCCGGCAGCGTTGCCGGTCTTTACGGCCGAGGCGGCGCGCAGGGCGTCGAGCTCGCGCTTGCACTCCTGGCACATACCGACGGTACGGGCGGCCTGGATGGCCTCCATGCCGCCGGCCTTTTGCAGCAGGCGCTTGGCGTAGTCGATCTCCTTATGCGGGGCAAACGGCTTGCCGCAGCGCGAGCAGTGCTCGAGCGTGTAGACGCTCTTGCTGGTGAGGTCGTCCTTGCTCATGACGGCCAGCTCAAACTCCTCGGTGAGCTTGATGGCCTCCATGGGGCAGGCTTCCTCACAGCGGCCGCAAAAGATGCAGCGGCCGTAGTCGATCGACCAGGTAATGGTATCGGCCGCAAGGTCAGTGTCCATGCGAATGGCATCGGCCGGACAAGCCACGCCGCAGGCAGCGCAGGCGATGCAGAGCTCGGCATTGTGCTCGGGCTTGCCGCGCATGTCCTTGTTGGTGGGAAACGGCGCAAACGGGTACTTGACCGTCGCGTCGCCGGCCTTGGCGTTAACCTTCCAAAGCTTCAGCATATTAGAGTGCCTCCTCATCGAGCGGAGCGGCCATGGTGCCCTCGCCCGCAAGCGGCGACTTGTCGCGCCAGACGTTCTCGAACTGCTCCTTGTCGAGCACGTGGTCGCGCTTGGCGGCGACATCGGTCACCGTCACGCGGTCGGTGCAGGAGTAGCACGGGTCGAGCGAGCCGACGATCAGCGCCGCATCGCCCACGGTGTTGCCGCGGAACATGTAGCGCAGGACCGGCCAGTTGCTGTACGTGGCCGCCTTGGCGCGCCAGCGGTAGCACTTCTGGTTGTTGCCGAGCATGGCCCAGTGCACGTCCTCGCCGCGCGGAGCCTCGGTGGCGCCGATGGCGTACTTGTGCGGGGTGTACTCCCAATCCGTGGTGAGGATGGG
>DBEZGO010000005.1:0-9818 GCA_048189345.1 Collinsella sp.
CACGCCGGTCGCCCTCGCCGAGGTCGCTCCGCGCTATGCCGAGCTTGCGCCCACCGCGTATGCGCAGATCGCCACCGCCGTCATCATCACGGCAATCATGGCCCCGATTCTGACCGGCTGGGTCGATAAGAAGTTCTGCCACGGCGAAGAAGATCTGTCGGTCGAAGGCGTCGAGGCTATTGAGGAGGCCGTCGCGACCGACATCGACGGCGAGTAACGGCCGTTACCGATAATTGATTCCGGCGTGCAATTCGCGCCGTCAGAGCGCCCGAACGAGAGCTGTCTTACAGCAACGTTCGGGCGCTCTGCTATTATTCCCTTTACCCCTGCGGAGTAAGGGGCGTTTATTGCCCAGACACGAATCGGGCGATTCTGACCACTTGGATATTGAAGGGAGGGCGTCTAGTGGTTAAGGCACTCAAGATCGAGATATTCCTGCTGTGCATGATTATTCTTATCGGGCTTGCCGTGCGAAGCCGTCGCTCCCTGTTCTCGAGCACCCAGCAGCTTTTGTTTAGCATGCTGGGCTACACGTCTGCTGCCTACATTTTCTTCGATATGATCTGGACGCTCTCGGACGGCGTGAGCACTCCTGTAGGCATCACGGCCAACTGGATTTCCAACGCGGTTTCGTTTTCGCTGTTCGCCATCGCGTGCCTCATTTGGTTTTTCTATTCCGAGACGATGCAGGGCTCACGGCTCCTGACCACGCCCTACAGGGTGGTACTTTTAACGTTGCCAACCGCATTGGTGGTCGTGCTGGCATTTACCAGCTACTGGACGCACGCTATGTTCTATATCGATGCGCAGGGCGTATATCGTCGCGGCTTTGCTTATATGATCCAGCCCATCGTGAGCTACTGCTACGTCATATATACGTCCTTGCAAGCCTTTATTCAGGCTCGAAAAGTCGAAAGCCTGCAAAAGAAGGCCATTTATCGCACCCTCGCCTTTTTTGCGGTTCCCGCTCTGGTGGGCGGTACCTTCCAGGTTTTGTTTTCGGTACCGGGCCTTTGCGTCGGTATAACGCTGAGCATCCTGCTGCTCTACATCATCTGCCAGGAGCAGCTGATCTCGACCGACCCGTTGACTGGCCTTAACAATCGCAACCGTTTTGAGACCTATATGCTGTCGCTGTTCTCGGGTACTGACCAGGCCGAGGGTGTGTATCTGCTTATGATGGACGCTGACGGCTTTAAGCAGATTAACGACCGGTATGGACATGTTGAGGGCGATCATGCCCTCCAGGTCATATCTGCTACGCTCAAAGAGGTCTGCTCGGCGTCTGGTGGCTTTATCGCACGTTATGGTGGCGATGAGTTCGTGGTGCTTCAAAAGGCGACGGCGGAGCAGGACATCATAGACCTGTGTTCGGTGATTAACGACGAGCTCGCTCGTGCCGAGGTGCCGTATGCATTGCGGATGTCCATCGGTTACGCGTGGGTCGGCGATAGCGTTGACACCTGGCAAGACTTACTTCGCGCTGCCGATGCGGAGCTCTACCGCGTCAAGGCCGAGAAAAAGAAAGCCGGCGTACAAATGCGCTAGAAAAATGGGGCGCACGACCGTTGCGATGGTCGTGCGCCCCTTTTGCGTTTGTGGGGGCCACCGGCCATAATGCCCAGGCGCGGTGCGGCAAGACGGGCGTCTGCCGCCGCGACTCGGTACGAAATCAACGAGAACCAGTGTGCTCCATTAAGCTAAAGTATGCGAATGCCCTCCCTAAAAAGGTGAGCTCGCTAGGCTTTTTTGGGTTTGTTGACGATGATGATGCCGCCGCAGACCAACAGCAGGGCAACGATGACGGTAACGAGGCTCGTGCCAGCGCCCTCGCCGAGCAGCAGCGCGCTCAGCACCACACCAAAGACGGGGTTCATAAATCCAAAGACAGAGACGCGGCTGACGGGGTTGACGGCAAGCAGGCGCGACCACAGCGAGTAGGCGACCGCGGAGATAAGCGCCATGTAGATGATGAGCGCGATGGCGGGGACAATCGCTGTGGGGGAGAGCGCGCCACCCATCAAAAAGCCGATGGCGGTGAGGACCAGGCCGCCGACCAAGAACTGCCACCCGGCAAGCAAGACGCCGTCGTGCTTGCGCGAGAAGATGCCGATCAGGCAGGTCGAAAGAGCACCCGCGACAGTGGAGGCTAGGATAAAGCCCTCGCCGTCGAGCGTAAAGCCAAAGGTGCCGTCCGCGCCCGAAAGGTTGACGAGCGCGACGCCGGCAAAGCCCAGCGCACAGCCAAGCACCTTGGCCGTACTGAGCTTCTCGGTGTGAAATGCCAGGGCGGCAAAGAGGATTGCGAGGAAGTTGGCGCTGGCCTCGATGATGGAGCTCGACATGGCGCTGGCGCGCGAGAGGCCCAGATAGAAAAAGAAGTACTGACCGATGGTCTGAAAGAGCGACAAGATAAAGATGGGCTTGATATCGCGTGCCTGTGGGACGAGCGGGCGGCGCTGGGCTGCACTCATACCGGCGATAACCAGGATACCGGCAAGTGTGAAGCGCAAACCTGCAAAGAGTAGCTGCGAGGCGCTATCGTGCGCCGGGATACCAAACAGCTCGTAACCGATCTTGATGCAGGGGAAAGCCGACCCCCAGAGCGCGCAGCAGACGAGGCAACCCAGGATGAGTCCGGGCAGAGTGGCGAGATACGGCTTGCGGCTTTCCATGATGTTCTTCTCCCATACGCGCAAATAAAAAAGAACCCGCCACCGGGCGTGCCGGTGGCGGGTGTTGTTACCCGAGGGGATTGTACCCGATGGGAAAGGTTTAAGCGAAGTAGGCTACGCCGCTCTCAAAGATCGGCATGAACTTGTCGCCGGGGACATGCTCGGGCACGTTGCGGTACAGGTTGTCGCCGCGGCGCTCGGCATGGCCCATCTTGCCCAGGACACGGCCGTCGGGGCTCGTGATGCCCTCGATGGCGAGTGCGGAGCCGTTGGGGTTGACGGAGAGATCCATGCTGGGCTTGCCGTCCTCGCCCACGTACTGCGTGGCGACCTGGCCGTTGGCGATCAGCTGGGCGAGCACTTCGTCATTGGCGACAAAGCGGCCCTCGCCGTGGCTGATGGCGACGGTGTAGGGGTCGTCCAGGCTGCACTGCGACAGCCACGGGGACAAGTTGGACGAGATGCGGGTGCGCACCAGACGGCTCTGGTGGCGACCGATGGTGTTGAACGTCAACGTGGGCGCATCGGGCGTGGCGTCGACGATGTCGCCGTAGGGCACCAGGCCGAGCTTGATCAGGGCCTGGAAGCCGTTGCAGATGCCCAGCATCAGGCCATCGCGGGCCTTGAGCAGGTCGCGGACTGCCTCGGTGACCTCGGGAGCGCGGAAGAACGCCGTGATGAACTTGGCAGAGCCGTCGGGCTCGTCGCCGCCCGAGAAGCCGCCGGGGATCATAACGATCTGGCTTGCACGGATGCGGCGGGCAAGCTCGTGGGTGCTCTCGGCGACGGCCTCGGGCGTGAGGTTGTTGATCACGAAGGTGTCGGCCTCGGCACCGGCGGCACGGAAGGCGCGGGCGCTGTCGTACTCGCAGTTGTTGCCGGGGAACACGGGGATGATCACGCGCGGGCGGGCGATCTTGGCGCCGCCGTACACGTGGATATCCTTGGCGCGGAAGTCGATGGTCTCGACCTCGGGGGTCTCGCCGGCGCTGCGGTAGGTGAAGACGCCCTCGATGCCGCTCTCCCAGGCCTCCTGGAGCTCGGCGAGCTCGATGACCTCGGAGCCGGTGTCGATGACATAGCCCTCGACGGTGGTGCCCAGGGGCTCGACGACAACGCCGTCGGCGACCTCGGGCAGCTCGGCGTCCTCGGCGAGCTCGACGATAAAGCTGCCGTAGAGCGGGGTGAAGAGGCTCTCCACGTCTACATCCTCGGCAAGCTCGATACCGATCTGGTTACCGACGCACATCTTAAAGAGGCTCTCGGCGCCGCAGCCGTAGCCGGGCGTGGAGATGGCCAGGGCGTTGCCGGTAGCAGTGAGCGCCTCGACGGCGTCAAACGCGGCGAGCAGCTGCTGGGCGTCGGGACGGTAGTCCTCGCCATAGGTGGCGGGGGCGATGCGGACGACGCGGTGCGTGAGGCCCTTGAACTCGGGTGAGACGGCGCGGGCGGCCTTGCCCACGGCGACGGCGAAGCTGATCAGGGTCGGCGGAACGTTGAGCTCGCCGGTCTCGTCCTCAAACGAACCGCTCATGGAGTCCTTGCCGCCGATGGCGCCGGCACCCAGGTCGACTTGGGCCATGAGGGCGCCCAGGACGGCTGCCGTGGGCTTGCCCCAGCGCTCGGCCTCGGTGCGCAGACGCTCGAAGTACTCTTGGAAGGAGAGGTAGGCGCGCTTGTGCTCAAAGCCGGCGGCAACGAGCTTGGCGATGGACTCGACCACGGACAGGTAGGCGCCCGCAAACTGGTCGGCCTCCATCAGATAGGGGTTGAAGCCCCATGCCATGGCGCTCGCCGTGGTGGTCTCGCCGTCCACGGGGAACTTGGCGACCATGGCCGAGCTTGGGGTGAGCTGCGTCTTGCCGCCAAAGGGCATAAGCACAGTAGCGGCACCGATGGTGGAGTCGAAGCGCTCGGAAAGGCCCTTGTTGGAAGCGACGTTGAGGTCGGTGACGAGCGAGGTCATGCGCTCGGCGAGCGTGGTGCCGGCCCAGCTGGGCTGCCACACGCTGCGGGCACAGACGTGGGCGACCTGGTGCTTGGGCGCACCGTTGGAGTTGAGGAACTCGCGGGACAGATCGACGATGGCGACGCCGTTCCATGCCATGCGCATGCGCGGCTCGGCGGTAACCTCGGCGATAACGGTCGCCTCCAGGTTCTCCTCGGCGGCGTAGCCCATGAACTCCTCGACGTCACCGTCGGCGACGGCGCAAGCCATGCGCTCCTGGGACTCGGAGATAGCGAGCTCGGTGCCGTCCAGGCCGTCGTACTTCTTGGTCACGGTGTCCAGGTCCACGTACAGGCCGTCGGCAAGCTCGCCCACGGCGACTGAGACGCCGCCGGCGCCAAAGTCGTTGCAGCGCTTGATCAGACGGCAGGCGTCGCCGCGGCGGAACAGGCGCTGCAGCTTGCGCTCGACCGGGGCGTTGCCCTTCTGGACCTCGGCACCCGAGGTCTCGATGGACTCGGTGTTCTGGGTCTTGGAGGAGCCGGTGGCGCCACCGATGCCATCGCGGCCGGTGCGGCCGCCCAGCAGGATGATCTTGTCGGTGGGGGCGGGGCACTCGCGGCGCACGTGGTTTGCCGGGGTAGCGCCCACGACGGCGCCGACCTCCATGCGCTTGGCCACGTAGCCGGGGTGATAGAGTTCGTTGACCTGGCCGGTGGCAAGGCCGATCTGGTTGCCGTAGCTGGAGTAGCCGGCGGCAGCGGTGGTCACGAGCTTGCGCTGCGGCAGCTTGCCCTCGAGCGTCTCGGAAACCGGGACGGTGGGGTCGCCGGCGCCGGTGACGCGCATGGCCTGGTACACATAGCTGCGGCCCGAGAGCGGGTCGCGGATAGCGCCGCCCACGCAGGTGGCGGCACCGCCGAAGGGCTCGATCTCGGTCGGGTGGTTGTGGGTCTCGTTCTTAAACAGGAACAGCCAGTCCTGGTCCTCGCCGTCGACATCGACCTTCACCTTGACGGTGCAGGCGTTGATCTCCTCGGACTCATCGACATCGGTCATGACGCCGGTCTTCTTAAGATACTTGGCGCCGATGGTGCCCATGTCCATGAGGCAGACGGGCTTGGCGTCGCGGCCGAGTTCGTGGCGCATCTCCATGTAGCGGTCGAAGGCTTGCTGCACCACGGCGTCGTCGATCGTCACGTCGTCCAGGACGGTGCCGAAGGTGGTGTGGCGGCAGTGATCGGACCAGTAGGTGTCGATCACGCGGATCTCGGTGATGGTGGGGTCGCGGTCCTCATCGCGGAAGTACTGCTGGCAGAAGGCGATGTCCGCCTCGTCCATGGCAAGGCCGCGATCGGCGATAAAGGCGGCAAGGCCGGCCTCGTCGAGCTCGCGGAAGCCGTCGAGCACCTCGACGGGCTGGGGCTCGGGGGTCTCCATGTACAGCGTCTCGGGCAGGTCGAGCGAGGCGATGCGCGCCTCGACGGGGTTCACCACGTAGTGCTTGATGGCCTCGATGGCGGCTTCGTCCAGAGCGCCCGAGATGATATAGACCTTGGCGGAGCGCACGGCGGGGCGCTCGCCCTGGCTGATGAGCTGCACGCACTCGCTGGCGGAGTCGGCGCGCTGGTCAAACTGGCCAGGCAGGAATTCGACGGCAAAGACGGCGCCATCGCTTGCGGGGAGCTCGTCGTAGGTCACATCGACCTGGGGCTCGCTAAAGACGGTCGGCACGCAGGAGCGGAAAAGCTCCTCGTCGATGCCCTCGACGTCGTAGCGGTTGATGATCCTCAGGGCCTCGATGCCCTTGATGCCGAGAATTTCGGTCAGCTCGCCCTTGAGCTGCTGAGCCTCGACGTCGAACCCGGGTTTCTTCTCCACGTAGATACGAGAGACCATTGGTTCCTGCCTTCCTGATCGGTTGGGCGTACGGTACGGTATGCGGCAGCGGTCGGTTTGCGGGGTCTGCCCTGCGGTCGCCTTGAGCCACATGTTTGTAAACCTCACTATGATACGACAGCTCGCGGCGCGTTGAGGACGGCGAGGGTGCTACAGTGAAGCGCAAACAAGAGAAAGGCATCACATGGCATTCGTTTCGCTCGCCATCATCGCACTCGTGGCCTTTGCGAGTCCTTTTATCGCCTCGGCGATTCCCGGAAAACCCGTTCCCGAGACGGTCTTTTTGCTCGTGCTCGGCGCGGTGCTGGGACCCCATATGCTCGGCGTCATCCATGTAGATGCTGAGGTCTCGCTTGTGTCCGAGCTGGGCCTGGCCTTCTTGTTCCTGCTTGCCGGCTTTGAGATCGACCCCAAGAGCATCACGGGCGTCGAGGGGCGCTACGGCTTGGCGACGTGGGTCGTCACGTTTGGTATCGCCTGGCTTGCCGTGCGCTTTACCCCGTGGTTCTCAGTCAGTCATTTCGACGGTATCGCCGTGACGCTTGCCCTCACTTCGACGGCGCTCGGCACGCTCGTGCCCATCATGCGTGAGCGCTCGCTCACTGGCACGCGTGTGGGCGACTCGATTCTCGCGTATGGCACCTGGGGTGAGCTCGGCCCTGTGCTCGCCATGTCGGTGCTGCTGTCTGCCCGCACTGGCATCCAAACGCTCGTAATCCTTGGCTTGTTTGCGGTGGTTTGCGTGTTGCTGGCTGTGGTCCCAAGCCGCTCCAAGCGTGTCGGCAGCCGCTTCTTTGCGTTTGTCGAGGAACGCGCCGATACCACGTCGCAGACCTTCGTGCGCCTGACGGTGCTCATCCTGGTCACACTCGTGGCGTTCTCGGCCGTCTTTGATCTCGACATCGTGTTGGGTTCTTTTGCCGCCGGCTTTGTCTTGCGCTATATCATCCCCGAGGGCAACCATACGCTCGAGACCAAGCTCGATGGCCTGGCCTACGGCTTTTTGATTCCGGTATTCTTTACCGTATCGGGCGCAAAGATCGATCTGACGGCCGTGGCGTCGCGCCCGGGTCTGCTCGTGGGCTTTATCGTGGCGTTGTTGATTATTCGTGCCGTGCCCATTCTTATTTCTATGAGCATTTGTCCTGCGACGCGCGATGTGTCGGCGTATGGTCGCATTACCGTGGCCCTGTACTGCACCACGGCCCTGCCGATCATCGTTGCCGTGACAAGCGTTGCCGTCAACGCGGGCGCGCTGTCGCAAGATATTGCGTCGGTCATGGTCGCTGCCGGTGCCATCACGGTGTTCTTGATGCCGTTGCTCGCGCAGCTCTTCTACCGCGTGGTCGACGCCGCGCCGGTCGCCGCCGTGGCAGAAGTTGCCGAGCATCCATCCGATGCGCTCGACATCCTGCGCGCCCATCACGATTTGGCGAGCCTGCTCGCACGTGAGCACGAGCTGCTGACTTCGCATGGCCATGGTCGCGTATTCGAGGGCTTGCCTACGCTCGATACGATTGCCGAGCGTCTTTCCGCCGAGGCGGCGAGCGGCCACATCGATGCCCGCATCGTGGACGCGGCGCATCTTCTTGCCGATAAGACCTATGGTGATGAGGTCGACCCGTCCGAGCTGACCCCGCGCGAGCGTCGCCGCCTGGAGCGCGCCAAGCTCGCCGTGCGCGAATACCGCCGCCGCATGTTGGAGCTCTATGCAAGAGAAGAAGCCGAGGACGACGACGGCAAGTAGTCGATACTCTCTCGGGGAAGCCGCGTCCCGCTTTGAAGGCTCGGAACGGGATGTGGTTTCCGAAACGGGGGCCGTTGGGAAACTGTGTCCCGGAATGGGCGCTCAGAGTGGGATGCAGTTTCCGCGAGAGATCCGTTGCGGAAACGGTATCCCAGAATCGGCGTTCAAAACGGGGCGCTCTTTCCGAAACATGGCCCTGAGGGAAGCTGCGTCCCGGTCTGAGTCGGAATTCCGGGACACAGCTTCCCTTTCAAACAGAAGAAGGCGCGCTGCCTGCAGTTGATGCAGACGGCGCGCCTTCTTTGTTGGACTATGTTGAGGCTGGGAGCTGAGGCTTGTGGTCCCTTAAGAGCGGGCGGCTCCGTCGACGGGGAGCACGGCGCCCGTGACGTAGGAGGACATGTCGCTCGCCAGGAAAACAAAGGCGTTGGCGACATCCTCGGGCTCGCCCATGCGACCCAGCGGAATGGTGGCGACGATGGGCTTAATAACCTCTTCAGGCAGGTTGGCGACCATGTCGGTTTTGGTTACACCGGGTGCTACGGCATTGACGCGAATGCCCATGGGGGCGAGCTCGCGCGAGAGCGACTGGACCATGCCGTTGACGGCAAACTTGGACGTTGGATAGCCGACGCCAGAGGGCTGGCCGTACTTGGCAACCATCGAGCTCGTGGTGGTGATGGTGCCGCCGTGGCCGGCCTCGGTCATGATCTTGGCGGCAGCTTGGTGGCCATTAAAGACGGCGACGACGTTAAGGTCCATGACCTTTGCGAACTCCTCGGCCGTGTAGTCCAAGAGGGGTGAACGCTGGGAGATACCGGCATTGTTGACGACCGTGTCCAAGCCGCCCATGTCGGCTGCAGCCTGGGTAAAGGCCTCGGTCACGGCTTCGAGTGAGGTGAGGTCGCAGGAGCGGCCCCAGACCTTGGCGTCGGGATAGGCGGCTGTCAGCTTCTCAACGGCCGCATCGGCGGTCTCCTGACGCGAGCCAAAGACGGTGACGGCGGCGCCTTCCTCGATAAAACGGCAGGCGATGGCATAGCCGATACCGCGCGTGCCTCCGGTGATGATTGCTTTCTTGCCCTCGAGCAACATGGTATTTCCTCTCATCGCGGGCGGACATTCGCAGCACAGCGTAGCCGTAACTGGAATCGGCCGTGTTTGCATATCGGTGAACGGTAGCCCGCGTTACCGATGAGCGGCTCGCGCAAATGTGCTCTGCCGTTGTGCTTAGGGCAGGAGACAAAAGGGCTCCCGTCCCGCATCGGACGGGAGCCCTCAAAGCGTGTATTGCTAGGCGAGCGTTGAGCTAGTTCGCCATGACGCCTTCGGTCCAAGCCTCAACGTCCTCGATGCGCAGGACGTTGGCGACCTCGGCTACGCAGTCGACGCTGGCAAGCTCGGCGGTGGCAGCCTGGACGTCCTTCTCGAGCGCGCGGTGCGTCAGGAAGATGACCGAGCAAGTATCGCTGGCGCCCGACTTGCCGTCCTCGACCTGGTTGATGAGCGAGATCGAGATGTTGTGCTTGGCAAAGATGTCGACCGTCTC
>DBEZGO010000006.1:0-4876 GCA_048189345.1 Collinsella sp.
CAGACCCTGGTTCCCAAGGGCTTCTTCGTCAACGGTTTCGAGTACATCATCGAGTACGTCGAGAACGATATCGGCAAGGGCGTCGTGGGTGAGAACTGGAAGAAGCACTTCCCGTTCCTGTGCTCGCTTTTCCTGTTCATCCTGATCAACAACATGATCGGCCTGATCCCGGGAATGAAGCCCGGCACCGGCGCAATCGGCTCCACCGCCGCGCTCGCTATCTTCGCCTTCGTGTACTTCATCTACTACGGATGCAAGGCTCACGGCGTGATCGGCTACATCAAGAGCCTCGCCCCGCAGGGCGTGAGCTTCCCGATGAACGTGCTCGTGTGGGTCGTCGAGCTTTTCTCGACCTTCCTGCGCCTCATCACGCTCGCCGTCCGTCTGTTCTGCAACATGTTCGCAGGACACGTGGTCATGGGCTCGTTCGCCATCATGGCGAGCATGTTCATGCAGCCGCTGCTTCAGCAGGTTTCCGCGGCCCATGCCGTCGGCGCCCTGCCTTCGCTAGCCTGGCTTGCCATCCTCATCCTGATCTATGCGATCGAGCTTGTGGTCGGCGCCATCCAGGCTTACGTCTTCACGGTCCTTACCGCCGTGTATGTCTCCGAGGCAGAGGAGGTCGCGGAGGAGGAGTAGTCTTCCGTTCGCGCCTTAAAGGTAAGGTAATTCGTTAAACCGCCGGTGCCCGTACCCATGGAGCCCGGCAGTTATAAAAAGGTTATCCTGCGTGAAATAAGACACGCACGACAAAGGAGGAATCGTGGGAGTTATCGGTTACGGTCTCGGTGTTATCGGCGCTGGTCTTGCTATCGGCCTGTCTGCTCTGGGTGCTACGGGTGCTATGGCCCGTCAGCCTGAGGTCCAGGGCCGCGTGTTCACCGTCTTCATCATGGGCTCCGCCTTCGGCGAGGCTCTGGCTCTGATCGGCTTCGTTGTCGCGCTGATCGTTAAATAGCACGGAGCGTCAAGTATGAATCTTTCATCCCAGAAGAGCGCGATCGCACTCTCCGCGTCCGCGGCCGCGCTGCTCATGCCGGTTTCCGCGTTCGCTGAGGACGGCGCTGCCGGTGCGGACATCCTCATCCCTAAGATGGCGGAGTTCATCCCGGCGCTTATCGCCTTCCTGATTATCTGGATCGTGCTGGCCAAGGTCGCCCTGCCGGGCATCATGAAAACCATGGAGGAGCGCGGCAAGAAGATCGAGGAGAGCCTCGACGAGGCCGAGAAGACCAAGCAGGAGGCTATCGCCAAGCGCGCTGAGTCCGACTCGATCGTCACCGACGCCCGTCGTCAGGCTGCCGACATTGTTCTCGAGGCCCGTAAGGACGCCGAGTCCGAGCGCGCCCGCATCATCGAGGCTGCTCACAAGGAGGCCGAGGAGATCATCGCCAAGGCTCATACGACCGTCGAGGACGAGCGCAAGTCCATCTACGCCGGTGCCGCGAGCTCCATCGCCGACCTGTCCGTTGCCGTCGCCACCAAGATCGTGGGCGAGGCACTCGAGGACGATGCCGAGCAGAAGAAGCTCATCGAGCGCTACATCCAGGAAGCAGGTAGCCTGAATGCCGACTAGCCGCTATCAGGACAAGGTGCTCGAGACCTACGCGCGCTCCCTTCTGGAAGCCGCTAAGGCCGAGAACCATGTGTTCGAGGACCTCGAGATGATCGAGCGTCTGGCTTCTGCCAGCCCCGAGATCATCGCCGTGCTCGACACCATGTCCAAGCGCGACCAGCTCGACCTTCTTCCCAAGGTGGCAGCTGCCTTTAAGTATGTTGCCGAGGAAGACGAGGATGTAGTGGGCGTGACCGTCACCACGGCGATCCCGCTCGACGACGAGCTGCGTCAAACCATCACTAAGAAATGCGAGCAGGACTTCGGCCGCAAGGTATTCCTTATCGAGCAGGTCGACCCGTCTATCGTGGGCGGCCTGGTGCTCGAGGCCCGCGGCGAGCGTCGTGACATTTCCGTCAAGACGCAGCTGCGCATCGCGCAGGAGACCCTCGCAAACTCTGCTAATTCGTACGGAGGTGAAGCCTAATGTCCGAAACCCTCAATGCCCAGGATATCGCCAAGAAACTGCAGGAGCAGCTCACGAGCCTCTCCGCGACGGTCGATACGCATGAGGTTTCAACGGTCGACGAGGTAGGCGACGGCATCGCGCGCGTCTCCGGCCTCAAGAGCGCCATGGCAGGCGAGCTTCTGGAGTTCAAGAGCTCCGATACCGGTGAGACCGTCTTCGGCCTTGCCCAGAACCTTGACCGTGACGAGGTCGGCGCCGTTCTGTTTGGTGCCGTCGACTCCATCAAGGAAGGCGACGAGTGCCGCACCACTGGCCGCATTATGGATATCCCTGTGAGCCGCGCCATGCTCGGCCGCGTCGTCAATCCGCTCGGCCAGCCCATCGACGGCCTGGGCGACATCGTCGCCACGCACCGTCGCCCCATCGAGTTCAAGGCCCCCGGCGTCATCGACCGTACCCCGGTGTGTGAGCCGGTTCAGACCGGTCTGCTCGCTATCGACTCCATGGTGCCTATTGGCCGCGGTCAGCGTGAGCTCATCATCGGCGACCGTAAGACCGGTAAGACCGCCATCGCCATCGACGCTATCCTCAACCAGCGCGGCAAGGGCATGGTCTGCATCTATGTCGCCATCGGCCAGAAGGCCTCCACGGTTGCCAACATCCGCGAGACCCTCGCTCAGCACGGTGCGCTCGACTACACCATCATCGTTTCGGCCACCGCTGCCGATTCCGCCCCTATGCAGTACATCGCGCCTATGGCCGGTGCCGCTATCGGCGAGTTCTTCATGTACAACGGTGAGGACGGCAAGCCCGCCAGCGAGACCAACCCCGGTGGCCACGTGCTCGTCATCTACGACGACCTGTCCAAGCAGGCTGTGGCTTACCGTCAGATGTCTCTGACGCTGCATCGTCCGCCCGGACGCGAGGCCTATCCTGGCGACATCTTCTACCTGCACTCTCGTCTGCTCGAGCGTGCAGTCAAGATGTCCAAGAAGAACGGTTATGGCTCCATGACGGCTCTTCCGATCATCGAGACCCAGGACGGCGACGTCTCGGCCTACATTCCGACCAACGTCATTTCCATTACCGATGGTCAGATCTACCTGCAGTCCGAGCTCTTCTTCCAGGGCCAGCGCCCGGCAGTCGACGTGGGCATTTCCGTGTCCCGCGTCGGTGGCGACGCGCAGACCAAGGCCATGAAGCAGGTCGCCGGCAACCTCCGTCTGGACCTTGCTTCGTACCAGGAGCTCGCCGGCTTCACGCAGTTCGGCTCCGACCTCGACGAGGCCACGCAAAAGCAGCTTACCCACGGCGCTCGCATGACTGAGCTCCTTAAGCAGCCGCGTTACAAGCCGTTTGAGGTTGGCGAGCAGATCGTTACGCTGTTCGCTGGCAACGAGGGCTTCCTGGATGACCTGGAGATTGCCGACGTGCTGCCTTTCCGTGCCGAGCTCATCGAGTACATGGACAATGGCTTTGGCTCGCTGCTCGACAAGGTTCGCGCCAAGAAGATCGATGATGACACTAAGGCTGAGCTCTTGCGCGTCATCGGCGATTTCAAGCAGCAGTTCATGGCCAAGCACCATTCGGATGTTTCTGGATCAGAGGAGAACTAAGCCCCATGGCCAACCTTCGCGACATTAAGAAGCGAATCTCCTCGGTTACCACGACCAAGCAGATCACGCGCACGATGGAGATGGTCTCTACGGCCAAGATCCGTCGTGCCCTCGATCGCTCCAAGCAGGCCGAGCCCTATAAGGAGGCGCTGACCGACGTCATGTTGACGGTCGCCGGCGACGCCTCCTGTTCGGGCACCGATCCCATGCTGCAGAAGCATGAGAGCGTCAAGCATGGCCTGATTGTCGTTATTGCCTCGGACCGCGGCCTTGCCGGCGGTTTCAATACGACGGTGGAGCGCACGGCCGAAAAGCTCGCCGCTTCTTGGGCGAACGACGGCATCGAGTGCGAGATTATCGCGTGTGGGCGCAAACCGGCCACGTATTTCCGTGACCGCGCAAACGTCGTCATGCACTTTGAGGGCAACTCCTCTGAGCCCGATTTCAATCAGGCCCGCATGATCTCCTCTCATATCTGCGATGCGTATCGTGCCGGTGAGCTTGACCGTGTCGAGCTTGTCTACCACCACGCCAAGAACCGCGTGGATCAGGAGCTTCGCGTCGAGCATCTGTTGCCGCTCGACCCCGAGATGATCGCTATGGCCCACGGTCCGCGTAAGAACGAGACCGACGCCCCTAAGCGCATCTCGTCCACGTTCGAGTTCGTGCCCTCTCCCGAGCATGTTCTCGGCAAGCTTGTGCCGTCTTATATCCTGACGGTCATCTACCAGGCCCTGATCGATTCGGCGGCTGCCGAGCAGGGTGCACGCCGCAAGGCCATGCACTCCGCGACGGAAAACGCCACCGCGATCATCTCGACCCTTACCCGCACGTATAGTCGCGTGCGCCAGGCTTCGATCACGACCGAGATTAACGAGATCGTCGGCGGAGCCTCAGCATTGGAGGAACAGTAATGGCTAATAACACCGTAAAGCTTGCGGTCGAGGAAGCCACCAAGAAGACGACTGCCGGTGATGGTCGCATCGTGCGAATCATCGGCCCTGTCGTCGACGTCAAGTTTGACGGCGCGGTGCCCCCGATCTACAACGCGCTCACGGTCGAGGCCGAGACCCCGATCGGTCACCTGAGCACGATCCTCGAGGTCGAGAGCCAGCTTCCGGGCGGCGTCGTCCGCACGGTCGCCATGTCCTCGACCGACGGCCTGCAGCGCGGCCTCATCGCCACCGATACCGGTGAGCCCATGAAGATGCCCGTTGGCCCCAAGACGCTCGGCCG
>DBEZGO010000007.1:0-9818 GCA_048189345.1 Collinsella sp.
AATGACCTCGTCCTGCTGCTCCTTGGTGAGCGTGTGGAAGTTCACGGCATAGCCGGAAACGCGGATGGTCAGCTGCGGGTACTTCTCGGGGTGAGCCTGAGCGTCAAGCAGCGTCTCACGGTTGAAGACGTTGATGTTCAGGTGGTGGCCACCCTTCTCGGCGTAAGCGTCGAGCATGTGGACCAGGTTATCGGCCTGAGTCTCAGAAACTTCAGAAACCTTCATAATGTGTCTCCTTCGATTAATAGGCGCCGGCCGAAACCGGCGCGCTAATCAGTAATCGTTATTGTTAGTATAGCACTAACAATAGTTACTCGCCCAGCTGATCAAGGTCGATATCGCCAAAGAACACCTGGTCCTCCTTGCCGAGCGCACTCGGGATAATGGAGAAGGTGTTGGAGATGCCGTCCTGAGCATCGCGGAACGGGAGCTTGGAAACCGAAGACAGCGAAGCGATGGCGCCGTGGCTATCGCGCTTGTGCATGGGGTTAGCACCCGGGGCGAACGGCTGACCAGCCTTGCGGCCGTCAGGCGTGGAACCGGTCTTCTTACCGTACACGACATTGGAGGTAATGGTCAGAACCGAGGTCGTGGGCACGGAGTTGCGGTAGGTGTCGTTCATGCGGATGTACTCCATGAACTGGTGCACAACGTCGTGAGCGATCTGGTCGACGCGGTCGTCGTCGTTACCGTACTTGGGGAACTCGCCCTCGGTCTCGAAGTCGACGATGATGCCGTTCTCGTCACGGACGGGGTGGACCTTGGCGTACTTGATGGCGGACAGGGAGTCAGCCACGACGGAAAGGCCAGCGATGCCCGTAGCGAACCAGCGGTGCACGTGCTTGTCGTGCAGAGCCATCTGGATACGCTCGTAGCAATACTTGTCGTGCATGTAGTGAATGATGTTCAGCGAGTTGACGTACACGCCAGCGAGCCACTTCATCATGTCGTTGTACTTGGCCACAACGTCGTCGTAATCGAGCGTATCGCCCTCGACGGCGCGATACTTGGGGCCGACCTGCTTCTTGGAGACCTCGTCAACACCGCCGTTGAGTGCGTACAGCAGGCACTTGGCCAGGTTGGCGCGAGCGCCGAAGAACTGCATCTCCTTGCCAATGCGCATGGAGGACACGCAGCAGGCGATACCGTAGTCGTCGCCGTGATAGACGCGCATGAGGTCGTCGTTCTCGTACTGGATCGAGGAGCTGGCGACAGAAGTCTTGGCGCAGAACTTCTTGAAGTTCTCGGGCAGACGGGTCGACCACAGAACGGTCATGTTGGGCTCGGGGCTGGTGCCCATGTTCTCGAGCGTGTGCAGGTAGCGGTAGCTCATCTTGGTAACGAGCGTACGGCCGTCAACACCCATGCCGCCGATGGACTCGGTGACCCACTGCGGATCGCCGGTAAACAGGGCCTGGTACTCGGGGGTACGGGCAAACTTGACCATGCGGAGCTTCATGATGAAGTGATCCACGAACTCCTGGATCTGCTCCTCGGTGAAGGTACCGTTGGCAAGGTCGCGCTCAGCGTAGATGTCGATGAACGTAGAGGTACGGCCGATGGACATAGCGGCGCCGTTCTGCTCCTTGACGGCAGCGAGGTAGGCGAAGTACATCCACTGGATGGCCTCCTGCGTGTTGGTAGCAGGGTTGGAAATGTCGAAACCATAGGTCTCGGCCATCATCTTGAGCTCGCCGAGGGCGCGGATCTGCTCCTGCAGCTCCTCGCGATCGCGGATGTTGTCGGCGGTCATGACCGTCGGGGTGGAAGCCTTCTGGGCCTCCTTGTCCTTGATCAGGTAGTCGACGCCGTACAGGGCAACACGACGGTAGTCGCCGATGATGCGGCCGCGGCCATAGCCATCGGGCAGACCGGTGATGATGTGAGCCGAGCGGCAAGCACGCATCTCGGGGGTATAGACATCGAAGACGCCGGCGTTGTGGGTCTTGCGCTCGAAGGTGTAGCGCTCGACAACGTTCTCGTCGACCTTGTAGCCGTGCTGGCTGGCAGCCTGGCAAGCGATGCGGATACCACCGTTGACGTGCAGCGCGCGCTTGAGCGGCTTGTCGGTCTGGAGGCCGACGATGGTCTCCTTCTCGCGGTGGGCGTTATCGATGTAGCCAGCGGGGTGGCTCACGATACCCGTGACGGTCTTGGTGTCCATATCGAGGACACCGCCCTGCTCGCGCTCCTTAAGCAGCAGGTCGAGAACCTCGCCCCACAGCTCCTTGGTACGCTCGGTCGGGCCGGCGAGGAACGACTCGTCGCCCTCGTAGGGGGTGTAGTTCTTCTGGATGAAGTCTCGGACGTCAACCTCTCCCGTCCAGATGCCTTCCTTGAAGCCTTCCCATGCCTCCTGCATTGTGTAACCACGCTCCTAGTTACGTGTAATGCGGCGCTCTCTCACACCGCTGCTTATTGAATTCTTGAATGTTCGGCTTGCACTACCGGCTTCTTCCGTTCTTCACCACACGTTGGTGCAGAGAAAAACGTTTGTCCACCTTGGAACTACAACCCAAAACCCAAGATTTCACCCGTTTGAGAAGGATAACATAGCGACCCTCTCCATCTGGGCTGTTATATGTTTCTTTTTTTATATCATAAGGGCGTTTTTTACAAACCCGCAGGAAATGCGAGCGCGAACAACTACCGTTCACCGATTTGTATGTTATTTTTCCTTGCCTTTGTACGACCTTCGCTCTAGCTGTTATGCCAGCTTTAGCAGGGTAAAGTGTCCCAGAGACCCTACAGAAACTGCAGGGCGGCCACGGGATTTCCCCCCGGGACCGCCCTGTGGCATGGTTAGTTATTTAGCTTTGATTGCCGCTTGGCATTAGGCGGCTGCGGCGGCCTTGTCGGTCGTTGCCTTGCTGTGGCCCTGACCCTCAAAATGCTTGTAGCACCAGCTGGTGACCAGCGGGGTCAAAATGGCCGTCACGATAGCACATGCTGCGACCTGCGCCGTAGCCGTCGCGAGCACCGCGCCGCCGTACATGGCCTCGTTGACGCTTGCCATGGCAGCAGGCGTGGCCACATTGGCTCCGGCGCAGCTCGAAATGGCCGCACCTGCGACACCCGTACCGCCCGTGAGTTTATCGACCGCGATGACGGGAATTGCAAAGACCACCGAGCAGATCACGCCGAGCAGGATGCCGGGAAGACCACCGTTGATAAGCTGGCCAAAGGTCATGGTCGAGCCCATGGCAAAGAAGACGAGCACGATGATGGCGGAAAGTGCCGGTGCCATCATCTTCTTAAAGCTGGGGAAGAGGTTACCCAGGATAATGCCAACGACGATCGGCAGGATGGCGCCCACGAGCGACCAGCCGATCGGAGCCTGACCGGCAGCGCCGAGCACGATCATCGTGACCGGAGGGCCGACAACCAGCGTGGTGATTGCGACGGCACCACGTTCGGCCTCATTGCCCATGGTGCCCATCAGTCCAGCGTACATAGCGTTGTTCGCACCCGTGCAAGCGGCCAGCATCACCATGGCCGAGATACCAAACAGGTTGTCGTTGAACACATAAAGGATGAGCAGCGACACGGCAACGACCACGATCTGCTTGACGGCGATGATGATGGCGCCGCGGGCAGCGGCGGCAGGAGCGCTCTTAAACGAAATCGTCGTACCGACGATGAGCAAAAAAGCGCCAACAAGCGGGCCTGCGCCCTGCTGGGTCATGCCGAGCGTAAAACTGCCGAGCGTTTTGAACAGGTCGGGGAACAGCGTGTTGAGCAGGCAGCCCAGCAAAAGCGGCACCAAAATATTGGCACCCGGGATGGAGGACATCTTAAAGAACGGCTCCTTTGCCGCCGGCGCCTCCACCGCAGTCGATTCACTCATATATATCTCCTTTGGATGCATGCGAATCGTAGCCGCACGCGCCTTTGTCAGAAAGAAGGCGACGGTCCCGAGTCGCAGGAGCCGTCGCCGAATTATCGTCGCGGGGTATTACCCGTCCAGAACGATGCCACCGTCGCAGTCACCGATCTCGCCGTTCACGAAGCTGGCAAGGTCGGAGGCAAAGAAGAGCACCATCTGCGCGGGCTCGCTTGCCTGGGCGGCGCGGCCCAGAGGAATGCCGTTGATGATGCGCTGAGAGTTCTCGTCAGAGAGAATCGAGGTCATATCGGTCAACGTGAGCGACGGGCACACGGCGTTGCAGCGGACGCCAAACTTGCCGCCTTCCTTGGCGACTGCCTTGGTTAGACCGTTAACACCGGCCTTGGAGCTCGCGTAAGCCGCGGTGCCGAGCAGGCCACCACCGATCTTGCCAGCAACAGAGCTCACGTTGACGATAGTGCCGGCATGGGCCGCCTTAAAGTGCGGGTACACGGCGTTCATCATAGTGAAGGTACCGTTGAGGTTGATGTCGATGGTGCGACGCCACTCGGTGTCATCGATCTCGTCAAACTTCTTGGTGCTGATGACGCCAGCGCAGTTGATCAGGATGTTGGTTTGCGGCAGGTCCGTAAAAATCTGCTCGACGGTCTCGCGCGCCTTGGGCGCATCGGCGACATCGAGCTGATAGAACTTGTTGCCCTCGCCAAGCTCGGCCACAGCGGCCTCGCCCTTAGCAGCGTTCCTTGCGATGAGCGCGACATGTCCGCCGCCCGCGACGATGCCCTTGGCGATCTCGAGGCCAATGCCCTGAGTGCCGCCCGTGACAATCGCGGTCTTGCCCGTGAAGTCAAATGCCATGACTCCATTCCCCCTTTATTTAGGTGTCTCCTTGCGGGAAGTTGGAGCATCGCACGTGGCGCTTATTATGAGTCCCAGTCGTCATGGTGGTGACAACCCCTCGCCTAACCGCGGGCATGATAGTTCTTTGAAACGCTTCAGCAATTGAATGATTTTAAGTCTTTATGAGCTCTTAATATTGCCCACTGTATGAGGCCCGCGTATGGTGGTATCATCTTCCACCGAAAATAGTTTCTAGTGTTAGGGGTTTTCGGTGGAAGATACCGATTTCCGTGAACTTGGGCGTCAGCTCCTTACCGAGTTCGGCAGCATGCATCAGCGCATTTCGCGCTTTGCGGACAAAGCCCTCGGCGGCGAGATGGCCGTCATGCGCGCCCTCATACTCGCCGGCGGTTCGCTCACGCCGAGCGAACTCGCTGATCGCGCCTGGGTCTCGAGTGCCCGCATCGCCAATATCCTACGCGCTCTCGAAGCCAAGGGCTGGGTCGAGCGCGAGCACTCAAAGACCGACCGTCGTCGCGTACACGTCACGGTGACCGACAAGGGATTCCAGGATCTCGAAATCAAACGTCGGGAATTCGAGAACCGCACTGCGGCTTTCCTCGAGCAGCTCGGCGAAACAGATACCCAAGAGATGGTGCGTCTTCTAAGGCGTGCCAACGAAATTATCGACCGCAATCAAGAAAGGAGAGATGCCGAGTGAGGATTCTCAAGCTCTTTAAAAAGCATATCCTGGCACTGTTCGCAGCTATCGTACTTATCGTAATCAGCTGCAACGCCGATCTGGCGCTGCCTACCTATATGAGCGACATCGTCGACGTGGGTGTACAGCAAGGCGGCATCGCGTCGCCCGTGCCCGACACCATCCGCGCCGAATCGCTCGACGACCTCGAACTCTTCATGAGCTCCAAGGACGCCAAAGCTGTGGAGGCTGTGTTTGGCAAGGCGGACAATAACGGCATTCGAACGTACAAGGGCACCGAGGAGGAGCGCGCCGACGGCGGCAAGATTGCCGACATCATGAGCCTCCCCGAGACTGTCGTCCTTTCGTTCAACCAGGGCATCGATGCCAACTCCATGGGCGACATGACCGGCGCATCTACCGAGGCAAGCGATGGCGGCGCCGCTCAGGCCATGCCCACGCCCGAGCAGATGGCGGCGATGACGCCCGAGCAACTCGCCGAGATGCAGCAGAAGGCCGCAGCGGCGCAGAGCATGCAAAAGCAGATTGATGCCGACGGTGGCAAGATCACCATGAAGAGCCTGCGTCTAGGCGTTGAAGGCGGCCTAATCGACCAGGGCAAGCTCGTCGAGGGCGCCAACGATATGGCAGACAAAATGGGCTCCATGTCGGGCTCCATCGTGACCCAACGCGCCGTGAGCTATGTGCAAGACGAGTACAAGGCGCAGGGCATCGACCCCGCCGACGTGCAGAACGCCTACCTGGGCCGCATGGCGACCACGATGTTTGGCCTGTGCCTGGTGTCGCTCGTCGCCACCATCCTGACCGGTGCCGTGGCTTCGCGCACCGCCTGCTCCATCGCCCGCGACCTGCGCCGCGAGACCTTCAACAAGGTTATGCACTTCTCGCCGGCCGAGGTGGGCAAGTTTAGCCAGGCCTCGCTCATCACCCGCTGCACCAACGACATTCAGCAGATCCAGATGGCCGCAACCCTGTTTATCCGCATGTGCCTGATGGCCCCCGTCATGGGCATCGTCGCCGTCATGCGCGTCCTGGCCAACCACACCGGCCTGGAGTGGACTATCGCCGTGGCCATCATCGCGGTCTCGGCCGTCGTCGGCGTGCTCATGGGCCTCACCATGCCCAAGTTCAAAAAGATGCAGAGCTTTGTGGACCGTGTGAACCTTACCGCTCGCGAGCTGCTCGACGGCCTTATGCCTATCCGTTCGTTCAACCGCGAAGAGCATGAGCTCGAGCGTTTTGACAAGGCTTCGCTCGACCTAATGACCACGCAGCTCTACACTAACCGAGCCATGAGCTTTATGATGCCGCTCATGATGCTTGTCATGAACTGCATCACCGTGCTTATCGTCTGGTTTGGCGCGCAGGGCGTGTCCGACGGCGTGATGCAGGTCGGCAACATGATGGCGTTTATCTCCTACACCATGCAGATCGTCATGGCGTTTATGATCCTCACCATGGTTTCGGTCATCCTGCCCCGCGCCGAGGTCGCAGCCGAGCGCGTGGAAGAGGTCATCACTTGCCCCACGAGCATCAACGACCCCGCCTCGCCCAAACTGCCCGCAGCCAGCGCGCCGCGCGGTGAGCTCACCTTCCGCGACGTGAGCTTCCAGTATCCCGATGCCCGCGCCGACGTCATTAGCGGCGTAAACTTCACCACGCACGCCGGCCAGATGCTCGGCATCATTGGTTCCACGGGCTCGGGCAAGTCCACGCTTGTACAGTTGATTCCGCGCCTGTACGACGTCACGGGCGGCAGCATTTCGCTCGACGGCATCGACGTGCGCGACATGACCCTCTCTGAGCTGCGCCGCCGCATCGGTTATATTCCGCAGCAGGGTCGTCTGTTCTCGGGTACCGTCGAGAGCAACCTCAAGTTTGCCGGCGACATGGTGAGTGACGAGGATATGCGCCAGGCAGCACACGTCGCCCAGGCGGAGGACTTTATCGCCGAGCGCGAGGACGGGTACGACTCCCCCATTAGCCAGGGCGGCTCCAATGTCTCGGGCGGTCAGCGCCAGCGTCTGGCCATCGCCCGCGCGTTGGCCAAAAAGCCCGAGGTCGTGGTGTTCGATGATTCGTTTAGCGCCCTCGACTACAAGACCGACGCGCGCCTGCGCGAAGAGCTGGCCAAAAACGTCACCGACGCCGCGCTCGTGGTCGTGGCCCAGCGCATCGCGACCATCATGCACGCCGACCAGATCATCGTGCTCGACGACGGCCACGTAGTGGGCACCGGCACGCACGAGGAGCTGCTGCGCAGCTGCCCGGCGTACCTGGAGATCGCACAGTCACAGCTTTCCGCCGAGGAGCTGGGGCTTACCCAAGAAGAAATTGCAGCCGTCATGGAAGGAGGCGAGCGCTAATGGCAGACGAGACCAAGACTCAGATTCCCAAGCCCACCCGCCAGCGTGGTCCCATGGGCCGCATGGGCGGCATGCGTCGCGGCGAAAAGGCCAAGGACTTTAAGGGCACCATGAGGCAGCTGCTCGGCTATATCGGCCAGCACAAGATTGCCGTATTTGCCGCCGTCGCCTTTGCCGTGTGCTCGGTCATCTTTAACATTGTGGGACCCAAGGTGCTCGGCCAGGTTACGACCAAGCTGTTCGAAGGCCTGGTCGCCAAGGTCAACGGTACCGGCGATGTCGACTTTGACTGGATCGCCAAGACGCTCGGCTTTTTGCTCTGCCTGTATCTGGCGAGCTCTGTCTGCAGCCTGGTCCAGGGCTGGCTCATGACCGGCGTCACGCAAAAGATCTGCTACCGCATGCGCAAGGAAATCGCCGCCAAGATTGCCGTCGTGCCGATGAGCTACTTCAACGGCCACAGCAAGGGCGACGTGCTCAGCCGCATCACCAACGACGTCGATACGCTCGGCCAGTCGCTCAACCAGAGCGTGACGCAGCTTATTACGTCCGTCACGCAGATTATCGGCGTGCTCGTCATGATGCTGTCGATCAGCCTGCCGCTCACCGGCGTCACCGTGCTCACGCTGCCGGCAGCCGCAATTATCTTGATGGTGATGATTCACTTCTCGCAGCCGTACTTCCGCGAGCAGCAGCAGGTCCTGGGCGCCGTCAACGGCATTATCGAGGAGGACTTTGCCGGTCAAAACGTCATTCAGGTGTTCGACCGCGCCGAGGCTTCGATCGAGGAGTTCGACCGTCAAAACGACCGCCTCTTTATTAGTGGCTGGCGCTCGCAGTTCCTGTCGGGCCTGATGATGCCGCTTATGAGCTTGGTGGGCAACATGGGCTACGTGGGCGTCGTCGTGGTGGGTGCGCAGCTCGCGCTGACCGGCAATGCCACGCCCGGCGACATCCAGAGCTTTATCCAGTACGTTCGCAACTTTACGCAGCCCGTGCAGCAGCTGGGCAACGTGAGCAACACGATGCAGTCGATGGCCGCCGCCACCGAGCGCGTGTTTGAGTTCCTGGCCGCGCCCGAGGAGGAGCAGAAGGCCGACGCGCAGATTCCCGAAAAGCGCCCCGGCCACGTGGAGTTTGACCATGTCAAGTTTGGCTACACGCCCGACAAGACCATCATCCACGACTTTAGCTGCGAGGCGCAGCCCGGCCAGACCATCGCCATCGTCGGCCCCACCGGCGCCGGCAAGACCACGCTCATTAAGCTGCTGCAGCGCTTTTACGACGTGGACGGCGGTTCGCTGCGCGTCGAAGGCGTCGACGTGCGCGACTGGGACCGTGCGGCACTGCGCGGCGAGTTTGCCATGGTACTGCAGGATACCTGGCTGTTTAACGGCACCATCCGCGAGAACATCCGCTACGGACGCCCCGATGCGAGCGATGCCGAGGTCGAGGCCGCTGCGCGTGCCGCGCGTTGCGACCACTTTATCCATACGCTCGCCGGCGGCTACGATTTCATGATCAACGAGGAGGGCACTAACCTGTCGCAGGGTCAGCGCCAGCTCGTGACCATCGCCCGCGCCATTTTGGCCGACCGCCCGGCGCTAATTCTGGACGAGGCAACCTCCAACGTTGACACTCGTACCGAGGAGCTTATTCAGCGTGCCATGGATGCGCTGATGCAGGGCCGTACCAGCTTTGTTATCGCGCACCGCCTGTCCACGATCCGCAACGCCGACGTGATCTTGGTAATTCGCGACGGCGACATCGTCGAGAAGGGCACGCACGACGAGTTGCTCGCCCAGGGCGGCTTCTACGCCGACCTGTACAACTCGCAGTTCGACGAAGCGGCGTAAAAACCGGCGGCAAACAACCGCAATGCCAAGAAAACGGGGGCGCAGGACGGTCGCGCGCGCGGACGTGGTGTAAGAGTGTCCTGAGGTCCGTCGCTGCAAGTCCCGATATTACTCCTTCTTTAGACCGCGCCTCTCGACTATCTCGTCCACGATCTCCTTGGCGCGCCGCCCGAGCGCGCGGCGCCTCC
>DBEZGO010000008.1:0-9347 GCA_048189345.1 Collinsella sp.
TGAACTGCACCCCAAAACTTGGACGTCTTAAATAAGAACTACGCCGCAAGGGGCTGGTTCCGGAACTCCTCCGGGGTCAGCCCCTTCAGTTTAACCTGCCTCCGCCTCGTGTTCCAATGGGCGATGTACGCGTCCAGGTCCGCCTTGAAGGACTCGAAGTCGGGCCATGTCCTTCCCCGGAAGAACTCGTCCTTCATGTGGCCGAAGACCTGCTCGGTGGCGCCGTTGTCGATACAGTTGCCCTTTCTGGACATGCTCTGGACGATCCCGGCGTCCCTCAGCCTCCCGCACCATGCGGCGTGCTGGTACTGCCAGCCCATGTCGCTGTGGAGCACCGGCGTCGCGCCCTCGGGCATCTTCGCCAGCAGCCGGTCGAGCAGCTCGGCCTGCTGCGCCATGTCCGGGCTGGTCGACGTCGACCACGCGACTATCTCCTTGCTGCCGAAGTCGTACACCGGCGCGAAGTAGGCCTTGCCCCAGGGCTGCTTGAACTCGGTGACGTCGGTGCCCATCTTCTGCCACGGCCCGTCGGCGGCGAAGTCGCGCCCGATGACGTTCTCGAACGTCTCGCCCACGACGCCCCTGTACGAATTGTACCTATGGTAGTCGGTCTCGCGGCGGATGCCGCAGCGGACCCCCATCTCCCGCATCATCTTGAGCACGGTCTTGCAGGCTATGCGCGCGCCCAGCTCGGCGCGCAGGCACATGGCGACCTGGCGGTGGCCGCACCCGTTGGCCGTGCGCGAGAAGATCTCCGCCACCGCGTCCCGCAGCTCCGGGCGCGTCGGCCTGGCCGGGTGCGACAGCGCGTAGTAGTAGCTGGACCGGGCCATGCCGGCGCACTCCAGCAGGCGCCCCAGCTCGTACCCCTCTTCGCGCAGGGCGCTCACGGCCTCGACCTTCGCCCTGGTCAGAGCCCGTCCCTCCCGACCAGGGCACGCAATTTTTTTAGGTAGGCCACCTCGGTCTCGAGCCTTCGGCAGCGCTCCTCGAGCTCCTGCTCGCGGGTGCGCCCGCGCGACTTGGGGCCGGACCCCCTCGGCCTGCCCTTGGGCTTGGGCCTGAGCGCCTCGGCGCCGCCCTCGCGGTAGAGCGCGCACCATCTCTTGAGCGGCGCCAGGGACATGACCCCGAACGCCTCCATGGCATCCCGCTTGCTCATGCCGCCGTCGACCACGGCCGAGGCGGCGGCGACCTTCTGCTCGTATGTGTACCTGGTCTGCTTGCCGTCCATGGATAGCAGCACCTCGCTTCCGAACGACCGGTATACGTAGAGCCATTGTCTCACGGTGTTGCGCGGGACCGACAGCGCCTTCGCCGCCGACTTGAAGCCGTGCCCTCGCTCGAAGAGCCCGATCGCCGCCCTCCTGGCCTCGATGTCGTGTTTCACTCTCAAGTCGACACGCATAAAAAGCCTCCCATTTCTCATCTCCAAGAAATGGGAGGCAGTTCACCGTGAGATGCAGGGCCGCTGTCGTTGATTTGTGACGTCGCTAGAAGTTGGCGTCGTTGAGCTGTTCGCTCTCGAGGCCGTCGAGCAGTTGCTGTTCGGGCGTATCGGCGACGCTCTCGAGCAACTCGGTGGGGTCGACGTTCATGTTCCTACCGGCTTCGTTGCCGTTGACCAGGTCGTCCGAGAAGATATCGACTTCCATTTCCTCGGCCTCTTCGATCTGAACCTCGAGCGGCACCTGGGTGCGTACAAGCTTGACTGCCGGACGCATACGGGCAAAGAGGGGCACGTACTCGATGATGATGGCCGAGTTCTCAAGACCGTACCAGCGTGCCGGGCTTCCGCAGGCGCGGCGGACGGCGTACTTGATGGCCATGACGCGGTGGTCATTGCGGTTGATGTCCGTTTCGGGGGCAAGCATCTTACGCAGCATGCAAAAACGGAAATCGCCCACGTTGCCGCGTGTCTCGTAGATGGAATAGGTGTGGTGCTGCGGCGGCAGCTCACCCGAGGCCATCAGGTCGCCGACGATCTGACGCAGGTAGGCGTTGATGCGCTGGTTGACCTTAAAGCCCAGGTCCAGGCGCACGCGGAACAAAAAGTCCGTGCCAAAGGTCTCGACGGAATACTCGTGCGTATAGGGCTCATCGGTAACGTGCACGTTGATGAACCAGTATGCCTTGGCGCGCTTGGGATGCTTGTCAAGGATGGAATAGAGCACGTCGCGGTCGAGCGTGAGCGGGTCGGGGCTGTTGGTGAGGAACACCAGATTGTCGGCGAGCACGGGGTAGGTCTCGTCGTTACGCAGGCGGTCGAGCTGGTCAATGTACTTGGAGACGGGCAGCAGGATCGTTTGCGTGCGCTCGATGGCGGTGCCGCGGCGCCACACATACATAAGGCCAAACAGCAGCGAGGCCAAGAAGATCATGACGTAGCCGCCGTCAAAGAACATGGTGAGGCACGAGGCGAAGAAGCACAGCTCAATGGCACCGAAGAGCAGGGCGAAGACGCAGGCGCCCAGCTTGTGCTTGAGGATGCCGGCGATGTAGCTCGTCAAAAGCGTCGTGGTCATGAGCATGGTCACGGTAATGGCGAGGCCGTAGGCGCTCTCCATGCGCTCGGAGTTTTGGAACAGCAGCACGATGAAGATGCAGCCGACCCACATGATGTTGTTGACGAGCGGAATATAGAGCTGGCCCTTGGTGTCGCTGGGGTAGTGGATGCGCAGATGCGGCATAAGGTTGAGGCGCGTGGCCTCGGATACCAGCGAGAACGAGCCGGTGATGAGCGCCTGCGAGGCGATGATGGCCGCCACGGCCGAAAGCACGATGGCAAAGGGGCGCAGGGGCTCGGGAAGCATCATGTAGAACGGGTTGACGATATCCATTGCGAGCATCTGGGGATTGGAGTTGTTGGCGAGCAGCCAAGCTCCTTGGCCCAGATAGTTAAGGATGAGGGCCGCCTTAACAAACGGCCAGGATGCGTAGATGTTGGCCTTGCCCACATGACCCATATCCGAGTAGAGGGCCTCGGCGCCGGTCGTCGACAGAAAGACGAAGCCGAGCACCATGATGCCCGAATGGTTGATGGGCGAGAACAGGAACATGATGCCGCGGATGGGGTTGAGCGCGCGCAGGATGGACAGGTTGCCGAGCATGTTGAACAGGCCGGCGCCTGCCAGGAACAGGAACCACAGCGTCATGAGCGGGCCGAACAGCTTGCCGATCGACGAGGTACCGGCGCGCTGCATGGCAAACAGGCCGCAGATAATGATGATGGTAATAATGATGACGTTGGTTTGCCCGTCACCCAATAGCGCGTGGCCCCACTCGATGGTGCGCAGACCCTCGATGGCCGTGGTAACCGTGACGGCGGGGGTGAGGATGCCGTCGGCGAGCAGCGCCGCGCCGCCGATCATGGCGGGAAGGATCAGCCACGGCGCTACTTTGCGCACCAAGCTAAACAGGGCGAAGATGCCGCCCTCGTTGTGGTTGTCGGCCTTCATGGCGATTACCACGTATTTGACCGTGGTCACGAGCGTCATGGTCCAGATGACGAGCGAAAGCGCTCCTAAGATCATGTCCTCGCCGACGGTACCGATGCCGCCGTTGTTGGCGACGATTGATTTCATGGTGTACATGGGGCTCGTGCCGATGTCGCCATAGACGACGCCGAGCGTAACGAGCAGCATGCCAGCGGAGAGGGGAATGGCTCCACGCCCGCCTTGACTACACTGGTCTTGGAGGCTTGCCTCCAGCTTGTTGTGTGCCACGTGGACTCCCTTGGACATCTGGCCTCTGCCAAGAGCAGTAGACCTTTATGCCATCTTTATACATATAAGAGCAGTTTGGCATATTGGGGTGTTTTAGACAATAATCCCCATCTGGGGATTATTCACGTACGCAGGTGGCATTTCAAAGCAGGGGCTATTAAGCACGTGCTGGCTGGGCGACGCCAGCCTTGGCGTTTGCGCGTTTGCCGGCGAGTTCGCAAAAAATCGCGCCGCCGATGATAAGTGCGGCACCCATCAGACGGACCGGTGTTATGGCTTCGCCTAAAAGGACGGCCGAGAACACGACGGCCGAAAGCGGCTCGAGGTAGCCGACGACGGCGACGGTCTGGACGGGCAACTTGGCGACGGCACTAAAGTAGAGCAGGCAACCGATACCGGTGTTGACGGCGCCGAGCATAGCGACGGCGCGCCAATCGATGCCTGCGGCGATGCTGGGGGAGAAGAACGAGGGGGCGCCCTGCGTGATGAGCGTGAGGACCAGCGCGGTCACAAAGGCGGCGCTCACCTGGAGCGTGGAGTTTTCGAGGCCTTCGATGTGTGGCGCACCCTTGCTGGCGATGACCATCAGCGCATAGCAAAATGCCGAGGCGATTCCGCAGGCGATACCAGCAATGGGCATATTGCCGCCTAGACCTTGCGCTGCAATGAGAAAAGCACCGCAAGCAACGGCGATAAAGCCGGCGATTTTGCCGCCGGTCAGCTTTTCGCCAAAGACGAGCGGGGAGAGCGCCATGACAATGATGGGGCCGCAGTAGTACAGCAGCGAGGATACGCCGACGCCGATCGTCTGGTAGGCGCGGAACAGAAAAATCCAGCTAGCGCCCAGCGCGGCTCCCGAGAGGAGGAGGGCTGCGGCTTCGCGGGGACGAGATGGCGCCTGCAACTTATGGCGTTGGGTGATGGCGAGGATGGTGACAAGCGAGAGTGCGCCCAAAAACGTGCGTAGTAGCACGATATCGGAGCTCGGCAGCGCGATGGCAGCGGCGATGATGCCGTTGGAGCCAAACAATAGCAATGCTGCTAAGTACGTAAACAGTCCGTTGTTCATGCGCTGACATCCCCTCTATATCCGAGCATGTTCACTATGGGTGAACTGGCTTTAGAAGAAAAGCGAATATAATGCATGGATGACATGACAAAAACTCATGCAAAGGTGGGGACGTGCCGTGGAGACCAATATTCAAAAGATGCAAGTGCTGCTCGAGACGGTGCGTGCCGGCAGCTTTACGCGCGCTGCAGAGCGGCTGAGCTATTCGCAGTCGGGTGTGAGCCGTATGGTGGGCGACCTTGAGGCAGACTGGGGTTTTAAGGTGCTTGATCGCAGCCGCGAGGGCGTGGTGCTTTCTGCCGACGGGCGGCAGGTCATGCCGGCGGTCGAGGCGCTATGCGAGGAATTCACTCGCTTGCAGCGACGGGTGGATGAGATGCGTGGGCTCATGCGCGGCAAAATCTGCATCGGTACGTTTTCGAGTGTGGCGACCCACGTGCTGCCGTCGGTGATCGCGCGCTTTCGCGCCGATCACCCGGATGTCGATTACGAGCTGCTGATGGGTGATTACTCCGAGATTGAGCAATGGGTGGCGGAAGGCCGCTGCGACCTGGGCTTTATTCCGCGCGAACCACGCGGCGCCGGCATGGCGTCGCGGCCGTTGGTACAAGACGAGTTGATGGCCGTGGTGCCAGCGGACTCCTCGCTTGCCACCGCGGAGGTCGTCTCTCTTGCCGATTTGGCCAACGAGCAGTTTATTCTGCTGGAACGCGGTAGCGACGACGAGATTACGCCGCTGTTTCGCCGCGCGGGCCTGGCGGTACGCTCTAAGCTGTCGACCTGGGATGATTACGCGATTATGGCCATGGTCGAAGACGGTCTGGGTGTGAGCATTCTTCCCGCGCTCATCTTGCGCCGCTGCCAGTTCGATGTTGCCGTGCGCCCGCTCGAGGGGCATCCCCATCGGCAGATCAATGCGATATATCGCACGGCTGACGTTTCGCTTGCCGCCGCTCGATTCCTTGAATATCTCTAAAAGCGCGTGCCTGTTGTCCACTTTGGGACGATTCTCGGGGCTCGGTACATTTTCTTGTGAAATTGAACTTTCGGATAATGCGCCGCGCTATACTGCTTGCAAAATTGAACTCAGGTTCAATTCGTGTTCTGTAAATTGAACTTTGCCAGCAAGGAGGTTCTAGTGGCCCAAGAGACGTTTAGCGATCGCCTGCGACAGGCTATGTCCGATCGCGACGTTCGCCAGTCGGACATAATCCGCGCATCGGAGATGCTCGGCAAAAAACTCGGCAAGAGTCAGATGAGCCAATATGTGAGCGGCAAGACGATTCCGCGGCACGATGTGGCAGAGCTGCTCGCCCGCATCTTGGAGGTCGATGTTACCTGGCTGCTCGCCGGTGACGCCGATCAAGACGAGACATCATCGCCCCGCAACGTTTCCAAGCCCGAACCCCATCCCTCAGCTCAAATTGCAAGGAGCGCCACCATGCGTACTTTTTCTAAATCCGCCAAACTCGAGAACGTCCTGTATGACGTGCGCGGTCCCGTCGTCGACGAGGCTGCCCGTATGGAGGACGAGGGCGAGCGCATCCTCAAGCTCAATATCGGCAACCCGGCGCCCTTCGGTTTCCGCACGCCCGACGAGGTTATCAAGGACATGCGCCAGCAGCTGCCCGACTGCGAAGGCTATTCCAACTCGCGCGGCTTGTTCTCCGCGCGCAAGGCGATCATGCAATACTCGCAGATCAAAGGCCTGCCCAATGTTCAGATGGAACATATCTACACGGGCAACGGCGTGTCCGAGCTCATTCAGCTTTCGATGAACGCGCTGCTCGACAATGGTGACGAGATTCTGATCCCCAGCCCCGACTATCCGCTCTGGACGGCGTGCGCAACCCTTGCCGGCGGCCATCCCGTGCACTATCTGTGCGATGAACAAGCGGATTGGTATCCCGACCTGCAGGATATGGAGTCCAAGATCACGAGCGCGACCAAGGCCCTCGTCATCATCAACCCCAACAACCCCACGGGCTCTGTCTATCCGCGTGAGGTACTCGAGGGCATCGTCGAGATTGCACGCAGGCACCAGCTCATGATTTTTGCCGACGAGATCTATGACCGCCTGTGCATGGACGGCTACGAGCATGTCTCCATTGCATCGCTCGCCCCCGATCTGCCCTGCATTACGTTTAGCGGCCTTTCCAAGTCGCACATGATCGCGGGCTATCGCATTGGCTGGATGGTGCTTTCGGGCAACCAGCGCTGCATGAGCGACTTCATCATGGGCATCAATATGCTCTCGAACATGCGCCTGTGCTCCAACGTGCCTGCTCAGTCGATCGTCCAGACGGCGCTCGGCGGCCATCAGTCGGTCAACGACTACATCCGTCCCGGCGGTCGTGTTTACGAGCAGCGCAACTTTGTGTATGAGGCGCTCAGCAAGATCGACGGCATCTCGGTGGTTAAGCCGCGCGCGGCGTTCTATATCTTCCCCAAGATGGATGTGAAAAAGTTCAACATCACCGACGACGAGCAGTTTGCCCTCGACCTGCTGCACGAGAAGAAGATCCTGATCACGCGCGGCGGCGGCTTTAACTGGGGTGAGCCCGACCACTTCCGCATCGTGTACCTGCCGCGCATGGAAGTGCTCAAAGAGTCTCTCGAAGACCTCGCCGACTTCTTCGACCATTACCGTCAATCGTAGGGGATAGAAACTCCGCACAATGAAAAGCTCCCTGCAGTTGTTTTGCTGCAGGGAGCTTTCTTGAATCGGCGGGACTAAATAATAATCCCGTTGCAGTGGTCGATTTCGTGTTGGATGATCTCGGCGGTGTAGCCCGAGAAGTTTTTGATGCGGTGGACGAAGTTCTCGTCCAAATACTCCACCTTAATGCGGCGATAACGGGTACAGGGGCGCTCACCAACCAGCGAGAGGCATCCTTCGCTCGTCTGATAGGCATTGACCTGCTCAAGAATTTGAGGGTTGTACATCAGGAGCGCCCTGTTGCCGTCCTTTACGCAGATGATGCGTTTGCGCACGCCAATCATGTTGGCGGCGAGGCCCACGCACTCGTGCTCATGCTCGTGGAGCGTATCCAGGAGATCCTGTCCGGTCGCGGCATCTTCTGGGCCGGCGTCTTCGGAAGGCAGGCGCAAAAAGAACTCGGATTTCATGATGGGCTTAATCATGGCGGGCTCCTTAGGGTGGACACGTTTGGTTCAGGCCATGATACCGCGACATGTCGCATTAATGTGTGCACATAGATTCTGCAGCTAGATTGGCGGGCGACACCATAAACTAATGGGCGTTTTGCCGAGAGGCATGAATGTTTAAAGCGCAAAGAGTGCGCGACGGGCCCCGCGAATGGGGCGATGATGCCCGAGAGGGCCAAGAAGGAGTCTCATGTCCGAGAACGAAGAGATCATGAACGAGACCGAGAACGAGACCATGGCTGCCGAGGTTGAGGCAGTCGAGACCGTGGAGACCGAAGCTGCCGAGGTTGAGGCTGCTGGCGAGGTTTCCGCCGAGGAGGAGGCCGAGGTTGTCGAGGCCGCCGTTGATTACGATGACGAAGAGCTGATGGACAAGATGCAGAAGGCCGCCCGCCTGCTGCGTAGCCGTCGCTTTGCTATTTCCAAGGAGGAGGAGGCCAAGGCCGAGCGCATGGCGAACATCGAGCGCGCCATCAAGCTTCTTGACCTTAAGCCCAAGATGGAGCAGAAGGAAATGTCCGACCTGCTCGGCATGCGCCTCCGCGAGCTCGATGGTCTGATGGCCGAGGCCGAGGCTGCCGATCTGGTCGGCCGCATCGACGACGCCGAGGGCGATATGCGCAAGATCGTCGTCTTCGCTGCCGAGGATGCCGCTGAGGGCCTGGTCGAGCTTGCCAACAAGAAGGAGAAGCTCCTGCCCGAGCTTTCTTACGAGGAGGCCACCGAGCTGATGGCCGCTCTCGATAAGGTTATTGCTCCGCTCGTCGCCATGGGCCTGGACGAGGACCGCGGTCCTCGCGGCGGCCGTGACGATCGCGGTGGTCGTGGCGGCGACCGTGGCGGTCGCGGCGGCTTTGGCGATCGCGGTGGCCGTGGCGGCGACCGTGGCGGTCGCGGTGGCGATCGCGGTGGCCGTGGCGGCTTTGGTGACCGTGGCGGCGACCGTGGCGGTCGTGGCGGCTTTGGCGGCAACCGTGGTGGCTATGGCGACCGTGGTGGTAACCGTGGCGGCTTCGGCGGCAACCGTGGTAACGATCGCGGCGGTCGCGGTGGCGACCGTGGCGGCCGCAACGGCGGCGGCTTCCGCGGCAACCGTTTCTAATTGGGTTATGCGGTTTTACCAAACCGCATAACTAGTTGACGCTGCGCGCCCACCAGAGCGACAACTTGTCATTCAAAGAGGACGGCATGACCAGAAGGTCTATGCCGTCCTCTTTTCATGCCAATTTGTTCGCTCTGGTGGACGCTCGCTCATATGACCCAATCCGCTGTCAAGAGCCACAATGGCCCCGCCGACCGCTTGCAATCGGTCGGCGGGGCCCGCCGTTGAACCCGTCCCGGTCCGCCCCCGGCATGTCGTCGACGCCTTCGGCTCAGTCTCATAT
>DBEZGO010000009.1:0-10512 GCA_048189345.1 Collinsella sp.
CCTGCCGTTCTATGCCATCTTCATTCCCATCATGATGGGTATCGGTTATGACTCGATGACGGCATTCATCATCTGCTTCCTTGGTCCTAACCTGGGATATTGTGCTTCGACCATCGACCCGTTTAATGTTTTGATCGCCCAAGGCATCATTGGCATCGAGGGTAATCCGCAACTGTGGCTGCGCGCCGTTTCTTGGGTCATCTTCACTGCGGTCGGTATCGCATGGGCCATGCGCTACGCCATGCGCGTCAAGAAAAACCCCGGGTCGTCCATTGTGTACGAGGACGATAAGCTCAAGCGTATTGAGTTTTCCGTGACCGATGCCTCCATCGAGGAAGAGTTCACTGTCCGTCAGAAGCTCGTGCTTATCGATTTTGCTTGCGGTATGGGCATTATCGTCTGGGGTCTTGTTACCCAGGGCTGGTACATGAATGAGATTTCCGCCGTGTTCCTTGGCATGGGCTTGCTTGCCGGTATCCTGGGCGGCCTTGACCAGCAGACGATCGCAGAGGAGTTCGTTAAGGGTCTCGCCGACTTTGCGTACGCTGCTATCGTTATCGGTATCGCTCGCGGTATTCTGGTCATCGCCGAGGGCGGCATGATCATCGACACCATCCTCCAGGCGCTCGCTACCGCGCTCGCCGGTGCACCCGCCGCCGTCTACACCACGTTTATGTATATCGTCCTTGGCCTGCTCTCTTTGCTGGTTCCCTCGAGTTCTGGCCTGGCGGCGCTCACCATGCCCGTTATGGGCCCCCTGACCGAGCTCATGGGCCTCAATCCCGAGGCGGCCGTCACCGCGCTCCAGTTTGCCAACCAGACCATCAACACCATCAGCCCCGTAGCGGGCATGACGGTCGCCGGTCTTGCCGTGGCTAGGATTTCGTTTGGCCAATGGTGGAAGACCATTTGGAAGTTCTTCATTTTCATGGTCGTCTTTGGCGTGATTGTAACGGCAATCTCTGGCATGCTTCCGGTGTAGGTGGTTGTGATGTCTGATCGTTTGACGGTCCTGACGTCTAAGAGCGTCTTTACCGGTACGGGGGACCTGCCGTTTGAAGGTTTCGTAGCGGTCCGTGGCAATCGAATTGAGGCTGTTGGCACCAAGTGTGAGGTAGCTTCGTATTTGACCCAGGCGGACGAGGTAGTTGACCTGGGCGACCGCACTGTCATGCCTGGCCTGATCGATGTGCATACCTTCTATACAGGTTGGGCGCTGCGGACGTTGGGTTCTGATCTGTCCGGCATCGCTGATGCCAAAGAGGCCGTGTCGCTCTTGCGTGCATGGAAAGAAGATCATCCGGATTGCGCGGCGGCTTTTGGCCACAGCCTACCCGAAACGTTGGCATCGGATGCCGAGAACGCAAATACGGCAGCTGTGTTTGACGATTGTTTTGGCGATATCCCTGTCGTCTGCTTTACACCGGGTGCGGAGACCTGCGTTCTCAATGCTGCCGCCAGTGCACGATACGGCTTTACACCCCAGGCGTGCTATGCCGAGAAGATCTGGCGCATGATGAGCGATTTCCTCGCGCTGCCCGAGGTACGTGCGGGGTATTCGGACTACATGAGCATGCTTAACGAGCGCGGCGTTACCGCCATCAAGGAGATGGCGTTTGATGACTACTACGGTTTTGCCGACGAAATGGCTCGCCGTGAGGAATCTGGTGAGCTGACGGTTCGCGTCTCTATGATGTCGCAGCCGGTGGGTGCCGGTGCAAATCTGGCATATGCCCGCGAGGCACGAGAGCGCTTCCGGGGACCGTTCGTTCGTTTTTCTGGCTTCAACCGTATGACCGATCGCGGCGTATGGGCGGGGCTTGCCGAGATGATTGACCCCTATGAGGACACGGCCGATGCGGGCGCTGCCGGCAAGACGGTTGTCGAGGAGCCCGAGTGGGATCTGATTGAGAACGAGCTGCGCGCAATTGATGCTGACGGCTTCCGATATTCCTTGCATTGCCAGGGCGATGGCGCCGTTCGTCGCACCGTGGCGCTCTATGCCTCGCTGCCTCGAGACGAGCATGGACGGTTGCTTCGCCGCCATGCGATTACCGATCTCGAGAACTCTGATCCGACCGATCTTGTCAAGTTTGGCAAGTTAGGTGGAATTTGCGAGGTCTATCCGCAGATTCTGACGCTGGACCGGCGCGAGGATTGCCTGTCGATGATGCGTCGACAAATTGGCAAGACGCGACTTTTGCACAGCTGGAATCGCCGCGGCATGGAAGATTCCGGATGCACGGTGTGCTGTGGTACGGATTTGCCGCTGCTGATTCCGAGCCTGGGCGAGTCAATCTACAGTGCGTGCGGCGGATACTTCGACGATGGACTGCCCGTGAATGAGGCCAACGCGCTGACGCTTGTCGAGCTCTTGCGTGCTTGGACTGCCGGGGGCGCGTACGATCTGATGCGCGAAGACGAGCTGGGTACGCTCGAGGTCGGCAAGCTTGCTGATATCTGCGTGCTCGATCGGGATGTGTTCGACCTCGATTATCGCGACGCACGCGATCTTTCGGTTGATATGACGATGTCGGACGGACAAATCGTGTTCGATCGAAATAAGGAGGCATAAGATGTCTGAATCCAAGCCGACGCTGCGCCGCGAACAGATTGCGGGCATGAATATCCACTACATCATGTGGTCGCTCGATTACTTCCTTGATGTGCAGCAGCGTTTGGGCTTTGAGTCCATTGAGCTGTGGTGTGCGGAGCCGCATGTGACACTCGACTATACGGGCTACTTTGAGGCTGAGGTCCTGGCGAAAAAAGCTGCAGACCGTGGGCTTAGGTATCGTACTCTGTGCCCCGAGAATGTTGTCTATCCTTGGCAATACTGCGCACGCAAACCGCTGCATGAACAGCGCAGCCTGGCGTACTTTAAGCACGGCATTGAGCTTGCCGAGGTACTTGGGTGCGACCGTATGTCCGTCAACTCGGGCTGGGGCGACTGGGACGAGGACCGCGAGGAAGCCTGGAAGCGCAGCCGCGAGCACATGTCCATTCTGGCGGAGTATGCCGGCGAGCACGGTTTGGTGCTTACGATGGAAAGCCTGCGTCCCGAGGAGAGCAACCTTGTGACGACGGTTTCCGATGCGAAGCGCATGATTGACGAGGTCGCGAGCCCGTACTTACAGCCCATGGTTGATACAACCGCGATGGGCGTTGCAGGCGAGACGCTCGAGGACTGGTTTGCCGCCTTTGGTGATGGGGCAATTCACGAGATGCACTTTATCGACGGTGATCCGTATGGCCATCTGGTGTGGGGCGATGGCAAGCACGATATGGACGCCTTCGTTGCCACGCTCAACGCCCATGGTTTCGACGGCATGCTGGGCCAGGAAATCACGGACGGTCGTTACTATGATGACCCGGCGGCGGCAGATGCCAAGAACATGGCCGCATTCGAGAAATATCTGATTGACTAAAACAACTATCGGCCACGCAACCAACGTCATTGATTGCGGGCCAAATAAGAAAGGAACTGGATATGAACGCACACGATCTGATCAAAGAGGCAATTGCCGAGAAGGGCAAGTTCGACAGCGTCTACTGGATTGCTTGCGGTGGCTCCATGATCGATTTGATCCCGGCCCATGAGCTTCTGCAGCGCGAGGCAACCACCTTCACTTCGTATATCTATACGGCTCGCGAGTTCGATATCATGCGTCCGCGTCGTCTGGGCGAGAAGTCCCTGGTCATCGCTTGTAGCCACAGTGGCAACACCCCTGAGGTCGTCGAGGGCTGCGAGATTGCCCTTGCTGCCGGCGCTACGGTGATCGCCCAGACCGACAACGCTGGATCCAAGATCGACTCCGGCAAGTGGACCACGTGGGTCTACCCGTGGGGCGAGGGCGTGCCGCAGGCTGAGGTCCCCGCTGGCATTTCGCTGTCGCTTGCGGCCGAGCTGCTCGATCAGCAGGAGGGCTACGCCGATCTTGCCGATATGTATGCCGGTATCGCCGAGATGGATAAGATTCTTCCCCCGGCACGCGAGAAGGTAAATGCCGAGCTGGGCGATCGCTTTGCCAAGCTTTGCCAGGAGCACGAGTTCTTCTATATTCTGGGCAGCGGTCCCAACTTTAGCCAGACCTACGGTTTCGCTATCTGCTCTCTTATGGAGATGCAGTGGCAGCACTGCAGCTACATCCACTCTGCCGAGTACTTCCATGGCCCCTTCGAGGCTACTCAGGATGGCGTTTTTTACTTCCTGCAGATGGGCTCCAGCGAGTGCCGTGCTATGGACGAGCGCGCCCTGGCGTTCCTTAAGACGCATACCGATACGCTGATGGTGCTCGATGCCAAGGAGTACGGTATGGAAGCCGTGCCGGCGAGCGTCCGTGCCTATCTGGACCCGGTGCTGTTCTACGCCATGAACTGCGAGCTGCGTGCCGCACGCGGCAAGGTGTTTGATCACGATCCCGATTTCCGTCGCTATATGGGTGTTGTCGAGTACTAGAAGGAGCAAAGGCCATGGCATTTAACGTTAACGCGCTCGGATTTGGCGACAACGTCGTCGATCGCTACGAGCATATCCACACCATGTATCCCGGCGGCAATGCGGTGAACTTCGCCGTTTATGCCAAGAAATGCGGTGCCGCACGCTCCGCATACATGGGCATTTTTGGCAATGATGCCGCTGCCGAGCATGTCATTGCAAGCCTCGAGGATGAGGGTATCGAGCTTGACAAGTGCGAGCAGATGATTGGCGAGAACGGAGCGGCTCGCGTGACCGTCGTTGACGGTGACCGTGTCTTCCTCGGCTCCAACGAGGGCGGTATCCGTGGCGATGCGCGTTATGTCCTCGATCGCTTTGACCTTTCGTACATGAAGCAGTTCGATGTGGTTCATTCGGGCAACTATTGCTTTACCGAGCGCGAGCTGCCCAAGCTGAAGGCTGCGGGCGTCACGGTCTCTTTTGACTTTTCGGACGACTCCACCGACGAGTACTACGAGCAGATTGCGCCCTACGTCGATTTCGCTTTCTTTAGTGCGGCGGATGCCGCGAGTGAGGACGAGATTCGCGAGCGTCTGGCATGGGTGAAGGGCCTGGGTCCGCGTTTTGTGTCGGCTACGGCGGGCGCCGAGGGCTGCATTGCTTACGACGGCGAGCGTTATTACCGCCAGCTGGCTAAACCGGTAACGGACATGAAGGACACCATGGGGGCGGGCGACTCGTTCCTCACCTCGTTTTTGATGTGCTATCTCGATTCCGCCAAGCGCGGTGAGGATGGTTCTGAGGCTATTGAGCGGGCGCTTGACTTCGCGGCCAGGTTTGCCTCGACCGTATGCGGCATGGAAGGCTCTTGGGGCCACGGGGCGCCGATTTCCGAATAGCCGAGCGGGCTCAGGGAGCTGCATTAGTGCCTCCCTGTGACTCGGTGGTCAAAAAATGCCAAATATGAGTACTGTGACTAATTTAGTCGCAGCATAATTGACCCCTTCAGACGTGATTTAAGCGTTTGGAGGGGTTTAAACTTGCGAAAATGTAGGAGGAATGACTGTAAAAGTGTTAGTTAATGGACAATCGTAGATCATTCTGGTGGTCGGAAAGCTCAAAGTAATGTATCCATTTCGGTAACAGTACTCATATTTGACATTTTTTGACCACAGGGGTCAGCGAAGGCTAAAAACAGAGCGTGAATTTGCCAAAACTGCCGACTCGATGTGCTTTGCGCCACAGTTTTTGAGTGAGGCGATGCGTTCTGAGGTCCATGCGAGCGATCTGATGAGCGACTGTGCGCTTGTTTCTGTGTTTGGTTCGGCTGGTGAATCGGTCTCGAGCAGTAGGCGGTCGAGTGGGATCTGTCGTGCGTATTCGCGACCGCGCTTGGTCGCGAGCATGCGTTCGTTGACGGAAAAATAGCAGCCTGCATCGCGCGCGCGGACGAGTTCGTCCGAAGTACCGCTAAACCAGTGGAAGATGATAACGGGGGAGTCGGGGTTTGGGATGAGTAGTCCATGCGATTCGAGGACGTCCAGTACGGCTCCTGCCGAACGAACGGCATGAATTGATATCACGCGTCCGGTAAGAGGATGCTGCACGAGCGTATCGCAGAGCCGGTCAAGTGCCTGTATTTGCAGCGGCTCGCTTCCAGCAAAACGAGTGGAAAAGTCGAGTCCCACCTCGCCGATGTAGCGCCCTTGGGCAGCAACTTCGCAAAGCAGATTGACTTCGGCAGGACCGCAGCGGCCGTCGGCGAGCCACCAGGGATGGAGGCCGACGCCCGCGATAATGTTTGGGTAACGGCTGGCCCGCTTTTTTGCTGCCTCGAAGTCGCATGGGTCGATGCCACAGTCAAAGAGCCCCAGACCCAATGCCGCCGACTCATTGGCCGTAGCATCGGGGCTGAGCATCAAATCAAGGTGACAATGCGTGTCAAAGAATCGCGGTTCCATCGCAGGGCATCCTGCTAGTCCAGGCGCTGGCCATCGGCGCGCACGTGCTCGGTGCCGCGCCCACTGATCTGGCGGATAACCTCGCCGGCAATCATCTGACCCATGATGGGCGGCATAAAGCTGGCGGTTCCGAGCTCGGTACGCTCGTGGATGTTGGAAGGGTCGCGGGGCTGTGTCTTAACCGATTCCTCGCAGCTAAACAGTACATGCAGGCTCTTGATTCCGCGCTTCTTGCATTCTTTGCGCATAATGCGGCTCATGGGGTCACGTACCGTATCGAAAATGTCGGCAAAGCGGAGGCACTCGGGATGGAGCTTGTTGGCCCCGCCCATGGAGCTAACCAAACGAATGTCGTGGTCCTGAGCATATTTGGCAATGGTGAGCTTGGCCGAGATGGTGTCGATGGCGTCGACGACGTAGTCGAGCTTGCCGTCCGTCTGCTCCAAAACGCTCGCGAAGAACTCGTCGATGTTGTCGCTCAGCAGGTATTCGGTGCGTTTGATAACGGTGGCGGCGGGATTGATGTCGTGGATCATGGCTTCCATAACATCGACCTTGCGCTTGCCGATGGTGCTGTGAAAGGCGATAGCCTGGCGATTGATATTGCTGGGCGCGATGATGTCCTTATCCAGAATGACGAAATGACCGATGCCGCCGCGGGCGAGTGCCTCGCAGCAGTTGGAGCCCACGCCTCCGCAGCCGAGCACTAGCACCGTAGCATCGGCGAGCTTATCGAGTGCCTCGCGGCCCATGATAATCTCGAGCTTGGTGTCGCGTGTCTCGATGGCGGCTGCGGCAGCGGTTTCGGTCATAAATATCCTCCGATGGGGAAGCAGGTCGTGTTTTAGCTATCGCCATTATAGGTAATCGCCCATAGGTTGCGATGGCGTTTGCTTTGATGTGGTTTGAAGCATTGCGATTAGATAGTTAGACAAACATCTAAATATTGAGTATAGTGTGCACGTCATGAGAGATGATGAGAGGAGGTCTTATGCCGGGAGAGGGTTTTAAGGCGCTTGCCGATCCAACGCGACGGCGCATTTTGGAATTGCTGCGCGAGGGCAATTGCACGGCGGGGGAGCTTGCCGAGCATTTCGATATCAGTAAGCCGTCGCTGAGCCATCACTTGGCGACGCTCAAAAACGCCGGGTTGGTGATCGACGAGCGCCATGGCCAAAACATCGTATACAGCTTAAACACCACCGTCATGCAGGATTTAATTGGCTGGTTTATGGGCTTTACAAACACTGAAGGTGATAAGGATGAATAATGAAAACAAGGGCATTCACCCCACGGGGGTATCGTCGCGCGTGTGGATTGCGCTGGTCGCTCTGTGCGTCGCCAATGTCGTAGCGCACCTCATGGTGATGCCGAGCTTGCCTGCGCAGATTCCCACGCATTGGGGCGCGAACGGCGCCGTCGACGGTTGGGGTCCTAGCTGGATGGCCTCTGCGCTCGGTGTGCTGCCTCTGGCGCTTCTCGCAATGTTCTGCGTGGTGCCGCGCATCGACCCCAAAGGTGAGGCATATCGAACCTCGGGCAAGTTCTACCAGGGCTTCGTAATCGCCTTCACCTTGTTCATGTGCGCCATAAGCTGGCTGGGAGAGCTTACGGTCTGGGGCGTGGTGCCGGCGGTCGGTTCGGTTAACGTGCTGATTTCCGGTGTTGTCGGTTTGCTATTCATCGGCGTAGGCAACTACTTGCCGCGTGTGAAGCAGAACTATACGCTCGGTATCAAGACGCCTTGGGCGCTTGCCGATCCCGAGAACTGGCGCCGTACTCAGCGTTTTGGCGGCGCCTGCTTTATGGTGCTGGGTATTGGCCTGATTGTGATGGGCGTGGCAGGCAGCGTGCTTTCGAGTGAAGTCGTCGCCGCGGTGATTGCGGTTCTGGCGTTTGGTTCGGTTGGAGCCGTCTACGTCTACTCGTATCTGTTGTGGCGCAAATCGCAGCGAGCCGCTCGTTAAGGTTGCGGAAAACTAGCGTACGCAGTTCATAGTATGTTCCGGAGGACTTTTCCCAGGTAGTATTAGGGGGTGTGGGCAACCATGCCCCTTTTTCGTTACGTTTCAGAGCTGGTTCCCTCATTTCGTTTCCACTAAAGCGAATCAAGAATAGGGAAACAGCAGGTAGAAAGGATAGAACAGACATATGGCGGAGTTTATCTACCAGATGTATCAGGCTCGCAAGGCCCATGGCGACAAGGTGATCCTTGACGACGTGACCCTGAGCTTCTACCCCGGTGCCAAGATCGGCGTCGTGGGTCCCAACGGCATGGGCAAGTCGACCCTGCTCAAGATCATGGCCGGCATCGAGGAAGTTTCCAACGGCGATGCCAGGCTCACCCCCGGCTACACCGTGGGTATCCTGCAGCAGGAGCCGCCGCTCGACGACGACAAGACCGTCATCGAGAACGTGCGCATGGCGTTTGGCGACATGATTGCCAAGGTCGATCGCTTCAACAAGATCGGCGAGGAGATGTGCGACCCGGACTGCGACATGGACGCCCTCATGGCCGAGATGGGCAAGCTCCAGGACGAGATCGACGCCGCTGATGGCTGGGATATCGATTCCAAGCTCGGCCAGGCCATGGACGCCCTGCAGCTGCCCGATTCCGACATGCCGGTCAACGTGCTTTCCGGCGGCGAGCGCCGTCGCGTGGCCCTGTGCAAGCTGCTGCTCGAGGCTCCCGACCTGCTGCTGCTCGACGAGCCCACGAACCACCTGGATGCCGAGTCGATCCTGTGGCTCGAGCACTTCCTGCACAACTACCAGGGCGCGGTGCTTGCCGTCACACACGATCGCTACTTCCTGGATAACGTTGCCGAGTGGATCTGCGAGGTCGACCGCGGTCACCTTTATCCCTACAAGGGCAACTACTCCACGTATCTGGAGACCAAGGCCGCCCGTATCGAGGCGCAGGGCAACCGCGACGCCAAGCTCGCCAAGCGCATGGAGGCCGAGCTCGAGTGGGTACGCAGCTCGCCCAAGGCTCGCCAGGCCAAGAACAAGGCTCGTCTGGCTCGCTACGAGGAGATGGAGGCCGAGGCCCGCGCAAGCCAGAAGCTCGACTGGACCGACATCCGCATCCCTGTGGGCCCGCGTCTGGGCAACAAGGTTCTCGAGGCCCATCACCTGCACAAGGAGTTCGATGGCCGTGTGCTCATCGACGACCTATCGTTCACCCTGCCGCGCAACGGTATCGTGGGTGTCATCGGCCCCAACGGTGTGGGCAAGACCACGCTGTTCAAGACCATCGTGGGCCTGGAGCCGCTGACTTCGGGCGAGCTCGAGGTGGGCGAGACCGTCAAGATCTCCTATGTCGATCAGAACCGTTCCGGCATCGACCCCGATAAGAACCTGTGGGAGGTCGTCTCGGATGGCCTGGACCACATGATGGTCGGTGAGACCGAGGTTCCGAGCCGTGCTTATGTGGCGAGCTTTGGCTTTAAAGGCCAGGACCAGCAGAAGCGCGCCGGCGTACTTTCCGGTGGCGAGCGCAACCGTCTGAACCTGGCGCTTACGCTCAAGCAGGGCGGCAACCTGCTGCTCCTCGACGAGCCCACGAACGACCTCGACGTCGAGACGCTGTCCTCGCTCGAGGCGGCGCTGCTCGAGTTCCCGGGCTGTTCGGTGGTCATTAGCCACGACCGTATGTTCCTGGACCGCGTTGCCACGCACATCCTGGCGTGGGAAGGCACCGACGAGAACCCGGGCAACTGGTATTGGTTTGAGGGCAACTTTGAGGCCTATCAGGCCAATCGTATCGAGCGCCTGGGCGAGGACGCAGCCCAGCCGCATCGTATTCACCGCAAGCTGACGCGCGACTAATTTGTTACGCGGTTTTACCCAACCGCGTAACTACTCGACGCTGCGCGGGCCGCAAGCACCCCATCTTGCCGTTCAAACCGTCGCTCGCGTACCGAAGTACGCGTCGCTCCTCTTTCACGGCAACCTGGGGCACTTGCGGCCCGCTCGCTCATATGACCCAATCCGCTGTCAAGAGCCACAATGGCCCCGCCGACCGCTTGCAATCGGTCGGCGGGGCCCGCCGTTGAACCCGTCCCGGTCCGCCCCCGGCATGTCGTCGACGCCTTCGGCTCAGTCTCATAT
>DBEZGO010000010.1:0-14755 GCA_048189345.1 Collinsella sp.
GCCGGGCGCCTTGCCGTCTGCGGATTTTGGGACATGTGGCCCGCTTTTTGAGCCTGCCTGTCGGTACACTAAAAGCACTATGGGTACCCGCGAGCGACATATCGGCAACGCGGCCGCCCGATCCGCACCCGTGGCGGATCCCAGGGGCGGCAGGCTCTTCGCCATGCCGCGATTCCTTGTTGGCATAACACATCAGGTGTACCGCCACCGCGTCTTTGCTATCGCCGGTGTCATCACCGCGATGTTCCTCATGCTTTTGGCAGTCTTGCCGGCGCTGTTCGCCTTCGAGCCCAAACTTTCTAACGCCGTGCCCGCCTATAGCGAGGTGTCCGAAGAGGTCGTGGATGCGCTCGTCCATTCGAGCTCTCTGCCGTTGCTTGTTGCCGCAATTGCATTTTCGATCTGGGGCGTATCGGTCTATCTGCGCTGTTTGGACTATGTGTTGCGCCGCCGTCTTGTTGCCATCGCCACCATCTGCGCCCTGTGGATGATCGAAGTCATTCTCAAGTACAAGTCGTTCACGCCGTTCTATGCCACCGTGCTGTGGTACCTGTACTACGTGCCCATGACGCTCATTCCGCTGCTCTACCAGTTGTGTGGTCTGCGCCTTGCGGGCCTGGAGCAACACCGCCTGGGTCGCCGCTACTGCGCTGCGCTGTGGATTATGGCTATCCTGCTTATCGGATTTGTGCTCACCAACGATTTTCACCAGCAGGTCTTCCACTTTGACCGTACAAGCGACACCTGGAGCAACGATTACACGTACGGCTGGGGTTATTTCGCCGTCCTCGTGTGGACGGCCTTTAACTTTGTGGCCTTTTTTATCCTGGTGGGCCGGTCCTCGTCCTTTCGCATCCAACGTTTCTCGGGCACGGCGGCGCTCGTGCTGCTGGGCGGCGCGTTCTTTGCCATCTCATATGCGTTGCGCGTGCCTTGGGCATGGAGGCTCAACTTCTCGCTCGTCTATTGCGTCTTGTGCGTGGTGGCGATGGAAATCTGTCTCGATTGCGGTGTCGTTCCGTCATATCACGACATCGCCGGCATTTTCGACACCTTGCCGCTTGACCTCAAAGTTCTAACGCGCGACCTGCAGGAAGTCTATGCCACGCCAGTGTCAAAGCCAATGCCGGTGGGCGTGCGCGAGGAGTTGCGGACCCAGGCGCACAGCCGCGCCCATGCCTTTGCCGTGGCGTCCGATCCCGATGTGATGTGCCGTGCCTTTCCACTGCTGGGCGGATCGGCCCTGCTTGCCCAAGACGTGTCGGATCTCAACGAGCTTAACCGTGAACTGGCACATCGTCGTATGGAGCTGCAGCGTCAAAATGAGCTGCTCGCCGCCGACTACGACCTTAAGACGCACCTGGCAGACCAAGAGGCCGAGACCTTGCTGGTCCAAGACGTGGACCAGGCGCTTGCCCGCGCGCTCGAAGGGATGTACGACCTGCTGAGCTCGCTGCCGCCGTTGACCGATGAATCGTCTTCGCACGAGCGTTACCGCATGCTGCAGCGCGCCAAGATGCTCGTCGCCTATTGCAAGCGCAAGGGGTCGCTCACGTTGGCACAGCACGGGGAGAGCGGTTTTGATTGCGACCGCATTCAGCTCATTGCCAACGAGCTCGCAAGCGACCTGCGCACCATCGATATCGATTGCGCCTCGATTATCGCCATACGGCGCCCGATGCACGCCAGTACGGTAAGCGCCCTGTACGACTGCGTGTATGACTTTGCGTTTTTTGCCTACACCACCGACCATCCGGCGCTTATGTATCACTTGGGCGATCATGACCGATGCAGTGTCGAGCTGCGTGCCGCGCTTTTTTCCAACGATGATGCAGATCTTTCGCAGACGCCCGCTGCGCAAGAGCTCGAAAGCGCTCTGCAAGGGCGCAACGTGGCATACCGCCTTGAGGGCGAGCCCGGCCAGCTGCGCATGATCGTCTTGATGCCGAGGGCGGGTGAGTGACGATGCAGATTTCGCTCATTCTTCCCCAAATCGTTGCGCTCGATGTTGTCTTTGCCCTGGCTGCGTGTCTGCAGACGATCCACGTCCCGCTCATCGCATCGCGCCGCTCGTCCTATAACCGTAAGGTGATTTGTGCCTACGAGGCGAGCCTTGTGCTTCACCTAATTATTTCGGTGCTCATCTTGTTCGCGTCGTCTGGCTCATATCTGGTGGCGCCGCTTGACGTTTGCGCCAGGGCAATGGGCGGAGCGTTGTGGCTCAATGCCGTGATCTTTGCCTACGGCATGGTGCTTATGGTGCACTATCGTCGCCCCGTCATGCTGGCCGAACTGTTGCTCGTTGCCGCCGTGACACCGCCGGTGGTTTTTGCCATGGGCTCGGCGTGGACCACGGTCCTTATCGCAGAGGGAGCGTTTTTCCTGTTCCGCTCCATTGCGGCGCTCTTGATGGATGTCCGCAACCGCCAGGAGGATATCACCGCGTTCTCGACGATCGAAACCATCAACGTGATTCCCGTGGGCATCCTGTATCTGGACCCGAGGGGCCGTCCGCTGCTCATGAACCGCTGCATGCGAAAAAACCTGGTGGAGCTTCATATGCCCACCGACCTAGGCGATATGAGCGGTACATGGAACGACCTGCGCAAACTCAGCATGCAAATGCCCGAAAGCAGCCAGAACCGCGTGCGGATTAATCTGGACCGCTTTGGTGAGGCGCGCGTTGTGGTCGAGGTTTCTCCCGCCGAGATTCGCTTGTTCGTGCACGATGACGTTATGGTTTCGGGCCGCCTCTTCGAGCGCATTATCGGTCTGGATGTAACAGAGTATGCGCATGCCCATGATCGCCTAGCGCAAGCCAACCACCTGCTTGAGCTTGCGGGCCAAGAGCTCCAAGCCCAGATCGAAGAAGTCAAAAAAGTTGCTGACAATGCGGCCTATCTGCGTATGCGCGCTCGCGTGCACGACGTGATCGGGCAGCGCCTGTCCATTCTCCATCGTTATCTGGAGGAAGGGCGCCTGGATGACGAGTCACTCGAGCAGATCGACCCGCTGCTGCGCTCAATCGCTGCCGATCTGCGCAGCGGGGGCGACAGCGAACCGGCAGAGCAACTGGGCGATATCGTCCATGCCTTTGGCCTGGTGAGCGTGCAGATCGATGTGGAGGGCGAGCTGCCAAACGACGCGCGTGTCGCCGCAGCATTTTTGCAGATTATCCGCGAAGCCTCGACCAATGCCACCAAGCATGCACAGGCCCATCAGGTCCATGTGCGCCTGTGGCAGGAGGGGACAGAAGACGGCGCTGTCGCGCGGATGGTCGTTTCTAACGACGGCGCGCCTGCACCCGTATCGTATCGCGAGGGAACGGGTATCCCAGGTATGAGGCATGTCGCACAGAATCTGGGCGGCAGCCTGGAAGTCCACACCGCCCCGCCCTTCACGCTTACGGTGTCCATTCCGCTCGCCTCCAGCGCCACGGCCCAAAGGAGAAGTTCATGATTCGCGTGTTAATCGTCGAAGACCAGGCCATCCTGCGCGAGAGCCTCGCGCGCTCCGTCGGTGACCAGCCCGATATGACCGTCGTCGCCGCGATCGCCGATGCCTCCGAGGCCTTGGGTGTCGCGCTCAAGGAGCGTCCGGACATGATACTGATGGATGTGTGCACCGAGCACGATTCCAACGGCATCGTGGCGGCGGCGCGCATTAAAGAACAACTGCCCGAGTGCCGCGTCATTATCATGACGGGTATGCCCGAGATCACCTTTGTGGACCAGGCACGCGAGGCGGGCGTCGACAGCTTTGTGTATAAGAACGTCGGTATCGACGAGCTATTCGCCGTGATGCGCTCCACGCTGGCGGGTTACTGCACGTTTCCCAAGCCGCCCGAGAGCATCTTCTCGGGCACGGCGGCCCTCGACGATGTCGAGCTATCGATCTTGCGCCTTGCCTGCGAGGGCAAGAGCCGCCGCGAAATCGCGGCCGAGCTGTTTATGAGCGAGGGCACCATCAAACGCCGCATCTCGGAGATCCTCAACAAGACCGGCTACGACAACATCATGCGCCTGGCCGTGCACGCGGTAACGGAGGGCAGCATCGTTCCCAACATGGAGCGCTAACGCTCGTTACGCATCGGCATAAAAGCGGCGGGGCCGCAGGATCATTTCCTGCGGCCCCGCCTGACATGTGCGCGGATGTGTCCGCCAATCCGCGGCTATCGGTGTCCGCCGTTACGCGATGGTTGCGCTGTAGGAGGCGACGTCCTCGTAGGAATCGGTCAGGTAGGCGTCGATGCCGATGGTCGTGTTGACCAGGTCGTCAAGACTGTCAAGTTCGCCGCTCGAGAACGTGAATTCCTCGGTGGCGCTGGTGCCGGGCATCAGGTTAGCCGAGAACCAGGGTTCCTTCATGGTGCCGTTGACGTTGGTCTTGCCGGAAGGAGCGTAGAAGGTCAGGTCCTTGTCGCTCTTGTTGGTGATGTTGACGACAAAGCCGATGTCGCCCCAGTCGTCCTTGAACTTCTCGGTGATGGTGATGGTGCACAGATCGTCATCGGCGACGGTGACGGCGGGGGAGATTTCGACGTTCTGGACATCGTCGTCTTCGACGGCCTCATCGATCTCCTCTTCCTTCTCGGCCGCCTCGCGATCCTTCTTCACCGTACCGGACAGGTCCTTGTCGGACTTGGTAAAGACAAGATTGCCGTCATCTTCTTCGAGGATGAGTTTGCCGTCCTTGAGCTTCATGTCGTGCGACTCATCTTCGGCGGTGATGGTTACGGTGGTGGCGTCCTTTGCCTCCCATTTAAGGTCGACGACTTCAAGGAACAGGTCGAGGGCGCCTGTACCGTCCTCATCGAGAATCAGGACGCAGTGGACACCCCAATCCTCGAGCATCTTCATGTACTCATCGGTCAGCTCTTCGCCATCCACGGTTCCACCCGAGAGTTCCCAGCTGCCGACGAAGTTGGCCTTGGGGTCTTTGCCGCCGCCGCTGCAGCCCGTCAGGGCAAAGGCGAGCGCCAGGACGCATGTCAGAAATGCGAGTACGGACTTTTTGAACGTTGTCTTCATGGTGTCCTCCTTTATCGAACGAAACCCATAGAAGCAAATGCGGGGGTGGCGGATCCCCCGCCAATTACCAGATAGAGGGGCTAGGGCCGGGGCGTTCCGCAGTTGCTGCAGAACTTGCCGCCGTTTTCGCTGCCGCAGTTGGGGCAGAACCACTTGGCCGGTGCCGGGGCGGGTGCGGGACTGCCGCACTCGGAGCAGAACTTGCCGGTGTTGGTGGCGCCGCAGCTGCAGGTCCATGCGCCGGCCGCAGGTGCGGCGGTGGGTGCCGGTGCGGGAGTCGGAGCCGGCTGCGGGGCAGCCTGCTGCTGTGCCTGACCGGCGGCGAACAGCTGGCTAGCGTTCATGCCGCCCATGCCACCTGCCATGCCCATGCCCATAAAGCCTGCCATCGCGCCGTTGGGGTTGGCGGCTGCCGCGCGCATTGCGTCGCTCTGGGCGCTGGCAATGTTGGCGGCTGCCATGGTGGGATCGCGCATGACCGCGGCTTTCTGCAGGTCCTTGATCATCTGCTCGTCTTCTTGCGAGGCGGCGATGGAGTTGACGCCAAAGCTCACAATCTCGACACCACGCAGGTCGCGCCAGTCGGCAGAGAGGACCTCGTTGAGCGCGCGGGCGAGCTCGGTGGTGTGGCCGGGGATGGCGCTGTAGCGGATGCCCATCTCCGAGATCTTGGCAAAGGCGGGCTGCAGGGCGGTGAGCAGCTCGGACTTAAGCTGGCTGTCGATCTTGTCGCGCGTGTAGCTATCGGTCACGTTGCCGCATACGTTGGTGTAGAACAGCAGCGGGTTGGTGATGCGGTACGAATACTCGCCGTTGCAGCGCACGGAGATGTCGACGTCCAGGCCAATGTTGTTATCGACCACGCGGAAGGGCACGGGCGAGGCGGTGCCGTACTTGTTGCCGATGATCTCCTTGGTGTTGATGAAGTAGACGCGCTGGTCCTTGCCCGCGTCGCCGCCAAAGGTAAAGCGGCTGCCGATATTGGCGAAGGTCTCCTTGATGGAATCGCCCAGGTTGCCGCTAAAGACGCTCGGCTCGCTGCCGGTATCGAAGACAAACTCACCGGGCTCCAGCGCGACTTCGATGATCTTGCCGTTTTGCACCACGAGCATGCCTTGTCCGTCGTTGACGGCGATGACCGAGCCGTTGGAGATGACGTTGTCCTCGCCGCGCGTGTTGGAGCTGCGGCCACCGGTACGTTTGCTGCCCTTGCAGGCCAAGACGTCAGCAGGCATCGATTCGCAGTAGATAAATTCCTTCCACTGGTCGGCCATGACGCCGCCGGCAGCTCCCAATCCAGCTTTCAAGAGTCCCATGGTGATCTTCCTTTCTCGTCAAAGGCCGGGTGGTATTGGTTGGATTGCTTAGTCGTCCTTGTCGTCTTTCATGACAACGGTGGTCTCGGTGTGGCTGAAGGTGTCGTGCTTCTCGGTCAGGTCGAGCTCGCCACAATACTCATCGGCACAGGTTGCTTCGTTGGCCGTCTTGAGCTGGCCTACCAGTAACACGTCTCCGATAATCACGATGATCAGCGGCGCGATGATATTGATGAGGATGCCCTCGATATCAAAGGTGAGGTAATCCGGATCGAAGGCGTATTCCCCCATAAAGAGAATCTGGGAGAGGATAAATCCGATCATAAAGAACAGCACCGAGGCGATGACGAGCTTGGGCTTGGAGCAGGGGAGCTCGCCGACCAAGCGACCGGTCTGGCCGTTCATGGCAAACAGGTAGCTCTTGCCGTTCCACGAGGTGGAGAGCATCCAGACGGGGAACAGGGCGTAGTCGCTGTCTTCCCAGGTGTAGTCGAGCTGCTTGCTTTCGACCGTGGCATCGTCGTATTCGTCGACGACGGTCTCGCGCAGGGCCGAGATTGTGCTTTCTTCCATACGGCGCTCGGCGCGCGCCTTGCAGGTCTCGCAGTCCTCGTCGTAACGGTTGGCGATGTAGCCGGGCATATATGCGACCGAGAACGGACGCAGTGCGTCGTAGTCAAACGGCTCGATGGCGTCCATGTGGCCGTCGGGCATCTTGGATGATCCGTCGACGGGCACGCGCTTAAACGAGATATTGCCCTTGCGATAAGCATCGTAGTGGTCGGTGGTCGTGACGGTGCGATCGGATTCCTCGGTCACGGTCTCGTTGGTCGCGTCAAAGTATACTTCGCCGTCAACGCGGGCGCCGTAGAGCCAAAACGGCACGTAGACACCTTGGACCTCGTCGATGTGGTTGCCGGTGACAAAGCTCTTGGGCAGCAGGATCTTGCCCTTGTAGTGCTCCTTGAGTGCGGTCATGACATCGTCGCGTCCGAGTTTAAACGGAATCACCAGGTCGGGCGAGAAGTCGCCAGAGAGCTGGCCGGGCGCCACGGCGGAGTTGCCGCAGTACGGGCAGGTGGTGACGGCGACGGTGCCGTCGGACACGAGCTCGGCGCCGCACGACGAGCAGATGTAGCCGGCGTTTTGGGCGAGTTCCTGCACCGCGTCGTCGGCGACGGGCTTGGGCGTTGCGGCTGCTGCATCGGCTTTGGCATCTGCCTTGTCCTGGCGCTCGCGATAGAGGGCCTCGACTTCTTCGACTTCAAAACGAGAATCGCAGTAGTCGCAGACGAGCTTTTGCTCGGCACTGGCAAAGTGAAGGGGGCCGCCACACGCGGGGCATTGATAGTTGATGCTCTCAAAGGCCATGATCGGTCCTTTCGCTGCCGGAGGCTATGCGCCGATGGCGCCGCCGCAGTATTCGCAGCGCCCGCTGGCATCGGGAATGGTGGTGGCTCCGCAGAAGGGGCAGGTCACCGCGGTCTTGGGGGCTTTGGCGGCCACGACGCTGTCGCGCGTCTCCTGGCGCAGCTGCACCAGCGCATCGCGGACTTCGGTTGCCTGGCGCTTGGCCTCGCGATATTCGATGGAGCCGCGCTGATCGATGGTGGAGTCGTTCACGCGCAGGTTGATCTCGGTAAAGTACGGCGTGTTGACGTGGATGGTCAGATTAAAGTCGTAATCCAGGTCGTAGCGCGGCGGGTTGTAGCTCTCGCGCTCGCCGTCCTTGGTCTCGCGATAGATCTCGGTGCGTTGCTCGTCGATATCCATATCGCAGCCGAGTACCTGCGAGAACTCGATGATGTCGGGATTGGCGTCGCGCCAGCGGCTCTGCGAAGTGATGATCAGCAGGCCCGCGTCCTCATCGAGCATAATATTGGTGCGCCCGGCAGAAAGCGTGCGCGTGGGGTTGAACGAAGACAGGCGTTCGGCGTTGGCCTCGCGGTAGGCGAGTTGCTCACGGATATCGTCCGCGGTGCTGGAGCGATAGCCGTGAAAGTAGGGGGAGAGCTTGCCGGCGCACTCTTTGCACAGGTAGCCTTCATTGATTTTTGTCTTACCTAGAAGTCCCAGCTCGGTACCGCAAATCGCGCACTCTTTCTTCTCGAACATCTTGTCAAAGAAGCCCATGGCTGCCTCCCATCAACTGGTAGCGTGTGTCACTTTTGATGATGGGGGAGTGCGCGATCCTTCGCGATACCCAGACGGCTCAAGGAGTCTCCACAACTGGGACACATGGCCCATTTTTGACTAGTCGTTGGGGACGTTCTTCGGCCACTCATTGGGGACGTACTTAAATGAGCGGTAGTTGGAGACACTCCTTGTCGAGCTAGAGGTCGCGCGTGTCCCTTCTGGTCCATGCGGCTAAAAATCGCGGCGTGATGTGAACGGCTGGGGTCAAATTTGCAGCATTTCGAGCTCGGCTTCGATATTGAGATTGGTTCTTTATTAAAATGGAATTCCAGACAATTGAGCGGCCGGGGGTTAACCATGAGGGGCATGGGAGACACAACCGCATATCTGCGTCGGGGCATTCGGGAGATTATATGCCTGGCGCTGTTCTCCTTCACGTTTTTGGCGTGCGAGTATCTCTTTGATGTGCGCATGGCCGAGTTCGTGTCTCCGAACGAGGTCGTTATTTATGAGAGCCTTGTCCTCGGCGCGAGCGTGATTGGCTTTTTGTGCGTCCCATTCTGTATTATCACCGTTCCCATGCCATCGACGCAACGAGTGACGTCACGGGCGTTTTGCTGGTGGCGGCATTGCTGCTGTTGATTATGGCGGTTCAGGTTGAGGTAATAATTGCCGGAGGTTTGGTGGCGTGCTGCGCGCTGGGCTACTGCGGATCGACTGCTCACGCAAACTTTGCGCGGCGCTTTGCGCGGACGCCTTGCTTGGCGCGCGCCGCAGCACTTTCCTATGCCATGGGCGTTCTGGTACAGGTGTTCAACCACATGGTGATGCCTGTCGGTATTCCTCAGCAGGCTGTTCTGGTTGTCTGTGCGATCGTGCAGGTGGCGTTGCTCCACGGTGCCCGACGCGCCAAACTGCGCGACGAGTCCGATCCCAACTTTGAACCCAGCGTTGCCGGACTTTCGGTAGATGCTTTGGAATATGGCGCCAAGTGGCAAGACGATCCCAAGGCAAAGGCGGCATTCCGCCGCGCCGTAGTTCGCCTGACCGTGGCGACGGTGTATCTTTCCGGCGTATTCGCCGCTCTCAACGCTGGCCTCACGACCTTGCATGCTGTCGGAGCCGTTGATTTGGGTGACTGGCCGCGCCTACTGCTTGTCGTGAGCTCGTTGGCCGCTGGCGTCCTATTTGACCTGCACGGTCGTTCGTATATGAATATCGGCATGACATGCGCCGCCATACTGTCCACGCTTTCGTTCTTTGTGCTCATCGTCGATGGCAATGGCGGCAACGAGCTTGCTGCCACGATCATCTTTTATCTGGGCTCAGGCTTCTTTGTGGTGTTCTTTACCACAAAATATGCCGCCGTCTCGCTTTATGCGCGCTGGTCATATTTTTGGCCGTGCATGGGTCGCGTCGTCAACAACGTGTGCTCGATGTTCGTGACGGCGCCGGCAGTGGCGATCATCTCGAGTCAAAACGTGCTGGCTGCGGTCGGCGCGGCGCTCGTGATGTTTGTGGGCATTGCGATTACGCTGCTGGGACAGTTGGGGCAACGAGCCGATGACGCCGTGATACGGGGCGAGCTGGCACCTGCCACCGATGATCTTGGTGGGGATCTTGCGCCCACGTGCTCCGACTCCGTGCCCGTGGAGGCAGCGGAGCTCACGTCAGATGAGCGCCTCGATGCTTTCGTCGTCACCTTTGGGCTTACAGAGCGCGAGCGCGATATTCTTGAGGTCTTGGTCGTTTCGGACCAGAGCGTTCAGGACATCGCCACAACGCTCTTCCTTTCGCGCTCCACGCTCTATCGCCACATTTCTTCGATCAACAAAAAGGCCGGTACCGCCTCGCGTGTAGCCCTTATCAACTTCTTCTGGTCCTGGACGCCCAAGGACTAGCTAATCCTCCAATAAGTTGCGGTGGAATAGTCCCTAAATTAAAGTCACGGGGCTTTAAACAGGAACTATTTCACCGCAACTGCTGGGGGGATAGACTGCGGCGGCGGCAGCTGTGGTAGTGGCAACGGCAGCTGGCAGGGTGTTTTCCGTCTACTTGCTACAGCAGCTCGCCGTGGCGGGCAATGTAGCGGCGCTTTGCCAGCTGGGTGAGCGCGATATAGGCGGTAACGATGCCAATGAGCAGCCCAAAAAAGCTCGTGGGCAGCGGCATGAGGCCGAGCGCATCGGCGATGGGGCTTGCCGGCAGCCAGGTGACGAGCGCCAGGCCCAGCACGGTAAGAACGCACAATGCGGGCGCGGCGTGGTCGCGCGGGCTCGGCAGATGCGGGGAGCGCAACATGTGGACCACGAGTGTCTGCGACCACATGGACTCGACAAACCAGCCGCTCTGGAAGAGCGCAGCAAAGGTCGCCATACCCGCGACGTCGCCCGCGGCGGCAAGCTCGGACCAGCTTGCGTCCACGGCGGCGGGGCACACGACAAAGAAGAGCGCGGCGAAGGTCACGATGTCAAACAGCGAGCTCACGGGGCCCAGCTCGAGCATAAAGCCCTTGATGGACGCGGCGTCCCAGGCACGCGGGCGGGCAGTCCAGGCGTCATCGACGGTGTCCCACGGCAGTGCGATGCACACGATCTCGTAGACCAGCGACAGCAGAACCAGCTGCAGGGCGCTCATGGGCAAAAACGGCAAGAACAGGCTCGCGACGGTCACGGACAGCACATTGCCAAAGTTGGAGCTCACCGTGGTCTTGAGGTACTTGAGCAGGTTGCCGTAAGTGCGGCGGCCTTCGATGATGCCGCGCTCGAGCACGCCCAGGTCCTTCTGAAGCAAGATGATATCGGCGGATTCCTTGGCAATGTCGACGGCCGAATCGACCGAGATGCCGCAATCGCTCGCACGCATGGCGGCGGCGTCGTTGATGCCGTCGCCCATAAAGCCCACGGTGTGGCCGAGCATCTCGCGCATGACACGTACCAGGCGCGCCTTCTGCAGCGGCGAGAGCTTGGCGAAGAGGTGGGTTTTCTCGGCGCGCTCGGCAAGTTCGGCGTCATCGAGCGCATCGATCTCGGAGCCGAGCAAGACGTTGCTCGCATCGATACCAATCTGCTCGCAGACGGTGGCGGCGACGCGGTCGTTGTCGCCGGTTAGGACCTTGACCGCCACGCCCTTGGCCTCGAGGGTGGCGACGGCGCCCGCGGCACTTGCTTTGGGCGGATCGAGGAAGGCCAAAAAGCCCATCAGCACCATGTCGCACTCGTCGGCGATGCCAAACTCGCCCACGCAGCGCGGATTGGTCTTCTGCGCCACGGCAATTACGCGTAGGCCCTCGGCGTTAAGTCCGGCGATCTGCTTGCGAATCTGGGCGAGCTTCTCGTCGGTGAGCGGCTGAGCGATGCCATCGATCTCGACAAAGGAGCAGATCTCGAGCATTTCCTCGGCGGCGCCCTTGGTAACCATCTGGGTTTTGCCTTGGGCGTCGGCGACAACTACGCTCAGGCGACGGCGCGAGAAATCGAAGGGAACCTCGTCGACCTTGGTGTAGCGGTCGCGCAGGCTCTGGCCCAGCATGGAATCGGGTGCGACGGTCGAGGGTGTCACATCGGCACGGTCGATTACGGCCAGGTCGATAAGATTTTTGAGGCCGGTCTGGAAGAAGCTGTTCAAAAACGCATGGCGCAGCACGCGCGCGTCCTCGTTGCCATCGGTGTTGAGGTAGCGCTCGAGCACGATGCGGTCTTCGGTGAGGGTGCCGGTCTTGTCGCAGCACAGGACGTCCATCGCTCCGAGGTTTTGAATCGCCGGCAGCTCCTTGACGATAACCTGGCGACGGGCGAGGTCCTTGGCGCCCTGCGACAGGCTCGTGGTCACGATGACGGGAAGCATCTGCGGCGTGATGCCCACGGCCACGCTCGTGGCGAACAGCAGCGCGTCGATGACGTTGCCCTTGGTGGCGGCGTTGATGGCAAAGACGGCCGGCGCCATAACGAGCATCAGGCGCACCAGCAGCATGGAGACGCTCGAGACGCCGCGGTCAAACGCGCTTTTTTCGCCGCGCCCGTTGAGCATCTTGGCGATGCCGCCCAGGTAGGTGTCCGAGTCGGTGGCAACGACAAGCGCCATGGCGGCGCCGTTTTGCACGGAGGTGCCGGTAAAGACGATGTTCTTGCAGGCAGAGAGTGGCAGTGCGGAGCCGTCGGCGCCCTCGACGACGGTGACGGCGGTGGTCTTCTCGACGGCCTCGCTCTCGCCGGTGAGTGCGGACTCGATCACAAACAGGTCGCGCGCGGTGATGATGCGGGCATCTGCCGGCACCATATCGCCGGCAGAGAGACGGATTACATCGCCGGGGACGAGCTCGTCGAAGGGGATCTCGATGCGCTCGCCGTCGCGCAGGGCGGTGCAAGTGTTGGAGACCAGGTCCTTGAGGGCCTCGGCCGCATTGCCGCTGCGGGCTTCCTGGATAAACTTCATGCCGCCCGATACCAGCAGCATGGTGCCGATGACGATGACCGTGGAGGGGTCGCGCTGCGGTTCGGGCACGGCGAGCACGTCGATGTAGAGCGAGACCAGTGCGAGCGCGGCGAGGATGCCGGCGAAGGGATCGATGAACGCGTCGGCGATGCGGCGGGCGAGCGTTTTGGTCGTTGCCTCGATGGCGTTGGGGCCGACGGCGTTCAGGCGCTCAGTTGCCTGCTCGACGGTGAGGCCGTTTGCCGTGGCGTCAAGCAGTACGAGGGCGTCCTCGGCACTATGGGTGGCGGCGAATATGGTGTTCTTGGACAGGCCGGTATGAGCGGCAGGGCGCGCCGTGCGGCGGCGCTTGGAGATGGCTTCGAGTACCGTGACGGTTTTGAGCATCAGCATAGGGTCCTCCTTGTTGAGGGGAGTTAGCGTACGTGTCGTATTTGCTTCAAAAAACCTAGATGTCGCTCACGTCAAGCTCTTGAGCCCACAAAGGGTGCAGCGCGCCTTTGCGGTGGTTTTGGCGATCTGCCGGTGGCGTTTATGCGTGTGCGGAGTCCTCGCGGCGTGCCGAGGGCGACATGCAGGTTTTTCGACTAGGACTGCCTTCCATGGCACACCTCCTAAAGGCTGAGCGCAGCGCGCTTTGGGTATCTCGTACCCCTTTTTAATCCGCCCGTATTCTTGATGAGGGGGTTTGACATGTCAACCCCATTGTTCGGAAAACCATTCCCCCTGACAAAGCCTTTACAGAATGCCGTGGCCCCAAAGCGCGCCCGCATCGACGCTTCGCCTGCGCTAAACTGGAAGGCACGTACGCGATTACGAGAGGAGCCCGCATGGAGGCTTACAAGCAAGAGTTCATCAAGTTTATGGTCGAGTCCGACGTCCTTAAGTTCGGCAGCTTTACGCTCAAGAGCGGCCGTCAGTCCCCGTTCTTTATGAACGCCGGCGCTTACGTGACGGGCTATCAGCTCAAGAAGCTGGGCGAGTATTACGCCCAGGCCATCCACGATAACTTTGGCGACGACTTTGATGTGCTGTTTGGACCGGCCTACAAGGGTATTCCGCTGGCCGTCGTGACCGCAATTGCCTACCACGAGCTGTACGGCAAGGAGGTCAAGTACTGCTGCGACCGCAAGGAGGCCAAGGACCACGGTGCCGATAAGGGCAACCTGCTGGGTTATGAGCCCAAGGACGGCGACCGTGTGGTCATGGTCGAGGACGTTACCACCAGCGGCAAGTCCATCGACGAGACCTATCCCAAGGTCAAGGCTGCTGCCGATGTCGAGATCAAGGGCCTGATCGTGTCCCTCAACCGCATGGAGGTCGGCAAGGGCGGTGTGACCACCGCGCAGAAGGAGATCGAGGCCAAGTACGGTTTCCCCGTCGCGAGCATCGTCTCCATGGCTGAGGTCGTCGAGACCCTCTACAACCACGAGATCGACGGCAAGGTTGTCATCGACGACGAGCTCAAGACCGCCATCGACGCCTACTACGAGCAGTACGGAGCACGTTAGTTACGGCGTTTTACCAAACGCCGTAACTGCTCGACGCTGCGCGGGCCGCATTTGGACAATCTGACGTTCAACTTCAAGGGCGCGACCAGAAGGTCAGCGCCCTTTCGTTTCACGTCACCTTGTCTCAAATGCGACCCGCTCGCTGTCCGTTCTCTACCTGCGGCGTCGTCTTGCTCCGAATGCGGCTCGCTCGCTCATATGACCCAATCCGCTGTCAAGAGCCACAATGGCCCCGCCGACCGCTTGCAATCGGTCGGCGGGGCCCGCCGTTGAACCCGTCCCGGTCCGCCCCCGGCATGTCGTCGACGCCTTCGGCTCAGTCTCATAT
>DBEZGO010000011.1:0-3749 GCA_048189345.1 Collinsella sp.
ACCCTTGCCAATGGTGGACTGTGACAAAAGGAGAGAACTTATGAGCGCCGGCGCTACGCTACTCAAGCTGCAACAGATCGATTTGGAGCTCGCCCGCAACAAGAGCGAACTTGCCAATATGCCGGAGCTCAAGGAGCTCGCTTCCAAGCGCAAGACCTATGTGAAGCTCAAGTCCGAGATGACCAAGCTCTACGCCCAGCGCAAGGATCTGGACATTGAGCTCGACGATCTCAACACCACCGAGATTCAGACCAACAACGCCATCGAGGCTGCCAAGAAGCGCCATGTCGACGGCTCCGACTACCGCGAGGTTCAGGACCTGGAGAATGAACTCGCCACCCTGGCCAAGCGTCTGGACAAGATTGAGCACACCCGCAAGGACGTCGTTGTCGCCCATAAGGAGGCGCTCGAGCGCGAGGCCCGCGCGCAGGCAATCATCGCCAAGTTCGAGGAGGGCGTGAAGGCCGATACCAAGGCCGCCCGCGCCAAGGCTGCCGACCTTCAGGCTCAGATTGACGCCGCCATTAAAGAGCGCACCGCGCTTGCCGCTACGCTGCCGGCCGACGTGCTCACCGACTACGAGCGTCTGCTCAAGCAGTTCCGCGGCCTGGCCGTCGAGACCATCCAGGGCAACATCCCCACGGTCTGTCACACCGCGCTGCAGGCATCGTCCATGAGCGACCTGAACCACGACGGTAGCGAGATTACGCACTGCCCGTACTGCCACCGCCTCCTGGTGCTCCCGAGCAAGGAAGCTTAAACGATGGCGGCACCCAACAATTCAATACAACTTGAGGGAAATACGATCCTGCTGGGCATTACCGGCGGGATCGCCGCCTATAAGTCGTGCAATATCGTGCGCCTGCTGCAAAAGCGCGGCGCGCGCGTCAAGGTCGTTATGAGCGAGCATGCCACCGAGTTTGTGGGGCCGCTTACCTTCCGCGCACTCACCAATGAGCCGGTCGCGGTGGGCCTATTCGACGATCCCTCCGACCCCATCCACCACATTTCGCTGGCGCAGGAGCCCGATCTGGTGGTCGTGGCGCCCGCGACGGCCAATATCATCGCCAAGATGGCCAACGGCGTCGCCGATGACCTCATCTCCACCACGCTGCTTGCGACGCCGCGACCCATCGTGATCGCACCCGCTATGAACAACGGCATGTGGAAGGCGCCGGCGACGCAGGCCAACATGGCCACGCTGCGCGAGCGCGGTGTCCATGTGGTGGGTCCGGGCAGCGGCTACCTTGCCTGCGGCGACGTGGACACGGGACGCATGAGCGAGCCCGAGGACATCGTAGAGGCTGTCTGTGAGGTGCTCAACCCCGCGCCACAGGACCTGGCGGGTAAGCGCATCGTAATTACCGCCGGTCCCACGCACGAGCCGATCGACCCCGTGCGATTCATTGGCAACCGCTCTTCGGGCAAGATGGGCATCGCCCTGGCGGGGGAGGCCGCACGCCGCGGCGCTGCGGTCACGCTCGTGTTGGGACCGACATCACTCGATGTGCCCTGCGGCGTGGAGTGCGTGCGCGTGCAGACCGCCGCAGAGATGCTCCAGGCGGCCCTGAGCGCCTTCCAGACGGCCGATGCGGCAATTTGTGCGGCCGCCGTCGCCGACTACACCCCCGCGGCCCCTGCGGACCATAAGCTCAAAAAGGCCAACGAGCGCCTGGATCGCATCGAACTGGTCGAGACGGTCGATATTTTGGCCGAGCTCTCGCGCCAGAAGGGCGAGCGATGCGTGATCGGATTTGCGGCCGAGACCGATAACGTTGTCGAGTACGCAGAGCGCAAATTGGCCCGCAAGGGGTGCGATGTAATAATCGCCAACGATGTCTCACGCACCGATTCGGGCTTTGGGACCGACACCAACAAGGCCTGGATTGTGAGCACAACGGGTACGCAAGAACTTCCCGTACTAACAAAACCCCAGCTCGCAGATACAATTTTGGACTTGCTTCAAAAATTGTAAAAAAGTTCTTGCACAAGTCTAAAGTTTCGGGTTAATATACTCCCTGTTGCGAGCGAGAGCAGAGCAACAAACAAAAGCTTCGGGACGTGGCGCAGCTTGGTAGCGCACTTGACTGGGGGTCAAGGGGTCGCTGGTTCGAATCCAGTCGTCCCGACCAGAAGTTTGCAGGTCAGGCACCTAGTGCCTGACCTTTTTTGTTTTAAGCAATTGCTTAATTTTGATTAATCAACAGGGTGCCATTAATCTACCTACGCGATAATCGCCTTTTGCGGCTACTTGCGCGTTTTGCACGCGCTTGAGCCGATTTATTAACGCGATGTGAATCTACATACGCGTAGCTGGTATACAGCCGAGTACAGGCTGTATTTATCGCGGCGATTTACATAGGTATAACGACTGTAACGAATAAGCGTGTCGCTGTATTTATTCCAGTAGTTCACTTGATCGGTGGACAAGTGGGCTGTTGCAACGAAACGCCAAGCAGGATGGGCTCTATACGAGGACGCCGCAGAGGTAATGGCGGGGGAGTGCGGCAGGCGCTCTGAGAGCCGCTGTATGACCCCATTTCTCCTCAACTCGATAACCTGTGCTATGAACCTCAAACCCCTTCGTTCTGCTGCTAAAAGAAAGGCCCGCGCAGGATAGCGCGGGCCTTTATCCATATGTCAGCTTATAGGACAAACTGTCTAGAAACACCAAGCGGGAAACACGAAGTCGGTTGCCGTGTAGCCGTGGTTGCTCCAGTCACCGTTGCTATGGACATAGCGGAAGTACTGGGAGCCATCCAGACATACGGAGCGAGTCCAGTGGCTAGAGCCGGACGAAGCCCCGGAAAATTTTTCCTGCGTCACGCCCTTGAAGGCGTAATACTCGTACTGGGAGCCGTCGGACTGGAGGTGCCCATTGGCCTGGAGTGGAGGTTTCCGTAGACCTCGGTCGTCGAGAGCAGGAAGACCTTGTCGGTCGTGGCCGTCACGGTGCCGGGGTATGTGTCCAACTTGTTGTCGGTCATTTTCGTGACGGCTTTCGCCCTAGATTGGATCTCAGCCGGCAGGAGCGCCCAGAGGTCGCCGGAGTTGAGGCGGCCGCGCAGCTCGGAATGCTCCCATCCGCCGAAATTGTAATATGAGTCACTCATGCGCTTCTTGCCCATTGCGCCGTTGGTCGCCTCAAATGTGAGTCCCGCCTTGCCGGTGCCGTCCGCGAGGTCGTCGTGGTTGATGCCGACGATGCGGTACTCGAGCGTCTCGCCATTGGTCAACTTGACGGAGAATTTCGTCCCCGCATCCATCGCTGCCTTCGCCTTGGCGTATGCGGGAGAAGCCGTGCCATCCTTGGCGATGTCCTCGGCCACGGCCTTCTGCTCCTCGAGCGTCCAGTCCTTCGCGTCCTTGGCGACGGCCGCTTGGACGGTCGCGGAATCGGCCCCGGCGGAACCGCCGCCGGACGCTCCTCCGCTCTCGACGCCGCCGGTCGTCCCGTTGTTCACCGTGTTGCCGACCAGGTTGAACTGGTTGCGGATGGCACCGGCCACGCCGGGTCCCGCGAACACGATCACCAGGCCGATAACCGCGATGATCAGGACGTACTCGATGATTGACTGTCCTCGGAGAAGAGTACCTCTAGGAGATACCCCCATTACAGTCTGAAATAGGCCATCGATAAATTTCGATGGCGAGCATTCGGCGCATTGCCTACGATACGGGCAAGCCCCGAGGGGCCGCCGATCGGGCGCCTCCGGATGGCCGTCTGCCCCTGCCCCGTAGAGGGCCCG
>DBEZGO010000012.1:0-20329 GCA_048189345.1 Collinsella sp.
GCCTCGTTGCCGGGATAGAGATAGGCCGTGTCCAGGTAGTTAATCCCCTGCTCCACCGCACGGGAAATGATGGCATCGGCTGTCTTCGCATCCGGACGTCCCGGCGCACCGGGAAACCTCATGCAGCCCAGACCCAGAGCGGATATTCGGTTACCACTTTTAGGGTCAACGCGGTATTGCACGGCCCCTCCCCTCCCATCGAAGCCCTGACAAGGCGAAACAAACCCGTCACGTCATCGAAACACATCGGAATCGCAATTGAGAACGTATCGTAACGCAGCAGAAATCGAGCCGTCACGGCACCGCTTTAACATCAGCAAAAAGCCCGATGAAAGGAGCCGGGCATCACCACGTGCGAGGACGCCTACCCCTACCCCGGCGAGCAATACATCCTCTCGGTCGACCGCCATCAGATCGAAGTCATGGACCATCTGGACGAGCTTCCCGCCACAGGCGCCGTCATCTTCTGCACCTTCCCCAAGGTCCGCGATGGCGTCGGATACCCCGCCCGCGTCTTTGCGGTCTGCCCCGCGGCATAAGCGCACAGCGCAATAGTTTCTTTTTCATAACAGCCGCCCCGCGCACCCACCAATCACCCTGGCAGCATACAATCCATCAGGCGCCCCTTACGCGGGCGCCTTTTACATGGGGAGATGATTCACATGCAGATCAACAAGGTCGCCTTTATCGGCAAGGGCGGCGTCGGCCTGCTCTACGGCAGCATGATTGCCAAGGCCCTCGGCAATGACGCCGTCGAATACGTTATGGATGACACCCGTTTTGAGCGTCACGCGAACGACGCGCTCACCGTCAACGGCAAGCCCTGCGATCTCACGTCCGTCCGTGCCAGCGAGGCGACGCCCGCCGATCTGGTCATCCTGACAGTCAAGACCACCGGTCTCGACCAAGCACTCAAGACTATGGAGCGCGTCGTGGGACCCAACACGCTCATCGCCTCGCTGTGCAACGGCATTACGAGCGAGCAAAAGATTGCCGAACGCTTTGGCTGGGAGCATACCGTTCTTGGTATCTGCCAGGGCATGGACGCCGTGTTTCTCAACGGCGCGCTCACCTTTACCAATGCGGGCGAAATCCGCTTTGGCGCGGCGGCCGGCACGAACCCCGCAACCATCACCGCAATCGACGAGCTCTATACGCGCTGCGGCATCGCCCATACCGTCGAGGACGACATCGCCCACCGCATGTGGGCCAAACTCATGCTCAACGACGGCATCAACCAGACCTGCATGGCCTACGGCGGGACCTACGGAAGCGCCACGGAGCCGGGCTCCGAGCAGCGTCGCTGCTTTGTTTCCGCCATGCGCGAAACGCTTGCGGTCGCCAACGCCGAGGGCGTTGAACTGACCGAGGCAGACCTGACGCAAATGGTGCACCTCATCGAGGGAATCGACCCCGCCGGTATGCCCTCGATGGCTCAAGACCGCATCGCAAGGCGCAAAACCGAGGTTGATGAGTTCGCGGGCACCATCTGCCGCCTCGCAGCCAAACACGATATCCAGGCACCGCAAAACGAGTGGCTCTATCGGCGCATCCGCGATATCGAGAAAAGCTGGTAGCGCCGACGCGCCGCATTCAACAGCCTTAACAGCAAAACCGCCGCAAGGGAACCTTTCCCCTGCGGCGGCCTTCATCTTCGTCTATGACCGGCGGCCGATCTCACAACAGTTAGCGTTGCGACCCCGGCACCTCGTCCTCATCGTCGCGGCAAAGAACCACGCCTGCGCTTCCCAGCAGCGTGGCCGCGATCAGCGCGCCGACCACGATAGGAGCAGCCCCGCATGTCCCCTGCATGTCCGCGACGAGCGCGGCCGTGGGACCAAGGCAGCCAAGCATCAACGCGACGGCGGCAACGGCAATATCTCGAGCATTCACAAGACCACTTCCTCCAAGAGAAAGACCTTATTTCTCAAGAACCAGTGTGCCCCGCATCCATACGCCCAGCGTACCGCCACGGTAAGGGCTCTGTTAACTCAAACGCATACATAGAACGGACGTCCTTACGTTGCCCTAAAGCTCGGTAAAGACGCCCGTCCGCCAAATATCCGTGATGCAGAAAAATTACCAACCGGTGTAGTAATCGGTGGTTCCGGCAGCGCAGCCGGAGTCATAGACCTTGCAATCACCCTTGGAGCCCGTAAAGGTCGAGCCCTGGGCCATATCGCCCGCGGCAACAACGTAATAGCCGTCGGAATCGCGCCAGAAGCCCTCAGAATCCTGAGTCCATTCGCCCGTGCGATAGTGATAAAGCACATTGCTGCTGTAATAGGTCTCGCGGCGCCCGTTGTAGTTATTGACACCCGCAGAGCGCGTCAGGCCCGATCCGTTCGCGTAGGACGCGGCAGACGCGTAAGACGGAGTGTAACCGGCGTTGTAGTACGAAGCCTGGGCGGCCTCGGCAGCCTCCGCCTCGGCGGCAGCCTCGAGCGCTTCGCGCTTGGCATCCTCAAGCGCAGCGCGCAGCTCATCGAGCTCGGTCGACTTGGCGTCGACCTCCCCCATCGTCAACAGGCTACCCGCACCGTCGATGCAACCCTGCAGCACAGCACGCTCGTCATCGGTAGCATAGTCGCCATACATATTCATAATGATCTGAGCGCGCATCTCAAGGGAATCGCGCTTGGCCTCCATCGAGGCGTTCCACTCCTGCATGGAACCATAACCATCGCCGCGATAGTCAACGGGCTGCACCAGCGTCGCCTCGGACGGCGTAGGTCCAACCGTATCGGATAGTGTTGCCGCGTGGGCATCGGTTGCACCGGCGCCCGCCAAAAGTGCCACGGTCAGAGCGGCGGAAAGGGCGGCGGCTTTCGGTTTTCGTGAATCGATCCTCATGTAGCTAGAAACCTCCGTAGTGCGTTTTTGCTGCGTTTGAGCTGCGTGTGATTCGATCGCGCTGCATAGTACCCCGAGCAAATCGCGACCTGCGGTTTTACTCAAAAGGCGCACGTCAATTGCGTAAAACTCACATCCTCTTAACAGGAGTTTTCCACATCTCGATTGCATAAAGCATGCCAAAAACCCTGTTTTTGCACCCGCTCTATGCAAAAAAGGCGCCTGTGCAACCATTGTTCGCACAGGCGCCTTGAGCAGGCATTTTATGCAGTTATACCTATCGAGTCGCAAGGGGTCCTTGCACAAGTCGCCTTACTCGTCCAGCGCGGCGAAGGCCTGCTTCAGATCCCAAATGATATCCTCGGCGTTCTCGGTACCGATGGAAAGACGGATCGTGGAGGGCGTGATGTTCTGCTCGGCGAGCTCCTCGGCAGAGAGCTGGGAGTGCGTAGTGGTAGCCGGGTGCACGACGAGCGACTTGACGTCGGCCACGTTGGCGAGCAGCGAGAAGACCTGCAGATGGTCGATGAACTTCCAAGCTGCCTCCTGGCCACCCTTAATCTCAAAGGTAAAGATCGAGGCACCGCCGTTGGGGAAGTACTTCTGATAGAGCTCGTGATCGGGGTGCTCAGACAGGCTCGGGTGGTTCACCTTGGCGACATGGCTATCACCAGCCAGGAACTCAACGACCTTCTTGGTGTTCTCGACATGACGGTCAACGCGCAGCGACAGAGTCTCGGTGCCCTGGAGCAGGATCCAAGCGTTGAACGGGCTGATGCAGGCGCCCTCGTCACGCAGCAGGATGGCGCGGACATAGGTTGCGAAGGCGGCGGGACCGGCAGCCTCGGCAAACGAGACGCCATGGTAGGAGGGGTTGGGCTCGGCGATCTGCTCATACTTGCCGCTCGCCTTCCAATCGAAGTTACCGCCGTCGACGATCACACCGCCCAGCGAGGTGCCGTGGCCGCCGATGAACTTGGTTGCGGAGTGGACGACGATGTTGGCACCATGCTCCAGCGGACGGAACAGATACGGGGTGCCGAAGGTGTTGTCGACGACAACCGGTAAACCGTGCTTCTTGGCGATCTCGGAGATGGCGTCGATATTGGGGATGTCAGAATTGGGGTTGCCGAGCGTCTCGAGGTAGATGACCGTGGTGTTGTCCTTGATGGCGCCCTCGACCTCGTCCAGGTTGTGGGCATCGACGAAGGTGGTCTCGACGCCAAACTGGGAGAGCGTATGCTCCAGCAGGTTGTAGGAGCCACCGTAGATGGTCTTCTGAGCCACCACGTGGTCACCGGCCTGGGCAAGAGCCTGCAGGGTATAGGTGATGGCAGCAGCACCGGAGGCGACGGCAAGACCTGCCACACCACCCTCGAGTGCGGCGATACGGTCCTCGAAGACGCCCTGGGTGGAGTTGGTCAGACGGCCGTAGATGTTACCGGCGTCGGCAAGACCAAAGCGATCGGCGGCGTGCTGGGAGTTGCGGAACACATAGCTCGTGGTCTGGTAGATAGGCACGGCGCGGGAGTCGGATGCGGGATCGGCGCTCTCCTGGCCAACGTGAAGCTGCAGGGTATCGAAACCAAAGGTGTGCTCGGGGTTGTTGATGAACTGGCTCATGATGATCTCCTTGATCGAACAAAAGTTAATAAATTAGAGAGAAGTAAGTCGCTGTCTCCTGATCACGCCGACGGGCGCAAACAGGAGCCCGGCATTCGTCTTGGTAAGCAATTCATATGCGGGCCTCCTTTCACATCCCGGTTCCGTGTTTGGCTTAATTACCTACCGCCTTTGTGTGTTTTGAATAGTACGAGCATTGTTTCCCTCGGTCAATCACTTAAAAGCGCTAACCTGTTATCGGTTATATAGATAACACTCGAAAGGATGGCGCCGATGACCCTCCAGCAGCTTCGTTTCCTGATCGCCGTAGCAGAGTCCGGCTCAATCAATGCCGCAGCTCAGCGCCTCTATACCGCTCAGTCCAGCATCTCAAACGCCGTCAAAAGCCTGGAACAGGAGCTCCACCTGGAGATCTTTACGCGCTCCAGCCGCGGCGTCACGCTCACCAACGACGGCACCGAGCTTTTGGGCTATGCGCGCCAGGTCGTAGAGCAGGCCGATATGCTCGAGGCGCGCTACGAGGACGGCGGCACCCCGCAAGCCCGCCTCGCCATTTCCGCCCAGCACTACGCCTTTTCGGTCGAGGCCTTTGTCAACGTGGTCGAGCGCTGCCGCGACAGCAAGTTCGAGTTCATCATGCGCGAGACTACCACATCGCAGATCATCGATGACGTCCGCGCGTTTCGCAGCGACATCGGCATCCTGTATCTGGACGACTTTAACGCCCGTGTTCTGCAGAAGGCTTTTGCCGATGCGCGCGCGAGCTTCCATCCCCTATTCGACGCGACGGTCCACGTCTTCGTTAGCGAGCGCCACCCGCTTGCCCGCCGCCCGCAGCTGTCCCTTGCCGACCTCACACCCTATACGCGCTACAGCTTTGAGCAGGGAACCTCAAACTCCTTCTATTACGCCGAGGAACCTTTTAGCTATATCCCTTGCGACCGCAACATACGAATCTCGGACCGCGGAACACTTACTAACTTACTTATCACGTCGAACGGTTACACCCTGTCGACCGGTGTCCTCTCCAATGAAATGCAATGGGGTATGGCATCGATCCCGTTAGCAGACGCCCCAACGATGCACGTAGGCTATATCATGCACGACGAGCGCAAGCCCTCTCCCCTCTTGCAGCAATACCTCGACGAGCTCAACCGCATCATCCATGCCAACTAACTGTCGGAAGACGGGATAGAAATCGTAGATTGCTAGCCCCCGGCGGGCATGGCGCTACAATGGTCACTCACACGAAACGTACCCAACGAAAGGAAGCCCGTGAAGGTCATCATCTATACCGACGGCTCGGCCCGATCAAATCCGGGACGCGGCGGCTACGGCGCCGTGCTCAAATACACCAACCCCGCCGGCAAGACCTTCACCTCCGAGCTTTCGCGCGGTTACGCCAAGACCACCAACAACCGCATGGAGCTCATGGCGGTCATCGTGGCGCTCGAGGCACTTAACCGCCCCTGCGAGGTCGAGGTCCATTCCGATTCGCAGTACGTCGTTAACGCCTTCAACAAACACTGGATTGACGGCTGGAAAAAACGAGGCTGGAGGACCGCCAACAAGCAGCCTGTCAAGAACCGCGATCTGTGGGAGCGCCTGCTCACCGCAAAGAGCAAACACAAAGTGGAGTTCATCTGGGTTAAGGGCCACGCCGGCCATGAGCTCAATGAGCGCTGCGACGAGCTTGCCACCACGGCGGCCGACGGCAGCAACCTCGATATCGACGCCGGCTTTAACGAGAGCGACCTGTAACGGCGTTTTCGCACGCTTTTGTGTCCTCCCGCGCTACACTCGTCCTGTAAGCCAAACAACGCAAGGGGGACACATGTTGCGTATCGCAACCATCGGCACATCCATGATTACCGACGACTTTATCCAGGTCGTCAACGCCAACGACCAAGCCGCGTTTGTGGGCACGCTTTCACGCGACGCCAATCGCGGTACTGCCTTTACCGCCGAGCGCGGTGGTGAGCGAAACTTTACGTCACTCGATGAGCTTGCGGTAGCCGCCGACGTCGACGCCGTCTATATCGGCAGCCCTAACGCACTTCACTACGAGCAGGCCCTTGCCTGCATCGCCGGTGGCAAGCACGTCATCGTCGAGAAACCCTTCTGCGCCACCGAAGCGCAGGCGCTGGAAGTCTTCCGCGCTGCCGAGGCAGCAGGTGTCGTGGCCCTCGAAGCCATGCGTCCCCTCCACGATCCCGCCTTCCACGCCATCGAGGACGCCCTGGGCGAGATCGCCCCCATCCGCCGCGCCTCATTGCGCTTTGGCAAGTATTCCTCGCGCTACAACGAGATTCTCGCGGGACGCGCCACCAATATCTTCGACTGCAATATGGCATCGGGTTCCCTCATGGACATTGGCGTCTACGCCGTCGAGCCCATGGTCGAGATTTTCGGCATGCCCTCCGGCCTTACGAGCATGACTACTCTGCTCGACCCCACCACGCGACAGCTCACGCACGGCCCCATCGACGGCTGCGGTTCCATCCTCGCCAGCTATGGCGGAGGCCGCATCTCCGTCGAGCTCGCGCACTCCAAAATTACGAATGACCTACTGCCCTCGCAGATCGAAGGCGAGCGTGGCACTATCCAGATTGACCATCTGTCAACGCCCCGCAACGTCCGCATCGACTATCGCGGCGACGTCGTACGCGGCTCGGCGACCGAGGCGCCGCGCGAACAGGGCGACAACGGCCGCGTGCTCGACCTGCCCAAATCGAGCAACACCATGGAATACGAACTCACAGACTTTATCACCGCCATCGGCGGCATCGATAACGTCAAGGAAGAGATTTGGGAGACCCCGGCGGGACGCCACGAGCTTGGCCACTACCGCGATGTCACACTCGTCTCACTGCGCATCATGGATGCCGTGCGCCAGCAGGCCGGCATAACCTTCCCGGCCGACGCAGGCAAGCAGGCATAGCTATGGGCCTCTTCGATACGTTCTTCTCCAGCGTCACCGGCGGCAGTCGAGAGCCTCAAAAACCATCAAACGTCGAGCTCGAGCTGCGCCGCAGGCTTACTGTGCTCACAAGCGACGGGGCCACTCAAGACACTCCCCTGCGCTATTTCCTGCGCTGGGCGGGGCAAGTCCAAGGCGTTGGCTTTCGCTTTACCAACGCCAACCTCGCGCAGGCACGCTCCCTCACCGGCTGGGTGCGTAATATGGAAGACGGCTCAGTCGAGATGGAGATACAGGGAGCTCCGGCAAACGTCCTATCTCATCTCGAGGCGCTTCATGCCTCCTACGAGCGCATGGGAACACGTTTTCGCCTCGTAGACGCCCAGGCCCGAGCCCCACTTGCCAATGAAGACGGTTTCACGCCTCGTTATTAGTATTGTGTGCTAAATACGGTATCATTTACCTACGACCGTTGACAGAAAAGAGGCGAGGCGCATGGCGGTGCAAAGAAGGAATACCAGGCAGCGAAAGCTGGTTCTTGACGCCGTGCGCCAAAGCTATAACCATCCCACCGCCGACGAAATCTACAACGTCGTGCGCGCGCAGGATGACAAAATCAGCCGCGGTACGGTCTACCGCAACCTCAATCTCTTGGCCGACGCCGGCGAGATTCTCTCCATCAAGACGCCGGGCGGAAGTCGTTTCGATCGCACCATCGAGCCGCACGCACATATCATCTGCACCTCGTGCAGCCGCGTCATCGACGTACCGCTCCCCTTCGATGCCCAGCTCGACGCCAAGGCGTCCGAGCAAATCGGCTGGCACGTCACGTCGCACTACACCATCTTCGAGGGTCTCTGCCCCGACTGCCGGTAGATGTTTGGGACATGCCTACTCGGCAAGCAGGCGACGCAGTTCTTCTTCGACCGTGTGCGCGTAGCGGACGCGGTCGTTGATGCCACGCATAGAGGGATTGCAGCTCTCCATTAGATAAGGATGGCCCACGACGTTGAGCATGTCGCGGTCGTTTTCGTTATCGCCAAACGCCATCATCTCGTCGGGCGAAATTCCCAGGGCACGACCGTAATCGGCAAGCGCGGAGCCCTTGCCCGAACCGAAACCGATCAAGTCCGTCCATGCGGTTCCCGACGTCATCACTTCGACACGATCGCTAAAGAGGCGCTCGAAATACTCCCGGGCTGCCGGATAATCCACCTCGGGCGTCTGGAAGCCAATCTTAATGACATCCTCGTCGATGTCCTCGGGACGGTCGACCACCGCCACATCGCAGTGGACCACATAGCGCAAATGGTCGACGAACGCATCGTTACCGCTCATGGCGTAGATGTGCCCCTCACACGAAAGGGTCACGTCGGTATGGGGATACGCAACCACGGCATTCGCGATAGCCATAGCAAGGCTACGCTCCATAGAGCGCTTGACAACGGCACGCCCCTCGCTCATCACCAGGGTTCCGTTTTCGCATACATAGGTGAGCTCATCGGCCACCGGGGCAAACAGGTAGCGCAAGCTCGCATATTGACGGCCACTCGCCGGCATAAACACGATACCGCGACGATGCAGCTCATCGATAAGCTCAAAGGCCTCGGAACGCAGCTCGCGCTCCCCCGGATGCAGCAACGTGCCGTCCAAATCGCATGCAATCAGTTTGATTCCCTCAAGACCCATATGCTTCCCCAAAGCCTCCTATCAACAGCAAGACGGACCTTGATTGGTCGCCCCTCAAAGCCCATCTTGCGCATACGCGCGCTTAGCCGCGCACCTTTTTTACGATGGTAAAGTCTGGAGCCATGCTCACGACGACCTCCGCCGCACTCGACGCAAAGCGCCGGCTGGCATCGAGCTCGCGTGTGACCACCGAGAGCCGAACACCCTCGACACCCCGGAGCATGCGGCCCAAAACAGGCTGCACCGGCGTATACATGCGCACGGTATGCTCGTCCGAGTCGCCTCGGAAGAGCGGCGCATGCATGTTGCCGATCTCCCAGCACGAATGCGCGAGCGCAATCGGGTCCATGCGGTCAACTTCGACCAAATAAACCTCGGCGCTGCGCAAGCGCACGACAACTGCCACGGGCACCATGCCCGAACGGTCGATGGCGAGCACGTCGCCATCGGCAAGACGACCGCCGTCGGCAGTATCCAGCCGAACATCGATCGTGCGCCCCAGCTCCGTCACGCCCGCAAACGCGCATACATCAGCCTGATCCCAATCGAGCAGTAGCTCGTCAACTTCAAAGACGCCGCCCAACTTCCGGCGAAGCAGGAGTTCATAGGACGGATCGTTGAGATTTCCCAAGCATGTCGTCGAAACCAAGCGTTCAGGCATACTCTAACCCTCGACCTCGACGAGCTCGATATCAAAGTTGAGATCCTTGCCGGCAAGCTCGTGGTTGGCATCGAGCGTCACGGCCTCGGGCGTCACGTCAATGACGACGGCGGGGACAGGCATGCCGCTCGGCGTGGACAGGAAGAGCTTCATGCCCTTCTCGATCTGCTCGATGTTGGGAACCTGCTCGGCCGGGAAGGTAATAACCATCTCGGGATTGTGCTCGCCGTAGGCATCGGCAGCCGGGATGTGCACGGTCTTCTTCTCGCCCACCTGCATGTCGACAACAGCGGCGTCGAAGCCCTTGATCATCTGACCGGCGCCGCAGGTGAACTCCAGCGGCTCGCCGCGATCGTAGGAGCTATCGAACTGCGTGCCATCATCGAGCGTGCCGCGATAATGGGTCTTGACCTTCTTGCCCTGGTTGGACATGGTAACCTCCGTAATAAGGGCGGCGCACAACGCGGGCCGCCATGAACATATGGCGCTAACTATACCCTAGTCATACAATTCAATGACAGTTTGCAAAGAAACGCTGCAACCGGAGGAACCATGGCATATCCCGTATTTGACCTTCACTGCGACACCGCTGACCGCATCGGCTGGGCCACACTCGATCTCGACCTGCGCTTTACCGCCGGCACCGACGGTTATTTCCCCGGCGACGAAACACATCCGCAAGATTTCGATCTCATCGAGGGCAACGCCTGCGCCATCTCGCTCGCAAAGATTGGCAACACGCCGTGGGCACAGTGCTTCGCCACGTTTGTCCCCGACGAGATTCCCACCGCCCACGCCGCGCGCTTCCAGGCGCAGATCATGGCGCATATGAGCGGCCAGGCAATGCTCAACCACGACCGCATGGTCAACGTACGCAGCGCCGCAGACATTCGCCCCGCGCTCAAGGACGGCAAGGTCGCTTGCATCCACACCATCGAAAACGCCACGTTCTTTGCCGAGGACCCCGCGCTGATCGAGGTGCTCAAGAGCTTGGGCGTGCTTATGTCGTCACTCAGCTGGAACGCGCAGGGACCGCTCGCGAGCGGCCACGACACCCACGCCGGCCTCACCGCTGCCGGCATCGAGGCACTTACGCAGATGGAGCACGCCGGCATGGTACTCGACGTCTCCCACCTCAACGATGAGTGCTTTGACGAGGTTGTCGCCCACGCCACGCGCCCCTTCGTCGCCAGCCACTCCAACTCCCGCACCGTCTGCGGCGTCAAGCGCAACCTCACCGACGACCAGTTCCGCACCATTCGCGACACGGGTGGCATCGTCGGCCTCAACTACTGCAGCGAGTTCCTTTCCAACGACGCAACCGACAAGACCGCCGCAGACGTCACCTTCGACCAGCTAGCGGCACATATCGAGCACTGGCTCGACCTGGGCGGCGAGGACGTCATCGCACTCGGCGGCGACTGGGACGGAGCCACGGTGCCCGCTTTCCTCTCCGATGCCAGCAAGATGCCCGAGTTCCAGAACATGCTCTCCAAGCACTTTGGCAAGACCGTGATGCAGAAGCTCTGCAGCGATAATGCGCTTGCCTTCTTTGAGCGTTATTAATATCACGTCCCTTGAGCGGGCCGGCATGCCGAACGGTCGACATGCCGGCCCGTCCCCAACCTGAAGGACCACTTTTGACGCAGCAATTTACGATTACCGTATCCCGACCGGATGGCACATCCATCCCCGTCGTCGTTACCAAAAAGCGCGTCAAGAACTTCAACCTACGCGTCACATCGAGCGGTGAGGTCCACGCCAGCGCACCGCTCGGCGCCAGCCGCGAGCGTATCGAAGCGTTTGTGAAGCGCAACAGCACCTGGATTATCGGTCGGCTTGCCCAGCGCGAGCAACATCAGGCGACGGCACAAGAGCCGCTCAGCCCCTCGTCCATCATTGCACTTTGGGGCATGCCCATCACGGTACAGGACGCACTCGATCACAACTTTGCGTCACCCGCACCGCGACCCAAGCAGGCCACCTTCGCAAGCTTTATGGGTGCCGACAAATCGGACGAACGCCTACAGGCCAAGCGGTACGCAATCCTCGACGGCCTAACGTCCGATGAGCTCCAAGCCCACATCGACCAGCTCTATGCCTCCGAGGTCACCACAGCGCTGCGCGATATGGTGCATGCGTACGAAATCGCAATGGGCGTCAACGTGGCCCGCATTTCCGTACGCAGCATGAAAACGCGTTGGGGCTCATGCACACCTAAATCCGGCGCTATTCGCATCGCGCGCGAGCTCGCCGCCTACCCCGTCGGATGCCTCGACATGGTTGTCGCCCACGAGCTCGTCCACTTGCTCGAGCCAAGCCACAATCAGCGGTTTCACGCCCTGCTCGACACGTACTGCCCCAACAATAGAGCCCTGTCGCAGCGGCTCAAGCAGCCACCCTCAACAAGCTCTAGCGTCGACTAGCGCACGCGCTCGATCTCGACGCCGCAGCTTGCCAGGGGAAGACCGACGGGAGCCCAAGGCTTATCGAGCTTAACACGCACGCCAAGCAGCAAGGGGTAACGACGCAGCAGCATCTGGGCCACACCCTCGGCTGCCGCCTCGATGAGTTTAAACGTATGCTCGCGCAGATAGCCATCGACATCGTGGCACACCGAGCCGTAGTCAATCGAAGCGTCCAGGTTATCGTGCTCCCCCGCTGCACGCAGGTCGGCATAGAGCACCAAGGACACGATGAACTTCTGGCCCAGCGCATTCTCTTCGGGATACACGCCGTGGTTGGCAAAGACCTCGAGACCGTCGATAGTAATGCGGTCAGCATGGCGCAGATCGTCATAACTCACGTGGGGCACCGCCGTTGCGGTGGATATTTCGCCCCTTCCACGGCGGGCGAGCTCGGCGCCTTCAGTCTTGGTTGCATTCTCGGGCAGTTTCTTGTTGCTCATCGCGATCGTCTCCTTCGTTTAGAACCCCGACCGCGCAAACTAACTACACGCGAATCGACAGGTTCTTTTTATCCTCGCTCCAGTTGCAAGCATTGCGCGCGGGGCATGCAAAGCAGGCGCGCGACGCTTTGTCGGCTGCATAGAGCAGACGCTCAAGCGGTTGGCTGTTCACACGCAGCTTTCGATGGCCCAGAATGGCCGTCTTAATGGCTGCGGCATCGGCCGGCTCAAACGCCACATCATCGGGCATGCCGCCGAGAATCGCATCAGCGACGCGTTCGCTTGCAACATCATGGGATATACCCGATTCATACTGTTCATCTTTGCCGATATCGTGAAGAAGTGCCGTGGCGTAGATGACCTCACGGTCAAATTCGAGCTGTTCCTCGAGATTCTTGATCCACATAATGCGAGCGACATCGAGAAGATGGTCAATACCGTGGCGGCAGAAGATGCGCCCCGATTCCAACTGTGCAATGTTGCCCAGGTGCCGCCGGAACAGCCCGTTGGCACAAATGTAATCAATGCGAGGCATGGCACCAAAGGGAGTCAGGCCCGAAGCCATAAAGCCGCGACGCGACGTCCCCTCATCGGTCTTCGATGTAAAGTCGTTGACGACCCTCATGCTAACGGCCCAGCATCCTAAAGAACCGCTCCTCGAGCGCGGGATCAGTCTCAAAGACGCCGCGGCGAGCGAGCGTCACGGTCTTGGTGCCGGGCTTTTGCACGCCGCGCATGGTCATGCACATATGCTCGGCTTCCATGAGCACAATCGCTCCCTGGGGAGCGAGATAATCCATGAGAGCGTCGGCAACCTGCGCACACAGCTGCTCCTGCAGCTGCAGACGGCGGGCATAAACCTCAACCGTGCGGGCGAGTTTGGAAAGTCCAGCCACCCGACCGTTAGGGATATAGCCAATGGCGGCCTTGCCATAAAACGGCAGCAGATGGTGCTCGCACAGCGAGTAGAACGTGATGTCGCGCTCGATAACCAAATCGTTCGAAGCGACGGCAAAGGTTTTGGACAGGTGCTCCTCGGCACTCTGGTCCATACCGCCGGCAATCTCGCCATACATACGGGCGACGCGTGCCGGAGTCTCCAGCAAGCCCTCACGAGTTGGGTCCTCGCCTATACCTTCAAGCAGCAGCTTAATGGCAGTCTCGACTTTTTCCTGATCGACCATCTGGGCCTCACTTTTTTCGATTTAGCGTTCGCACTATGGTACCACGCCGGCACGCAACCTCTGCCACCTACATAGTATGGGTCGAATAGACCGGATCGTCCCGCCAAAGCTCCACGGCGTCGCAAAGCGCAATGTTCTCACGCTCGGCACGGGCACGCGTGGCGTTCATATCAATCACGCGCTGATTGCTCGAGCCCCTAAAGCGCAACGAGATATCGTACAGATCCTGAACGAACGGACCGTCCACCAACAAATCGAGGCAGGCGAGAATGCGCTCCGTCGCCTCGGTATAGTGACGACCGCCCGGCATAAGTTCCTCGAGCACGTCACCGGTAAAGCACCAAATGGTCTTCCCCGACCCCACAGGATAAGTGGCACGAACACGCTCAATAAAATCAACGAGTCCCGCCTGGTTCTCGGGTTCCATGGGCTCCCCGCCCAGAATCGTCAGGCCATCGATAAAGGGATGGTCGAGACTCTCGATGATCTTGTCCTCGACGGTGCGATCAAAGGGCTCGCCCGCAGCAAAATCCCACGCAACAGAGTTAAAGCAGTTCTTGCACCCACGACGGCACCCGCTCACAAACAGAGAAGTACGAACACCTTCCCCATCAGCAATGTCGAAATACTTAATGTTCGCGTAGTTCATAGGTAACTCTCCCGGGAGGCCGGGACATATCATCCCGTCCTCAAACATTCTCGGCCTGCGGCCTGCGAAACTGCGGACGGGACGATATGTCCCGGCCTCATGCAAAGGGTAACTCAATGAACGAAGCGAACATCGAGCATAGGGTTCGAGATCTAATAAAAACTGGGTTGCGGCTCAACCGCCATCGCAAGTAAATCGCAGCTGCAGCTCGAATTATCTCCGCTAAGAACTTCGAGGAGTGAGCAGACCGCATGCCGCATCTCAGCTACGTCAACTTGGCCGCCCCGTAGCGAGGCCCCGGACCTTTGCTCGATATGAGTTCCGCACGAACAGGAGGCGCCAGTGGCGCCTCCGTCGTGAGCCAGGACTGTCCGAAATAGCGAGCAAAGGTCCGGGGCCTCGCTACGGGGCGGCCTGGGATGGTTATTAGAGATGCAGCACGCGGTCGCGGATCTCCTCGGTTCGGCCCTGGTTCCAGAACTGGGTACCGATGTAGCCGCACGTGCGACGGGCAACATTCATCTTCTCCTGATCGCGGTTGCCGCAGTTGGGGCACTCCCACACCAGTTTGCCATCATCCTCGACAATCTTGATCTCGCCGTCGTAGCCGCACACCTGGCAGTAGTCGCTCTTGGTGTTGAGCTCGGCGTACATGATGTTGTCGTAGATGTACTGCATCACGCGAATGACAGCCTTGAGGTTGTCCTGCATGTTGGGAACCTCGACATAGGAGATGGCACCGCCCGGCGAAAGCTGCTGGAACATACCCTCGAACTTGAGCTTGTCGAATGCGTCGATCTCCTCGGACACGTGGACGTGGTAGCTGTTGGTGATGTAGCCCTTGTCCGTCACGCCCGGGATGATGCCAAAACGACGCTGCAGGCACTTGGCGAACTTGTAGGTCGTCGACTCAAGCGGGGTACCGTACAGCGAGAAGTCAATATCGCTTTCGGCCTTCCACTCGGCGCACTTGTCGTTCATGCGCTGCATGACGGCCATGGCAAAGGGCGTGCCCTCCTTCTCGGTGTGGCTGTGGCCCGTCATGTACTTAACGCACTCATACAGGCCGGCATAACCCAGACTAATGGTGGAGTAACCGCCCACGAGCAGCTTGTCGATCGTCTCGCCCTTCTTCAGACGGGCGAGAGCACCGTACTGCCAAAGAATCGGTGCGGCGTCAGAAAGCGTGCCCATCAGACGCTCATGGCGGCACAGCAGGGCGCGGTGGCACAGCTCAAGGCGCTCGTCGAAGATCTTCCAGAACTTGTCCATGTCCTGATGCGAGCTCAGGGCGACATCGGGCAGGTTGATGGTCACAACGCCCTGGTTAAAGCGACCGTAGTACTTGGGCTTGTTTGGGTCATAGTTCAGCGCGTTGGCCACGTTGTTAAATCCGTTACCGGAGCGGTCGGGCGTCAGGAAGCTGCGACAACCCATGCAGGTATAGCAGTCGCCGTTGCCCGCGGTCTCGCCCTTCGACAGCTTGAGCTCGCGCATCTTCTTCTCGGAGATGTAGTCGGGCACCATGCGCTTGGCGGTGCACTTGGCAGCCAGCTGGGTCAGGTAGAAGTACGGGGAATCCTCGTGAACGTTATCGTCCTCGAGTACATAGATAAGCTTGGGGAATGCCGGGGTAATCCAAACGCCGGCCTCGTTCTTAACGCCCTCGTAGCGCTGGCGAAGCGTCTCCTCCACGATCATGGCAAGGTCGTGCTTCTCCTGAGGCGTACGGGCCTCGTTAAGATACATAAAGACCGTCACGAACGGCGCCTGGCCGTTGGTGGTCATAAGGGTCACGACCTGATACTGAATCGTCTGAACGCCGCGACGGATCTCGTCACGCAGGCGGTCCTCAACAACCTCGCGGACCTTTTCGGGAGATGCGGAAACGCCGAGCTCCTCGAGCTCGCGGGCGACCTCGCCGCGAATCTTTTGACGGCTCACCTCGACGAACGGGGCAAGATGGGTCAGCGAAATCGACTGGCCGCCGTACTGGGAGGAAGCAACCTGAGCGATAATCTGCGTCGCGATGTTGCAGGCGGTCGAGAAGCTGTGCGGCTTCTCGATCAGCGTGCCCGAGATAACGGTGCCGTTCTGGAGCATGTCCTCCAGGTTCACCAGGTCGCAGTTGTGCATGTGCTGAGCAAAGTAATCCGAATCATGGAAGTGGATCAGGCCCTCATTATGGGCGTCCACGATCTCCTGGGGCAGCAGCACGCGCTGGGTCAGGTCCTTGGAAATCTCGCCGGCCATATAGTCGCGCTGAACGGAGTTGACGGTCGGGTTCTTGTTGGAGTTCTCCTGCTTGACCTCTTCGTTATTGCACTCAATCAACGACAGGATCTTGTCATCGGTCGTGTTCTTCTGGCGCTTCAGGCTCTGAACATAGCGATAGATGATGTAGTGGCGGGCAACCTCGTAGCAGTCGAGACGCATGATCTCGTCCTCGACCAAATCCTGGATCTCCTCGACCGAAACGGTGTGGCCCGCGTTCTCGCATGCCTCGGCGACGTTTTGCGCCGCATAAACCACCTGGCGGTCGGTTAGACGAGAGCTCTCCTCGACCTCCAAGTTGGCGGCGCGGATGGCATTGACGATCTTATCGATGTCAAAGACAACCTCGGTGCCGCTGCGCTTGATGATCTTCATCCTCTTGCCTCTTTCGCGTCGTAGCCTCATTGCGCTTCAGAGCCAAACGATGCCCGGCAGGGCTTGCCCCTGTCTTGCGGCGCCGTCGCGCAATCTGTGTTCTCGATAAACCATAAGCCTCCATGCGGACATTCCCTAGAGCCAATCAAGCGGCTCAAGGACACGTTCGAAAGAGGCAGTTAAGGTCTTCGTTCTCTGTCCGCCATCTATCATACGACAAAGAGGCATCTATATCCTGTATTCTTTTTTTAGGTCAAACACAACATATAGTGTTTCGGCAGGTCAAAGCAATTAGTCATTTTGCAGACGCATTAAAAATGAGGGGTTCTTGGCAAGTCGGTAAAACGTTACCAACACAGCTACCTGCATGGCAGTTATAAAACCCCCTTAGTCAAGCCGCTGACAAATCCTACCAAAACCAAGTCGCTCACGCCAAAAGAATCCAAAAGATTATGCTTGACCAACATGTTGCGGTCACGATCGGCCAGGACGTATGCAATCTGCCGGCACCTCTACGGGATGCGAAGACCATCGCGTACAGACCTTGGATCAATATTTGGTGGCTTATATTGGCGGCGTGCTTGGTGGCAAAACAAAACAGCCCAGAGGACATAGCCTCTGAGCTGCGATCATTTGGTGGGCGTTAGAAGATTTGAACTTCTGACCTCTTCCGTGTCAGGGAAGCGCTCTCCCCCTGAGCTAAACGCCCAAATGGAGCGGACAACGGGGCTCGAACCCGCGACCCCAACCTTGGCAAGGTTGTGCTCTACCAACTGAGCCATGTCCGCTTACGAGGTTTAATCTTACGTGATGCCCGCATCCTATGCAAGAACTTTTTTTGAAAAGTTTTGCGACGCTCTCGCGAGGGCATCAGTCGTCACGAAAGGCGTGGACAAACGCAGGCTCGCAGCGAGATGCCCCTACATCTCACCGAGCATGATCCAGGCAGAGCTGTCCTGTGCGAGCCTGCCGTCTGCAAGCGGTGATGAGGTGAGCAGGACCCTGCCCGCCGGCAGCTCCACGGGTGCTGCACCGAAGTTCGTCACACACGCCCAGCCGTTATCGCGGCGATAGGCGATGACGCCGCCCTCAGCGCCCTCGGCACCATCCGCAAGACCGGTGCGCCCGTCAAGATCGAGCCACGCAAGATCGTTGGCGCACCCGCGCAGCTTGCGCCGCAGCCAGAGGGCGTCACGATAGAGCGCAAGCATCGATGTCGGGTCCACTTCTTCCCTATCGGCAGCATAATCGGAAAACCATGCAGGCTGCGGCAGATGGGGCGCCGCATCGGCGTCTGCCGGCGAAAACCCAAACGATCCGCCATGCGCGGGATCGTCCGCCGCCGCCCACGGCAGGGGCACACGACAGCCGTCGCGCCCCTTCTCACGCTTCGGTCCGTGCGTATTGGTCGCAGTAGGGTCTTCGAGTGCAGCCCACGGGATATCAGCCACCTCAAAAAGGCCGAGCTCCTCACCCTGATACACGTATGCCGAGCCCGGAAGCGACAGTTCAAGCAAAAGGGCCGCCCGCGCGCGGCGCTCGCCGAGTTCACGGTCCTCGTCATAAGACGACCCGTCGCGTAAGAGCCAGTCGAGCGCAATCTGGTGGTAGCGCGTCGCCTTGATTTGCGGCAGGGCATAGCGTGTCGCCACGCGCGGCACGTCGTGGTTGGAGAGTACCCAGGTCGAGGCGGAATCGGATTCGACGGCTGCCTTCAAGCCCTTCTCGATTGCAGTGTGCATGTCATCATAGGTCCAAGTGGCCTTGGCAAACTCAAAGTTGAATGTCTGGCCAAGCTCGCTGGGACGCGCGTAGAGATACTGGCGCTCGGGCAGCACCCACGCCTCGGCAACGGCACTGCGCGGCGGATTATAGCGGTCGAACACGCGGCGCCACTCGCGATAGATCTCGTGGACCTCATTGCGGTCCCACAGCGGATGGGTGCCGTCGTCAACCATGTCATCGCCCTCGGCGAGATGCCACCGGTCGAGGTCATCGCGGTCGAGATCCTTGGCGAGACCCTGCGCCACATCAATGCGAAAGCCATCGACGCCTCGATCGCTCCAAAACGCCAGGACATCGCAAAAGAACGCATGAACCTCGGGGCATGACCAGTCAAAGTCCGGCTGCTCGGGCGTAAACATGTGCAGATACCACTGACCGTCCGCAACACGCGTCCAGGCGGGGCCGCCAAAGTTGGCATTCCAATTGGTGGGAGGCAGCTCGCCATGCTCGCCGCGACCATCGCGGAAGATATAACGGGCGCGCTCAGGCGATCCGGGACCGGCGGCAAGAGCAGCTTTGAACCAGGGGTGCTGGTTGGATGAATGGTTGGGCACGATGTCGACGATAACCTTGATGCCGCGCGCGTGAGCCGCGGCGATCATGTCATCGAAGTCGTCAAGCGAGCCGAGACGCGGGTCGACATCGCAGTAGTCCGCCACATCATAGCCGCCATCGACAAGAGGCGATGGGTAAAACGGGCTCAGCCAGATGGCCTCGATACCCAGGCGCTCAAGATAGTCCATCTTCTGGGTAATGCCCGCGATATCGCCCAGACCCGAACCAGTCGAATCCTTAAACGAACGCGGATAGATCTGATAGATCGCGGCATCGGACATCCATGAGCGCGAAGAGGACTTTTCTGCAGCCATGGGGTGGGCCTCCCTTGCAACGAGGTTTTGCGAGATGCCCACGATGATACGCCCAAAGCTGACATCCGCGGCAAACAACGCCGCAGCCACGCCCCCAAAACGCTCGCTCCCTCTCGGGTTCGAGCCTCTGCGATGGGTACGAAAAAGCCCGGCTACCGTAGTAGTCGGGCTGTTGCGCTTGGAGCGGACAACGGGGCTCGAACCCGCGACCCCAACCTTGGCAAGGTTGTGCTCTACCAACTGAGCCATGTCCGCATATGTAAAACAAAACGGGCGCCGGAGCGCCCGGATGTTGCCTGGAGGCGAAGCCCGGATTCGAACCGGGGGTAAAGGCTTTGCAGGCCTCTGCCTTACCACTTGGCCACTTCGCCGAAAAAGGACCGCCTAAACGGTCCGGAAATGCAATGGAGCGGACAACGGGGCTCGAACCCGCGACCCCAACCTTGGCAAGGTTGTGCTCTACCAACTGAGCCATGTCCGCTTGCGGGTTATTAATTTACGCGAGTTGTCCAAAAGACGCAAGTACTTTTTTCAAAAAA
>DBEZGO010000013.1:0-3803 GCA_048189345.1 Collinsella sp.
CTTACCGGCAACGAGCGGCGCGTGGCCGTCAACCTGCTTGGACGGCGTCTGGTTGGCAGCATCGATGCGAGCACAGGTCTCGGGGTCGGCCATAAAGACGCCCGGCAGGTTCATCATTTCGCCCAGACCAAAGACATCGCCTGGATGCTCGGCAAAAAACGCCTGCATATCGGCAGCCGAAATAACGGCACCGGCCTGCTCGTCGGGCAGTGCGGGCACGCACGAAGGCATCATGTACTTGATGGAGATGGGTGCGCGGCGGCCGTCCTCGATCATAAAGCGCAAACCGTCGAGACCGGCAACATTGGCAATCTCGTGGCTGTCGGCAATGGCGGTGGTGGTACCGCGCGTCGCGGCCATGCGCGCATACTCGGCGGGACGGATGTTCGAAGACTCGATATGCAGATGCCCGTCAATAAAACCGGGAGCGAGATAGCGACCCTGGCAGTCGATGACCTCAGTTGCCTCGTAGGTGCCAGCGGCATCGTCGCGACCATCGTAGAGCACGCCGACGATCACACCGTCCTTGACGGCAACGCTACCGGGCGCCACGCGCTGGCCATACACGTCGATGATCTGCGCATTGGTAAACAGCGTGTCGACGGGCACGCGGCCCTCGGCAGCGTCGATCACAGTCCTCATGACCTCAACGGACATACATACTCCTTTAACCGTAGAAAAAGCTGCGGAGCGGACAAACCTTCACCGCAGCAAGCCAATAGCCATTGTATGCCCAAACGATGGGTCAACAATGCGCCTCTCCGCTTAACGGCACACGCCGCTTGACGCAATGGGGACAGGTTGCTTTGCATTAATGGCAAGGATTGTCCCAAAGTGCCGGCACAGAAGGAACGTCCCAAAGTGCCAACAACGGAAGCGCCGATGTTTTGGCAACGACAGCGAGCGGGCCGCATTTGAGACAAGGTGACGTGAAACGAAAGGGCGCTGACCTTCTGGTCGCGCCCTTGAAGTTGAACGTCAGATTGTCCAAATGCGGCCCGCGCAGCGTCGGCCGGTCCGCCGTTCGTTAGAACGGCGGAACTAAATCAACTTGAAGCCCTTGCGCTTGCCCACGGAGAGGGTGTCGCCCAGTTTGAGGGCGCTCGGATCGATGTTGTAGCTCTTGGGAGCCACAGCCTTGCCGTTGATCTTGACGCCGCCGCCGTCGATGTCGCGGCGGGCCTGACCGGCGCTGGCCGAAAGGCCCAGGTCCTTGAGCAGGCCGGCGAGGTAAATCTGGCCCTCGTCGTTGACGGTCAGCTCAACGTGCTTCTCGGGGAAGTCGGCAAGCTGGCCCTCCTTGAACACACGGTCGAACTCGGCCTGGGCCTCGTCGCCGGCGCCGGCGCCGTGGTAGGTATCGCACAGGTCGCGGCCCAGAGCGCGCTTGAGCTCATAGGGGTCGGCGGAACCGTCGGCCAGGGCGGCGTCAATCTTGTCGACCTCGGCCGGGGTGAGCGAACTGGCCAGACGATAGTACTTGCCGATCATCTCGTCGGGGATAGACATGGTCTTGCCGAACATATCCTTGGGAGCATCGGTCAGGCCGATGTAGTTGCCGTAGGACTTGGACATCTTGCGCACGCCATCGGTGCCCTCGAGCAGCGGCATGGTAAGCGCGATCTGCGGCTCCATGCCCATCTTCTCCATGAGCTCGCGACCAGCGAGCAGGTTGAAGAGCTGGTCGGTGCCGCCCATCTCCACGTCGGCCTTGATCTGAACGGAGTCGAAGGCCTGCATCACGGGGTAGAGGAACTCGTGCAGGGCGATCGGCGTCTGAGACTGGTAGCGCTTGGTAAAGTCGTCGCGCTCAAGGATGCGGGCGACGGTGAACTTGGAGCACACCTGCAGCAGGCCGGCCAGGTCCATCGAAAGGATCCAGTCGCCGTTGTGCACGATGGTGGTCTTCTCGGGGTCCAGAATCTTCATGGCCTGGCTCACGTAGGTCTCGGCGTTGGCCTCGATCTGCTCCTGCGAAAGCTGCGGACGCGTGGAGTTCTTGCCCGAGGGGTCGCCGATCAGCGCGGTGCCGTTGCCGATGATGAGGGTGACGTTGTGGCCCAGGTCCTGGAACTGACGCATCTTGCGCAGGGGCACGGCATGACCCAGGTGCAGGTCGGGGCTGGTGGGATCGACGCCGAGCTTGATGTTGAGGGGCTCGCCCTTCTCAAGCTTCTTGCGAAGGTCGGCCTCGGGGACGATCTGCGCTGCACCCGAGGTGATGATACGCATTTGCTCGTCAACAGACAGCATTGGGTATCCTCCTTTTGCTATAGCACCCTCACCGGATACGGCGGTGCTGGAAGTTCATAAACCCACTAATAATAACCAAAACAGCGCGACGCGGCACCTACGACAGGAAAATCCTCGTCCTGCCGCACGCGTCGATAACGACCGGCAAACGCGTGCCGTCACGTTCGACCAAAAAGCGCGCCTGCTGACGGCGCGAGCAGTCACGGCAACGGACCTGCCCCGTTGCATCCGTGGCGCAGGCGCCCTCGGCAGTCAGCAAGCAGTGCTCGCACACCATGAGCTCGGGACGGTCGGCATCGACAGGCCCCAAGACACCGGGGCAAGCGGCAAGCTCGGCAACACGCTCCGCATCATTGCCGAGCAACTCGGCCGACAAGCACACCCGCCCCGCACCGAGTCCGCGCAGCCAGGTAAGCGTGGCCCGATTGGCACAGAACACCGGCGCCGCCACGTCAAACGTTGTGCCCAGCTCGCGGGCCATCGCCACTTGTCCCAGATTGCGGCAGACGACGCGCCCGGCACGCTGCATAAGCGCCCGAGTCCGCTCGGCGTCGCCCGCGCGGCACACTTCGTCGAGCACCACCGTTGTATCGGACAGATCTCGCTCATCGCGCGGACCCACATCCATCAGCTCCCAGGCAAAGACCATACGAGCAAAATCCTCGCGCTTTGCCGGCCCCGCCGACCCCGCCAACTCCGTCGACGCACCGCCATCCACCGCAGCGTCCTCAAAGGGCAGCACCTCAACGGCACGCGCAACGGGCGCAATCGCATCCGCCTCGGCCCGCATGCGCTCCAACACCGCCGCCGTCTGATCCAACACGCCGGCGCTGCGAATCAGATAGACCTCGCAGCCCGCGCCCACCTTACGTTTGCAATGCACGACGATGCGCTCTCCCGCAGCGGCATCCACGGGGCAAGGCACCTGTGGCCAGCGCTTGGGCACATCGGGACGCGCGTCGGCACCCGGGTAAAATCGGATTTCGAGCGTGTCGCCCGCCGCCACGGCGGCATCAAGCTCAACCGTCACCTCTTCGTGACCCACAGCGACCAAGTGGCCCACGCGCACGCCCTGGTTGATCGCGCGCTCAAAGCTCATGAGCTCGGCACCCGAACGACCCCGCAGGTAAGCATCGGTAAACCCACGGTTAAACGACCTTCCCAGCTCGCGTTCAAGCTCTTCCACGGCACCGGAGTCCCACGCGCCGTCGCACAGCATATCGAGTGCCCGACGCCACACCCTCACCACGTTGAATACGTAATCGGGATTCTTCATGCGCCCCTCGATCTTGAGCGATGCCACGCCGGCGGCAACAAGCTCGGGCAGGTGCGCGATACCCAGATAGTCACGCGGACAAAGCAGGCGGTCTCCCTCGACGGCAACAACACTCTGCCCCGCCTCGTCCACTAGGTCGTACGCCAGACGGCACGGCTGCGTGCAGTCGCCGCGCATCGCCGAGCGCCCACGCCGCAGGGCCGAGAACTCGCACGCCCCCGAATAGCCGATGCAAATCGCACCGTGGCAGAATACCTCGATGGGCACGCCCGTG
>DBEZGO010000014.1:0-9500 GCA_048189345.1 Collinsella sp.
CGCGTATCGGAGAAGGAGGCGGAGTGCTCGCGATAGAACGTGTTGTTGAGCTGGATGAGCGATGAGGCGAAATCGCGGTTCACGGCGCGGAACTCCCTCCGTTGGCGGTGCGGAATAAACAGTACGACCATACTACCGTTAACGCCGCAACGGGGACAACCGAACTGCGGGTCATTGCTTTGTTTGGACACATTTCCGCAGCTCATATGTGCCCGCAACCGCCGGTTGTCAAAAATCTCACTAGAATAGGTGGCATGCTTTTGGCGGTGGCGGATAGATTTTTAACTGTGCAAGGCGCCTTAAGAACAAAAACGGTCCGGTGGCACGGCTGGCATCACATAGGAGGAACCATGAATGTAGAAACTGCACAGCGACTCGCCGACCTTCGTCGCAGCAAGGGTTTTAGCCAAGAAGGGTTGGCGCGAAAGTTGGGGCTGTCGCGCCAGGCGGTCAGTAAATGGGAGCGTGCGGAGAGTTCGCCCGATACCGAGAACCTGATCTCGCTCGCCAAACTCTATGGTGTGAGTCTGGACGAGCTGCTCAATCCGAGCGATGAGATCGAGGACGATATCGAGTTTGAGAACGAGGACCGCGCCCGTCAGCGCGAGGCCGAGGCGGCAGAGCGCGCCCGCACCCATGAGGCGGCGGCACGCGCCACCGAGGCGGCAACGCAGGCAAGTGACGCGGCAGCCAAGGCGGCGCAAGCGGCAAGCTGGAGCGCACAGGCCGCCAATGCCGCTACGGCGCAGGTGACGGGTGCCGGTGCGGCCGGCCCGACTCCGGTGAAGGGTCCGTTCCAGTCGTTCCCGTACTGGGCCGTGTGCTGGCTGCTGTTCTTTTTGCTGATGTTCCTGTTTGGCGCCGGCCCCTTTGCCGCGCTGATTTTCTTTACGATCCCCATCTATCACTGGGTGGCACGTGCTCTCGATGGCGATTGGGCGCGCGGGGATATCCAGGTTGGTCCGGCGCCGGTGACAACTAGGACTAAGGGGAAGGACGTTTCCACAGCGGTTGACGCTGACATGGCTGCCGCGACCACCGCTGAGTCGAGTGCCAAAGAAGGTGATGAATGATGAAGCTCTCGCATGAGTCTAAGAGGCGCTTGGGCATTGGCATCGGAGCGTTTGTGCTCATCATCGGGCTTGTCGTTGGCACTTCGCGGACTTTGATTCATTTTGATGGACCGTGGAATCTCAACGATGTTGTATCCGGCTTGTCTGGTAAGGACGATGCGTTTGACGAGGACGATGTTTTGGATGACGGTATTTACTCCGCTCAGTCTCAAAAGCTTTCGAGTGAAACCTTCGATGCCGACTCATTCCAGTCCCTTGACCTGGATGTGACGTCGGGTACGGTCGATATCAAGTACGTTTCCGATGGACCGGTGCGTGTCATCGAGAGTGGTCGCGTTGCAAAAGGAGTAACTGCTTACGATGCGGCAACCCAAAATCTGGCCGAGATTAGGGGCTCTACGCTCAAGATTAACCAGTTCGACTGCGATGACGAGCGTGCGCTTGACCGTACGGTCACCATCGAGCTGCCGCGCGAGCTTGCCGATAACATGATGGACATTTCGGCGAATGTGGGGTCGGGGGATCTGACGATTACGGACATTGCGTGCCACGACTTCGATTTGACGTTGGACTCGGGAGACGTCGAGTTCGCGGGCACTGTAACCGACACCCTGAATGCCAAGGTCGGTTCGGGCGATGCGACGTTCGAGCTCTACCAGGCCCCCGCGAAGTCGATGGACGTAAGCGTGGACTCGGGCGATGTGGAGATAACGGTTCCAACCTCTACGGGCTTTAAGGCGAGCCTCACCGTGGGCAGTGGTGACTTCGAGAGCGATTTCCTTCCGCTTGGCTACGATGGCGAGACCATATTGAATCTTGAATTCGACAACGGTGATAAGTCAGCCACGTATCGTTTTAAGGTCGGTTCGGGCGACATGTCGTTTGATCCGGAGTGACATGAGGTTTTCGGAGATCGGTACATATAGGCACGCTCTTTGATGGAGGCGCCGGAGCCCGTCACGGCTCCGGCGCCTTTGCCTTTACAATGGGGGCATGGAACAGATTATCTTGAACATACTCGAGGCTCTGCGTCGCGGCGAGACCGTGGACGACAAAGCGCTCGTCAAACTGATACATGCCGAGGCGCGCCGTGAGGGTGCCGACAAACGCGATTTGGCCAAGCGCCGTCTGCTGCCGTTCTACCAGCGGGTTAAACGTGAGGAGCCGGCTCGGTGGGCTGCGTGGAATGTCGATGCCGAGTTGGAGCGTCAGCTGCTGCAGGTGTTGCGCATGAAGCCGCGCCGCACGGCTTCGGGCGTGGCGACCATTACCGTCATCACCAAGCCGTGGCCGTGCTCGGGCGATTGCCTGTTTTGCCCCAACGACCTGCGCATGCCCAAGAGCTATCTGCATGCCGAGCCGGCATGCGCCCGTGCGGAGCAAAACTGCTTCGACCCGTATTTGCAGGTGAGCGCTCGTCTGACCGCGCTTTCGCAGATGGGGCACGCAACCGACAAGATCGAGCTTATCGTGCTCGGTGGCACCTGGAGCGACTATCCGCAAGGGTATCAAACGTGGTTTATGTCGGAGCTTTTCCGTGCGCTGAACGATGACGCCGTTGCTGGTGTGGCAGCTAACCCCATGTTGGCGCGTCCGGGCATCAGCCGTGCCGAGGCGGGGCGCCTGCTCGATGACGCGCCCGCCGATGCGCTGCCGCCGGTGGTAGCGGAGCGTCGCGAGCGCTATCGGGCCACCGGCATTGCGACAGACGAGGTCGAGCTCGCTGCCGGCGTTGCCGACGAGCAGGAGCGTGTGGATGCTGCCGTGGGCGGCTATAACCGTGCGGTACGTCGTCTGTACGGCCCCGGTACGCCGTGGGGCGAGGTCGCCGAGTGGCAGACGGCAACGATGGAGGAGCTTGAGCACCAGCAGCGCATCAACGAGACGGCGAAGCATCGCGTGGTGGGACTCGTTATCGAGACGCGCCCCGATGCCGTAACGCCGCAGGCCCTCACGCTTATCCGCCGCCTGGGTTGCACCAAGATTCAAATGGGTATCCAAAGTCTCGACCAGCACTTGCTCGATATCAACGAGCGCCGCATTTCGGTGGCTCAGGTCGAGCGGGCGTTTTTGCTCGCGCGCCTGTTTGGCTTTAAGATCCACGCGCATTTTATGCTCAACTTGCTGGGCGCCACACCCGAGGGGGACAAGCGCGACTACGAGCGCTTTATGACCGAGGGGGCCTTTATGCCCGACGAGGTCAAGGTCTACCCGTGTGCGCTCATCGAGGGCTCGCGTCTGGTGGGCTGCTACGAGCGCGGCGAGTGGCGCCCCTATACCGAGGAAGAACTGCTCGATGTGTTAGCCGACGACATCGTGGTGACGCCAGCGTTCTGCCGTATCAGTCGCATGATCCGCGACTTTAGTTCCGATGACATCATGGTGGGCAACAAGAAGCCCAACCTGCGTCAGCTTGTCGAAAATCGCTTGGCGGCTCGTGGGGAAGACGCAACGGTGCGCGAGATTCGCTATCGCGAGATCAGCACGGCGGGCGCCGACTTGGATGAGCTGACCCTTGACGAGGAGGTGGCGTACGAGACGCCGGTGACGCACGAGCGCTTTTTGCAGTGGGTGACACCGCAGGGCAAAATCGCGGGCTTTTTGCGGTTGTCGCTGCCCGACCATTCGTTTGTTGCCGCGCATGCGGACGAGTTGCCGACGACGCCGGACGAGGCGATGATTCGTGAGGTGCACGTGTATGGCATGGCGGCACGCGTGGGCGATCAGGGGCAGGCGGCGCAGCATCACGGGTTGGGGCGTTTGCTCGTAGAGCGTGCGTGCGAGATTGCCCGAGATGCGGGTTATGCGCGCATTAACGTGATTAGCGCGATTGGCACACGCGAGTACTATCGCCATCTTGGATTTTATGACCATGGCCTTTATCTGCAAAAGGAGCTCTAGATGAACAAGCCGAGTGTTTCTGCCGGCGTCGTTGCCGGCGTTGCCCTGGGAGCTGCGGCGCTTGGTGCGGCCGCCGTTGTTGTTCGCGCTGCCTGTCTGCAGGTTGCGCGAACCCGCAATGGGTTGGCGCGTGTGAAACGCGTGCACGATGAGGGCGGCGACGAAATCCGCGTATTGGTGCAAGGCGGCGTCTACCAAAGCGCGAGTTACGTTGGCGAGCGTTGGGCAGAGCCCGTCTTTGCGTACTATCGTGCGTTTGACGATGCGTTTGAGGCCGAGGATGCAATGCGTGACGCTTATGGTCACGGTATCGACCGCATGCTTATGCTGGGCGGCGGCGGGTTTGCCTATCCCAAGTTTGCGCTGATGTCGCACGAGAGCTTGCGCATGGACGTCATTGAGTACGATGTCGAGATTACGCGCCTGGCGCGCCGTTGGTTCTACCTGGGCGAGCTGGAGCGCACGGTGGGCGATCGCCTGCGAGTGATTACCGCCGAGGCTCGCTCGTATCTGGGCGTGACGAGCGTGGGCCATCGTCGCTACGACGCGGTCGTGAGCGATTGCTTTGGCGGTGCCGAGCCCGTACGTGAGCTGGCGACGGTTGAGGCGTTGCATTTGGTGCGAGGCAGCCTGAACCCCGGGGGTATCTACGTGGCCAATATCGTGAGTGCGAACAGGGGGAGCGATGTGACGTTCCTTCGCGACTGCGCTGCCACGGCACTCGAGGTATTCGCCCGCGCCTGGGTGGTCCCATGTGGCGATGCAGAGTTCGGCGGCGAGGAAAACTACCTGCTCATCGCCAGCGACGGCGACTACGCCTTTGCCGAAGCCGTGCCCTTCGACACCGACTTCCTTGGCACTGCTCTCCACGACTAGCGCTTTTCCCTGCGACCAGTCTTTCTGTGACGGGGCTTTTTTGGCTACGGGCATGATTTTTCTGGGACGGGGATTAAAAAATCATTAGGTACAGAATGATTTTTTAATCCCCGTCCCAGAAAAATCATGCTGCCGGCGCCTGGCCAAGAAGTAGCTCAACAAGCCCCGTGCTGAAAAGATTGGTTTTATGTGTGGTCGCACCAGCTGCGGACGCGCTGCTTCATGCCTTCGATGTCGAGCACGCCTTCGGCAAAGCCCTTGCGCACGAGCTCTTCGGGAACAAACTCGTCGTAGCGGTCAAAGTAGGGCACCTCGCCGGGATAGACGAGCTCGATGGGATCGAAGTCCTTCTCGGCCTCGGCGGCGAGCACCTCAAAGAACGTCTCCTCGTCGGCCTTCATCTTAAACTGCATAAAGTACGGGCGCGACGGATCGAGTCCGCGAAGGCCCAACTCCGCGGCACATTTAATCTTGAGTATGCGCTCGAGGGCCAAAAAGGCGTAGCTGCCCAGCCAGGGAAAGAGCACCCAGGTATCGCCGCCCAGGTTGATGAGCGGCTTAGTTCCCGCACCCGAAATATCGGCCGTATGACGAGCTTGCGCTAAGCGGGCCCGTGCGTTACCCATGAGGTACGGATATGCCGCGTGCTCGTTGAGCGCCTTGCGCATGCGCTCGAGTACATGTGTATTGATGTCGCCGGGGCAGTCGCCAAAGTAGGCCGGCACCCGGCCCTTGACCTGCGTGGCAAAGACGGTGTGGCGCTTCCAGTCCACTTCCTCGACAATCCAGCAGTGTCCGGCGATGGCGATGCGCTCACCGGGCGGTGGCGGATTGACGATCGTGCCCAACTCGGCCGACTCGCTGCGAACGGTGAACTCCTCGTTTTCCTGGAATACGGCGTAGAACTTAAAGTTGTTAATGATGCGCTCGCCCGCGAGGCCCACGATGAGCCCACCGCCCTCGGTGACCTGGATGTGGTCGATCTTAATGAGGTGACGCAGCAGTACGCGATAGTCATCGGCCGAGACGCGGTGGAAATAGCTGAGCGTGAGCACACGCTGGGCGAGCTCTGCCGGCGTGAGTTCGCCGGTGCTGGCAAGCGTCGACATAGTCTGGTGGTAGAGCAGGCTGTAGGGGAGCCGATCGAGCTCGGGCGGCTCGACCCACTTTTCCTCGCGATAGAGTTGTACGAGCGCAATGCCCTGCAGGAGCTTCCACGGAATGGTCTCGGGCATCATCGTGCGCGGCTCGGGCTCTTCCTCGCGCATGACAAACCACATCTCGGGCGGAAGATCGCGGCGTCCCGTGCGGCCCATTCGCTGCAAAAAGGAGCTGACGGTAAACGGCGCATCGATCTGAAACGCACGCTCCAGGCGGCCGATATCGATACCGAGCTCCAGCGTAGAGGTGGTGACGGTCGTTTGTGCCTGTTCCTCGTCGCGCATGAGCTCTTCTGCCGTCTCGCGCAGCGATGCCGAAAGATTGCCGTGATGGATGAGAAAGCGGTCGGGCTCGTGCCGGCTCTCGCAGTAGCTACGCAGCATGGAGCACACAGCCTCTGCCTCCTCACGCGAGTTGGCAAAGACCAGGCACTTGCGCCCGCGCGTGTGTTCAAAGATATAGCCCATGCCGGGGTCGGCGTTGTCTGGTGCTGTGTCGGTGGGGTTGAGTAATGCCTGCTCGGGTGCTTGGGGGATGTCGACTTCGCCCTCGGGGGCCGAGGAAGTTTGGCGGTCCTTGGGAGTGGCCTTGCTCCATGCCCGCTCACGACGTTGACGGCGCTCCTCTTGTGTGAGCTGTCCGCTGTGACGCATGTCTTGGGCGCCGGCGGGCAGCGCCGCGGATGCCGCTGCCTCGATGCGCTCGCACGCGAGTACTTCGGCCTCTTGAGGACCTGTGCCCATGAATCCCCGCTGCTGAGCCTGGGGGCCCGAGTTGTAGAAGTGCTCCATGGAGATGCGCCACACGCGGCGCGGTTCTTCAAAGCGGGGGATAACGCAGTCGCGCCCCGTTCCCTGTGAGAGAAAGGCACCCGTGCGCTCGGGGTCGCCGATGGTGGCCGAAAGGCCAATGCGGCGAGGCTGCACGCCGGCCATGCGCGAGAGCCGCTCGATAAGGCAGAGCGTTTGCCCGCCACGGTCGCCGCGCATGAGCGAGTGGACCTCATCGATGACCACATAGCGCAGGTCGCAAAACATGCGCGGGATCGCCATATGCTTATGGATCAGGAGCGCTTCGAGTGACTCGGGCGTAATCTGCAAGATGCCGTTCGGTTTTTTGATGAGCTTAGCCTTGTGCGACTGCGAGACATCGCCATGCCAGTGCCAGACAGGGATATCGGCCTCTTCGCACAGGTCATTGAGACGGACGAACTGATCATTGATGAGTGCCTTGAGGGGGCCAATGTAGAGGGCACCAACGCTTGCGGGCGGGTTCTCCCAAAACTCGGTCAGGATGGGAAAGAAGGCCGCTTCGGTTTTGCCGGAAGCTGTGGATGCCGTTAGGAGCACATTGTCTTGTGTGTTAAAGATGGCGTCTGCCGCCGCAACCTGGATAGAGCGCAGGCTCTCCCAATCGTGGGAGTAGATGAAGTCTTGGATAAACGGGGCGTAGCGGTCAAAGGCGTTCACGGGGCCTCCTCTCAAAAACGAATCTCTCAACGCGGCTGGCAACGGCTTGCTGCATTACAGTCTCAACGTTCGCCCAGATAAAACCTGCCAAAATAAACCTGTCCCTTTTTTGCAGGTTAGATGGTGAATTCGGCGAAGTTACGGTCGCCGCCTGCGGTGCCGGTGTCGCCTGTTGCTGCTGCCGGCACCAGCGCGTCGCCGCCGACGCTTTGCAGCAGCTCGGCTACGTTGGCGTCGGGGTTCTGGCATAGGATGTCGAGCAGCTCGATAAAGTCGCGAATGACTTCACGCGGCGTCAGATGTGTGTCGGCTCCCACACGACCGAACTCGATCTTGAGGAAGTCCACCAAGTCGTTCTCGGTAAGCGTGGGCGTCCAGCCAAAGTAGCCGGCGTGAATTTGCATGAGTTTTTCGATCAGCACCAGCAGCTCCTCGTAGGTGAGTGGCTGCAGACGGATGATGGGCGCGAGCATGTCCTTAAGGTCCTCGCGTGCAAAGCGGCCTTGAGCGAGTCGGCTGCGCAGGGCCTCGTAGGAGAACACGCCGCGGCGGCGGTCTTCGATGGAGGTTGGCGTGCCGCCCATGATCATGCCCAGGTACTGCGCCTTGCCCTGGAGTGTGTCGTTGTACATGGTCAGGATCTTCTCGTAGTTGTACTGGCGCGTGATCGCGTTGGGAATCTTATACAGATTCACGAGCTCGTCGATGAGCACCAACATACCCTTGTAGCCGCTGCAGACCAAAAAACGCGCGATGAGCTTAACGTAGTCGTACCAGTCGTCATCGCTGATGATGGTCGAGGAGCCCAGCTCGGCGCGAGCCTCGCTCTTGGTACGGTATTCGCCGCGGATCCATTTGGTCACGCGGCTCATGGCTTCTTCGTCGCCCTCGGATACGGCCGTGCGATAGCGGCGGAGCATGCGGGTGAAGTCGAAGCCGTGGACCATTTCCTCGAGCGGGGCCAGTTGGGCATTGACGACCGACTCGTCGACGTCGGCGTACGAGGCGACCCAGCGATCAAGAATAAGGTTGAGCGCACCGCCCTCGGGGCGCGTTTTAGTCGATATGTTGCGGATGAGCTCACGGTAGGTGGCAAGGCCCTGTCCCTGGCCGCCCTGCAGGCGGCGCTCGGGGGATAGGTCGGCATCGGCCACGACGAATCCCTCGCCCATGGCGTGCGTGCGGATGGTCTGGAGCAAAAAGCTCTTGCCGGCTCCGTAGCGACCAACCAGAAAGCGGAAGCTCGCGCCGCCGTCGGCGATGAGACTCAGGTCGGTGAGCAGGGCGCGGATCTCGACCTCGCGCCCTACGGTGATGTAGGGAAGGCCGATGCGCGGGACCACGCCGCCCTTGAGCGAGTTGAGAATGACGGCGGCGACGCGCTTGGGCACGCGGGGTGCTGCGGATGCGGTATCACTCATAGTCTAGGTATCCTCTCACGTCTGCTTCGTAGTCCTCGATAATGTGCGGTCCTGCCGCGCCAAATTCAATTACGGTGTCACCCACCAGGTCAAAGAGCGCCTCATTGATGCTATCGACGAGCATGTCCTCGCTCTGGTCCGAGTGCGCCACTGCCGATGTCGCTTGCGCTGCGTTTTGCTCGAGCAGTGCGCGCAGATACGCGGTTGCGGCAGGCGCGAGTTCGGTTACGGTGCCAGCGGGTGCAGTCGATACGACCGCTGGCGTCGGTGCGAGGAGCGGTGCCACGACACCAAACTGTTCGGTGGATATGGTTGGCTCGTCGGTCTCGTCCTGCCGAATGGGTGCCGCGACCGCCTCGACAATCGCGTCGGCTACGGGCTCGGCTTCCGGTTGCCCTGAGTTCGCTGTCTCGACTTCCACGGGCGCGCTGTCCTCGCGCTCTTCATCGATTAAAAGCGCTTCGCGCGTTTGCGCAGCGGCGCTCCGAATGTGCCCCAGCTGAGTCAGGTCGATATCGATCTTGACGGGCTGGTGTGCGGCGTCCCACGAAAGCCATGCCACAATCTCGTCATCGATAATCTTGGCCAGATATTTGGGG
>DBEZGO010000015.1:0-17028 GCA_048189345.1 Collinsella sp.
GATGACGCCTGGCGCGAGCTGGACGAGGACACGCGCGCGATCTGGGCCGCGGAGCACGATGCGCGCGTGGCACTCACGCTTGCGGCAGCGTGTTTTGCCGCGGGCACCTGCATCACGCGCTGCTATGTGCAGATTGCTGCTCCCGACAGTGAGCAGGGCGAGCGCGTTGTTGCAACGTATTTCTTTGGGCGCGCGGCCTATCTGGCCGATTGCGTGCCTGTTGCCAAGGATCTTGAGAGCATGGACATGGACGATATGCCGTGCAAGCGTGTGCTTGAGGCGTATGAGTCAACCGCTCCGGAGACGATTGAGCCTGCGGAGGTTCATGCTCGTCCGCGTGATGACCATCGCACGCTTCCGCCGGCGCTGCGCGATTTGCTGCTTGCCGATACGGCTGACGAGTTGGAGGTCATGGAAGAGGACGACGACCCATACGTGGCCCGTGTTGTTGAATTGCGCGAGCAGGCAAAAGTCGACCGTACAGGTGCTTTTGAAGGCTTTTCTCGTCTTGTCGAGGAGTTGGAGGCTAAGTGCGCCGTCGCCGAGCTTTTAGCGACAGGTCCGGTTCAAACGCAGTTTTGCGATAACCAGCTGGTGCGCATGGTGCTACCGGTGTTGGAAGAAGACCGCTCTGTGCGAATCCTTCGTGCGCCCGATGCGCTGTACTTTGCCCAGCACGAGATCTGCAGCTTTTACGTCGAGCAAGAGGACTTTGAACGAGCACTGCCCGAGGTGCGCCATCTTTACGATCTGGCGCGCTCGTCCATGCAATCGCACTTTGCGCTCATCAACGTGCTTGCGCGTCTGGAGCGCTTCGACGAGATTATCGAGGTGGCGCGCCACGGCCTACGTATTGCCAGCGATCGTTCTGCAATCGGCTACCTGTTCTATCGCCTGGCGTTTGCCTATTGGAATTGCGATCAGCTCGACCTTGCGCTGGCTTGTTACCGTCTGGTGCCGCGCGGCGAGGAGTCGGGCAGCAGCGCGCTGGAAGAAATGCAGGGCCTTATGAACGAGATGGGCGTCAGCGAGCCTCCGACGTTCGAGGAAGCGGTCGAGACCATCCGCAAGGCTGGACTCGAGCTGCCGCCAGTGTCCGCCGTGACGAATCAGCTGGCAGATGCCGCTGTGCAACTGGTCGACAGCGGCTTCTTTTTCCTGGCACGCGGTTGCATCTTCCAAATGTGGCGCACCATGGGCAACGACGAGCTCGGCTCCCTCAACCGCTCGCTGGGGTAGGCGAAGCCTCCAAGGGGGAAAGGATGCTAGGCAATTAGAAAATTTCCTCTTGCCCATCCTTGGCTGTTTGGTTACTATAGAACGGCTGTTACGGAGAGCTGACCGAGAGGCCGAAGGTGCTCGCCTGCTAAGCGAGTATGCCCCAAAAGGGCATCTGGGGTTCGAATCCCCAGCTCTCCGCCAGTAAGACTTTAAAGAAGGGTTCCGAAAGGGGCCCTTTTTTAGTTGAACCACGTTAGCTGGGGATTCGAACCCTCAAAAAATGAGGCGCCCCGTTGGACGCCTCCTTTCAGCGAGTGTATTGTTCTTCGATCTTACATCTCGGGCGCCTTGGCGACGGTCTCGCTTTCTGCCGTGAGTGGGCGGTTGTCGATGCGGCGGCCCAGGCGGTCGAGCTTCACAAGGAGCCACTCAATGGGATTCGGCCCTGCCCCTTCCTCGTCGGCAACCAGGTCCATGACGGCGATCTTGGTGCCGTCCTGCTTGAGCGTAACGCTGCCCACCTTGTCGCCCACATGCACCGTGCCCGAAAGATCGTCGTGGCTAACCTTTTCGGTCACCTCGCCGGCAAGGGAAAACACGGTCGCTTGCGCCGTAGGATCGGCGAGTGTGGCGTCGATCGTCTTATCCGTCCAGTCGGTTTGGCCAATGCGCGCCATAAGCGGGTTGCCGTTGGCGGTCTTTTCCTGCGTGTTGGCGATCGCGACCGTCACCTTGTGACCGTAGTACCAATTGGCAAGGGTTGCGGTATCGGTAAAGCGCTGGTCGGTGGTGGTGGAGTTCAAAACGACGGTGTAGGTCTCGTCACCATCGCGGTTGTAGGCACTCGTAAAGCAATAGCCTGCATCGTCGGTGGTGCCGGTCTTGCCACCGATGTTGCCATCTTGGCCCAGCAAATAGTTATGCGTGTCCATGGAATGCGAATGGTCGGTGCCGTCGGCGCCCGTGACCTCGATCCAGGAATCCTCGCTCGCTACGACCTCGCGGATCGTGTCGTTTTTCATGGCCTCCTGCATCATCAGCGCTACGTCGTGTGCGGTTGAGTGCATATCGCCAGCCCACTCATCAAAGTCCAGACCATGCGGGTTTTCAAAAAGCGTACCGGTGCAGCCGAGCTTCTTAGCGCGCTCGTTCATGGCCTTCACAAATGTGGCCTCGGCGTCTTTGGTCTTAGGGTCGATCTTCTTGCCCACATATTCGGCGAGCACGATGGCGGCGTCGTTGCCCGAGGGAATCATCAGGCCGCGCAGTGCCTGCTCCACGGTAAGCTCGTCGCCTTCGAGCAAGCCGGCGGTCGAATTACCCACGGTGGCCGCGGCGTTGCTCACTGTGACCTTCTCGTCCATCTTGCAATTCTCGACGGTTAGGATTGCGGTCATGACCTTGGTGATCGAGGCAATCTTGACCTGCTCATCGGCGTCGCGGGCATAGTAGACGGTGCCGTCTTTGCCCATGACGAGGGCATTGGTCGCATCGATATCGGGCAGGTTTTCGGCCGTGATACCGCGCACATCGGCGGTTTTGCCGCAAACATTGTCGGTCGTGAGCACTTGGGCGCCGGCGACGGTGGGCACGCCAGCGGCAAGGGCGATAGCGCAGACAAAGCCGGCGGCAAGTTGGGCTGAGCGCTTTGCAAAAGAGGTGAGGGACTTCACGGATTTCGCTTTCGACGGGATGGTCTCTTCTGAAACTAGAGTATATCGTTTGCCGGCGTCGGCGATCATCGCGTGCGTGCGTGACCCACATCCGCGCCCGAACGGGCACAAGGGTGCTTAAGGCCGACTTAATCACCCACGCTTGTTGTGTGTGACGGGCGCCCCCTCGGGCATAATGGAGCGCGAGAGGAGCACGCATGAACGAGCGCATACTGGTAGTTGATGACGAGAAGGCCATTGCCGACCTAGTGGGCATCTACCTTACAAAAGAAGGCTTTGACGTCCAGATTGCCTATAGCGGGGCCGATGCTGCCAAGGCAATCTTGGAGCAGGAGTTCGATCTGGCGCTGCTGGATGTCATGCTGCCCGATATCGATGGGTTTGAGCTGCTGCGTACGATCCGTTCCAGCCATACCTATCCTGTGATCATGCTGACGGCGCGCGATGCCCAGCAAGACAAGATCGAGGGCCTTTCGCTTGGCGCGGACGATTACGTGGTTAAGCCGTTTCGTCCGCTGGAGCTCGTCGCGCGCGTGCACGCTCAGCTTCGCCGCTACACCAGCTACGGTAGCCGTGCACAGGCGGCCGAGTCGCCGACCATTCAGCTCGACGGCTTGGAGATCAACCGCGACGCTCGTTCCGTGACGGTGGACGGTGCACCGGTACGCCTCACACCCACCGAGTATTCAATCTTGCTGTATCTGGTCGAGCATCGCGGCAGCGTGGTGGCCGTGGAGGACCTGTTCCGTGCGGTGTGGAACGAGGATTTTATGCCCGGCTCCAACAATACGGTGATGGTGCACATTCGCCACTTGCGCGAAAAGATTGGCGACGACGCACAAAAGCCGCGCTTTATCAAAAACGTCTGGGGCGTCGGCTACATAATCGAATAACGCTTTTCGCTTGTGAGGATCTTGATATGACAAAAGACGATAGACAAGCGTTCGAGGTGCCCGATCGGCTCTTTGAATACGTGAGGTCGGTCGTCGACAACCGCGCGCTTGCAACGGTGCTGCTCTTTTTGCTGAGCCTGCTGCTGATTGGCATCGACAACATCGCTGGAATCTTGGCGGTGCTGCTTGTCGGCTTTTTGCTGATCGATCGATTTGAGATCGTGCGCCGCTGCATGGTGATTGGCGGCGCCGCGTGGGCCATGACGTTGGCGATTGGCGCCATGGCGCTCGGCGGCATCGAAGGGCCGGTGCTGTTCGATGCCGGCTTTGTATTCAACATGCTTGGCTTTGTGCTGGCGCTTGCCGCGTGCGTGCTGTTCTTGTGCGGCCGCGCCCTGTACTACCAGGGCTACGAACAGGGCGAGCAGCATGCCGATTGTGTGCTGGCCGCTCGTATTCAAGATCGCCTGATCGATCACCCCGACACCTGGGACAACATTGACGGCGACTTCTTGGAGGTCGAGGGCGCCCTTAACCGCGTGCGTGACCGTGAGCGCAAGGTGCAGCAAGCTCTGCGTGACGAGTCGCATCGCAAGGACGATTTGGTCACGTACTTGGCACATGACCTACGCACCCCGCTTGCCAGTGTGGTGGGCTATCTTTCGCTGCTGCAAGAGGCTCCTGAGCTGCCGGTTGAGCAACGTGCGCACTTTACGGGCGTGGCTCTCGACAAGGCACACCGGCTCGATGCACTCATCGAAGAGTTCTTCGATATCACGCGCTTTGACTTCCACGATATCGTGCTCACGCGCGGCTATGTTGATCTGGGGTTGCTGCTGGCTCAGGTGGCTGACGAGTTCTATCCCATCCTCAACGAGCAGCATAAGGAAGCCCAAGTTGATATTCGCGAGGACCTGACGGTGCTCGTGGATGGCGACAAGATGGCTCGCGTGTTCAACAACATCATGAAAAACGCCGTTGCCTATAGCTATGAGGGCTCGACCATCACGATCGAGGCCAGACGCCGGGACGGCGGTGGCGTGCGCGTGCGCTTTATCAATCAGGGCGATCCCATCCCTGAGGCAAAGCTCAAGGTGATCTTTGAGAAGTTCTATCGCCTGGATGCGGCGCGTGCGACCAATCGCGGCGGCGCTGGACTGGGGCTTGCCATCGCCAAGGAGATCGTATGCGCGCACGGCGGTACCGTTGCATGTGAATCGACGCCCGAACACACGATATTCACCATCGAGCTGCCCGCCGCATAGCCAGTGTGCCCTTACAAACACTTGACAATGCGCTCACGTGCATATGAGCCGCGATTCCTACTATCGATACTGCTGAATTGATATCGATGTGGAGGTATGCGGTATGACGGCTGCTGCGGCTGTGGAGCCCACGGAGCTTGAAGAACTCATGAAAGCGCAGGCCGAGCCGCGCACGAGCGCGAGGTTGGGGATGCGACTCGCCCCACGGCAGAGGATCTTGCCGCCTCGCCGACGCGCATCGATGTCGAGGGCCTCGACCTGTTCTATGGCGACCATCATGCGCTCAAGGACGTGAATATCAAGATCCGCGACAAGCAGATCACCTCGTTCATCGGGCCTTCGGGCTGCGGAAAGTCCACGTTGCTGCGCTGCTTTAACCGCATGAACGACGGCATCAAGGATTGCCGCATCGAGGGCAAGATTGCGCTCGATGGTCAAGATATCCTGGGCGATTACGACATCTGCCGTTTGCGCCAGCGCGTGGGCATGGTGTTCCAGCGCCCCAACCCGTTTCCCATGAGCATCTACGACAACGTCGCCTATGGGCCGCGCGGCATGGGCGTGCGCGATCGCGCTGTGCTGGATGGGCTGGTCGAGGATTCCCTGCGACGCGCCGCCCTGTGGGACGAGGCCAAGGACAAGCTCAAAGAGTCGGGTCTGGGTCTTTCGGGCGGCCAGCAGCAGCGTCTGTGCATCGCCCGCGCACTTGCCGTGCAGCCCGACATTCTGCTGATGGACGAGCCGACCTCGGCACTCGACCCTGTGTCGACGCTGGTGGTGGAGCAGCTGGCCTGCGAGCTCAAAGAGACCTGCACGCTCGTGGTCGTTACGCACAATATGCAGCAGGCGGCGCGTATCTCCGATTCGGTCGCATTCTTTTTGCTGGGTGAGCTGGTGGAGCACGCGCCCACCGCGCAACTCTTCAAGAATCCGACCGATCCGCGCACGGCGGATTATTTGACGGGGCGTTTTGGCTGATACCATCTAGTAAAGGTACCTTTAGGGTTAAGATGCGGTCATGCCGGCCGCAAAGGGGTTCAACATGATCTATTACGTCGAGGACGATGACAACATCAGGGATTTGACGGTCTATGCGCTGCGCAAGCAGGGGATTGAGGCCGAAGGCTTTTCGTGCGACGGTGAGTTTAAGGCTGCCGTGGCGCGACGGGTACCCGATGCCGTCCTGCTCGACATCATGCTGCCCGATACCGATGGCTTGGCGATTATGCGTCGACTGCGTGCCGATCGCCTGACGGCGACGGTGCCCATCATGATGCTTACCGCCAAGGATACCGAGCTCGACAAGGTGATGGCGCTCGATGGCGGTGCCGACGATTACCTGACTAAGCCGTTTTCGCTCATGGAGCTCGCCAGCCGCTGCCGCGCACTGCTGCGTCGCGGCGGCATGGTCAAACAGGCAAGCGATGTGCTCAGCGTGGGCGACATTGTGCTCTCGCCCAGCCATCGTGAGGTGACCGTTGCCGGCGAGTCGCTTAAGCTCACCCTGCGCGAGTTCGACCTGCTCGAGTACCTCATGCGCAAGCCCGGCGTGGTCTTTACCCGCGAGTCGTTGCTGCAGAGCGTGTGGGGCTGGGACTTCGACGGCGGTTCGCGCACCGTTGACGTGCACGTGCAGACGCTTCGCCAAAAACTGGGCGAGCATGCCAGCGCCATCGAGACCGTGCGCGGCGTGGGCTACCGCTTGGCCGAGCCTTCTGCCGGTGATGGTGCCGAAGGTGACGACACCGCGGCCACCGCATCGGAGGAGTAACCCGTGGTCTTCGCCCCCCAGGGAAAACATACGCTGTCGCACCGCGTTTTTGTGACGATCTTTGTCTGCGCCATGGCGGTTATCGTGGCGTTTACGGTGCTGGGTGCGTTCTTTGTGCAAAACACCTTGGCGGATGCCACGAGTGCCAATCTGGCGCAAGAAACCGAGCTCATTGCTGCCGCCCTCGACGAGCAGCAGGAGCCCATCCCGTTCTTGCGTAGCCTCGATCGAGAGGACTTGCGCATCACGCTGATTAACAAGGATGGATCGGTTGCCTACGACAACGAGGCGTCGCCTTCCACACTGCCCAACCATGGCGATCGCCCCGAGGTCATCGAGGCCTTTGAGAGTGGTTCGGGTTCCGCGGAGCGCGCAAGCTCTACGCTCGACGAGATTATGCTGTATCGCGCCGTCGCCCTTGATAACGGCCAGGTTGTCCGCTTGGCGCAGGCCCAGCCTGGCGTTGCGGCGATTTTGCTGTCGATGGTGGCGCCGATGCTGCTTATCGCAGCAGCGGGTGCGGTACTCTCGTTTTTTATGGCGCGCCGCGAGTCCCGTGCCATCATCGCGCCGTTGCAAGAGGTGGATTTGGACCACCCACGCCGTAGCTATGAGCACGCCTATGCCGAGATGGTCCCCATGCTTGAGCGTATCGAGTCGCAGCGCCAGGAACTCAAGCGCCAAATGGCGGTGCTAGCGGACAACGACCGTATGCGCCGCGAGTTCACGGCGAATATCACCCATGAGCTCAAGACGCCGCTTACGGCGATTTCGGGCTATGCCGAGCTCATCGCAAACGGCATGGTCGAGGGCGAGGGCGACCTGCGCAACTTTGGCGGTCGCATCTATCGTGAGGCGGGCCGCTTGGCAGCGCTTGTCAACGATATCCTTACGCTGTCTAACTTGGACGAGGCCGAGCGTGCAACTGAGGGCGAGGCGGTGCCCATTGGTTCCACGGAGCCTATTGGGCTCTCGCGTGCCATCTACGCGGTCGAGCAGCGTCTTGAACAGGTCGCCCGTCAGGCGAATGTGACGATAAGTCATGAGACCAAGCCTGTGGTCATCGAGGGCGTGTCGCGCTTGATTGACGAGCTCATCTATAATCTGGCAAGCAACGCCATCCGCTACAATCGACCCGGCGGTACGGTTACGCTGCAGTGCGGCACCAACGACGAAGGCCATCCGTTCCTTGCGGTCGCCGACACGGGAATCGGTATCGCGCCTGAAGAACAGGGCAAGGTATTTGAGCGGTTCTATCGCGTGGACAAGAGTAGGTCCAAGGCGCGCGGCGGAACCGGTCTGGGGCTTGCAATTGTCAAGCATGCGGCCCTGTATCATCACGCCACGCTCGATTTGTCGAGCGAGTTGGGCGTGGGAACCACCATTACGGTGACGTTTCCCATACGGCAGGACGAGCCATTCGCATAGCGATACAACATAGATATTGATGCAGACGCCGCATTTGACTTTCGGGTGCGGCGTTGTTGTACAATTTTACGATTGCTTCCGACATTTTTACAGGAGAGCCTGTTTCTTATGTATAGAGTTTGGTCTCGGTAAAAAGATGCGATAACATACGGACAGTTTTGTCAATCCGAACTGGGGAAATGAAAGGCAAGCTGCATGACCCTTCTCGAACTGTTCCAGCTGCTGAAGAAGCACCTTCAGCTGGTCATCACCCTTCCGGTGGTCTGCGCGATCGCCATGGGCATCGTGTCCTTCGTTGCGATGGACAACACCTATACCGCGACGACGAGCATGTACATTCTCGCCAAGACCGACGATAGCGGTCAGATGAGCTACAACGATCTCTCGGCGAGTCAGATGCTTTCCAACGATATCGCCACGCTGCTGGATAGTGATAGCGTTAAGAGCGGCGCAGCCAATGAACTGGGCCTCACCGATCTGGATGACTACAAGGTGTCTGTTTCCTCCGAGACCACCACGCGTGTCATTACGCTTTCGGTTACCGGCACCGATGCCAAGGAGACGGCTAAGGTCGCAAAGGCCATGGCCAGCTCGGTGAGTACGGTCGCTCAGAACGTCGGCGCTGCCCAGAGCATCAACGTTATCGACGAGGCTAAGACCCCCGAAGCCCCCAGCGGTCCCAAGCGTATGCTGTACGTTGCTGTCGCGTTCCTCGCGGGCATCTTTATCGCAGTTGCCTATGTCGTTTTGGCAGACATGCTCAACACCCGCATCCGCGGTGCCGAAGAGGCAGAAGAGCTCCTGGGCATTCCCGTTGTTGGCCGAATTCCGGCTATGAAAGGTGGTAAATAGGCATGGCTAAGGCAAAGAACACCGATAAACTCGTTGTACAGAATGCCGCCAAGACCCTTCTGGCCAACATCCGCTTTGCGAGCGTGGACGACCCCATTCGCACCATCACCGTTACCTCCTCGATTCCCAACGAGGGCAAGTCTACGGTTTCCATTAACCTTGCTCAGGCAATCGCCACGAGCGGCAAGTCCGTGCTTCTGGTCGAGGCCGATATGCGCCGCAGGTCCCTTTCCGATATGCTCGGCGTTCGTTCGCGCGGCGGACTCTATGCGGTCCTTTCCGAGCAGATCTCCATTGACCAGGCAATTGTCGAGACGGGTCAGAAGAACTTCTACTTCCTCGATGCCGAGCCGCATATTCCCAATCCTGCCGACATCATCGTCTCTCACCGCTTTGCCAAGCTGGTAAAGGCGCTGTCCGCCAAGTTCCAGTACGTCATCTTCGATGCTCCTCCGGTCGGCACCTTCATCGATGCTGCCGAGATTGCCAGCCTGACCGACGGCACGCTGTTCGTGGTGCGTGAGGATTTCACCAAGCGCGAGGAGGCGCTCAACGCCATCGGTCAGCTAAAAAAGTCCGAGAAGGTCAAGCTCATCGGTACCGTTATGAACTACTGCGAGACCGAGACCAGCGAGTACTACTACTCCTACTACACCAAGGACGGTAAGAAGGTGAAGAAGGGCTCCGACGATCAGGGGACTTCCAAAAAGGGCATCTTCACCAACCGAGCAAACGTTTAGTTGATTAAGGCTGACCTATGCGTGACATTCATTGCCATATCTTGCCGGGTGTAGACGACGGCGCCGCCGATCTCGATGAGAGCTTGGCGATGCTCGAGGCTGCCAAGCGGGCCGGTGTAACCAGAATCGTTTGCACTCCTCACTGCCGTGATCCCTATTTTGATTACGACAAGATGTGGGATGCCTTTGAGCTGCTGCGTGATAACGCTGACGGTTTTCCGCTCCAGATGGGCTTCGAGGTCAACCATCGAAAGCTCGTTGAGCTTGGTATCGATGCCGCGGAGCACTTGCATTTCGATGGGACCAACGAGTTTCTGCTCGAGCTTTCGACGCATGCCGATGCGTATGCGTTTAGAGAGTACGAGAACACGATTTACGATTTGCAGTGCCGTGGCTACCAGGTGATCATCGCTCATCCTGAGCGCTATCGTGCGGTTCAAAAGGATGTAAGCGTGGCGGAGCGTCTGGTCGATATGGGCTGCAAGCTGCAGGCTTCGGCGGACTTTATTGCCGGCGGTCGCTTTGGTCGCGAGAAAAAGCCGGCACAGCGCCTGTTCGATCAGAACCTGTACAGCTTCATCGCGAGCGATGCCCATAACGTGGGTCATTACGACTGCCTGGCGAAGGCTCGCGCGAAGTTTAGCGTGCGCGGAGCTCATTTTCGCTAATATCTGTCCCTAACGTTCGCATTGAATGAAAGGGCAGCCATGGATATCCAACTTAAGACGGGATGCTTTGATGACGCGGCGTTGGTGCGCCGCGTCGTTTTTATGGACGAGCAGGGCTACGAGAATGAGTTCGACGCTATCGACGAGGATCAGAACTGCATTCATGTGACGCTCTATGTAGACGGCGAGCTTGCCGGTTGCTCGCGCGTGTTTCCCGAGGAGCTTGAGCGCGTGGCTGACGCAGAGGCCCCGGTGTTGCCGGCATGCGACATGGACGAAGGCGTTGCGGCGGGGGAGGCCTACATTATGGGGCGCGTCGCCGTGCTGCCGGCTATGCGTCGTCGCGGACTGGCGAGTGCGATCGTCGAGGCCAGTGCTTCGTGTGCACGCGATGCCGGCGCTAAGCTTATTAAGCTGCATGCGCAGGAATACGTGTTGCCGCTCTATGCAAAGGCGGGCTACACGCAAATTGCCCCGGTAGATTACGAAGACGAGGGCCAGCCCCATGTCTGGATGGCCAAGCGCGTAGATGGCAGATAGGGACGTTCCTTTTCTGCCGGCAGCTGGGGACACTCCTTGGCAATTGACGCATTGGAGCGCTCGGACATACAGTTTTTCGATTCCGTATGTATATATGCGCGCTATTGGGTTATAAAATCTAAGTCTGAACATAGCAGGTCTGCGATGCGGCTCGGGCAACCGGGCCGTTTTTGCGGACGGGGGTAGCGCGAAAGGACTGCACATGCGTCAATTTAAGACCGAGAGCAAAAAACTGCTCGACCTCATGATCAACTCCATCTACACCAATAAGGAAATCTTCCTGCGCGAGCTTATCTCTAACGCGAGCGACGCCGTCGACAAGCTCAACTTTAAGAGCCTGCAGGATCCGAGCGTCAAGATCAACCAGGGCGACCTGGCCATTCGCGTCTCCTTTGATAAAGACGCCCGCACCATTACCATCTCGGATAACGGCATTGGCATGACCGCCGAGGAGCTCGAGCGCAATCTGGGCACCATCGCCCATTCCGGCTCCGAGGAGTTTAAGACCGAGAACGCCGAGCAGCAGGGCTCCGATGTCGACATCATCGGCCAGTTTGGCGTGGGCTTCTACTCTGCCTTTATGGTTGCCAGCCATGTGAAGGTCGTCAGCCGCGCCTATGGCGAGGATGTCGCCCATGTGTGGGAATCCGACGGTCTTGAGGGCTACACCATCGAGGACGGTGAGCGCGCCGAGCACGGTACCGATGTCATCCTGACGCTGCGCGAGAACGAGAAGCTCGATGCCGACGGCGAGGCCGAGACCTACGATCGCTTCCTGACCGAGTGGGGTCTCAAGAGCCTGATTCAGCAGTACAGCAACTATGTGCGCTACCCGATTCAGATGATGGTGTCCAAGAGCCGCCAGAAACCCAAGCCCGAGGACGCCGGCGACGATTACAAGCCCGAGTACGAGGACTATCAGGAGCTCGAGACCGTCAATTCCATGACACCGATCTGGAAGAAGCGCAGCTCCGATGTCGAGCAGAAGGACTACGACGAGTTCTACAAGTCCACGTTCCACGACTTTGACGATCCTGCGCGCACCATCAGCTTCCACGCCGAGGGCACGCTCGAGTATGACGCCCTGCTGTTTGTGCCGGGACGCGCGCCGTTCGATCTGTACAGCAAGGACTACGAGAAGGGTCTGGCGCTCTACAGCTCCAACGTCCTGATCATGGAGAAGTGCGACGACCTGCTGCCCGACTACTACAACTTTGTCCGCGGCGTCGTGGATTCCGCCGACGTGTCGCTCAACATCTCGCGCGAGACGCTGCAGCAGAACCGTCAGCTCAAGGCCATCGCCAAGCGTGTGGAAAAGAAGATTACCGCCGACCTTGAGGATATGCGTGACAACGACCGCGAGGCCTACGAGAAGTTCTTTGAGAACTTTGGCCGCGGTCTTAAGTACGGCATCTACTCGAGCTATGGCATGAAGGCCGATGAGCTCGCCGACCTGTTGCTGTTCTGGTCTGCCAAGGAACAGAAGATGATTACCCTGGCCGAGTATGCCAAGGGCATGCCCGAGGATCAGAAGGCCATCTACTACGCCGCCGGCGACTCGCGTGAGCGCTTGGCCAAGATGCCCGTGGTAAAGGGCGTGCTCGACCGCGGCTATGACGTGCTGCTGCTGACGCAGGATGTGGATGAGTTCACGTTCCAGGCTATGCGTGAGTACGTTGCCGCCGATATGCCCAAGATCTACGAGGACGATGCCGCCCGCGAGGCTGCCGAGAAGGCCGTGGCCGATGGTGCCGAGCCCGAGGTTGAGGATCGTCACCTGGAGCTCAAGAACGTCGCAACCGGTGATCTTGACCTGGCGACCGAGGACGAGAAAAAGGAGGCCGAGGACGCCACCAAGGAGAACGAGGACCTCTTTAACGCCATGAAGGAGGCACTCGGCGACAAGGTCGAGAAGGTTGCCGTCTCTGCGCGCCTGACCGATGCTCCCGCGTGCATCACCACCGAGGGCCCGCTTTCGCTCGAGATGGAGAAGGTGCTCCAGAAGGGTCCCGAGGGCGCGCCCGACGGTATGCCCAAGAGCCAGCGCGTGCTCGAGCTCAACGCCAAGCACCCGGTCTTTTCCAAGCTCGTCGCCGCTCAGAAGGCGGGCGACGCCGACAAGATCAAGCAGTACTCCGGTTTGCTCTATGACCAGGCCCTGCTGGTCGAGGGCATTCTGCCCGAGGACCCCGTTGCCTTCGCAGCAGCTGTTTGCAACTTGATGTAGTTAGGTATTTACGCGGTTTTACCAAACCGCGTAACGGCTCGACGCTGCCCTCAGTTCCGCCGTTCTAACGAACGGCGGACCAGTCGACGCTGCGCGGGCGCCAGAGCGACAACTTGTCATTCAAAGAGGACGGCATGACCAGAAGGTCTATGCCGTCCTCTTTTCATGCCAATTTGTTCGCTCTGGCGCCCGCTCGCTGGCATTGCTAAAACATCGATGTTACCGTGGTCCAAACTAGTCGTTGGGGGCGTTCTTGTTTGACCAGTCGTTTAAGAACGTCCCCGATGACTATTTGAATTGCTAATTTGTGCGGGTTGTGGTTTTGTGACCTGCTGAAATTAAAGATACTGTACAACTGTACGTTAATTCGTCTTCGTAGTATATTGCTACCCGCAAAACTCAATACCATTGTGCTCTGAGACGCTAAAGCGCTTACGTACAATGGTTATCGATAGTACGATTCGATTCAACGACAGGATGGATGGTCCAAGCGTGAGTCTCGGCAGCAAACTATCCAATGCAAAGGTCTCCTTTGCGATATTTAAGCGCGACATTAAGCGACTGCTTGTGAACCCCGTCGCCTTGGTGGTTACCCTTGGCGTGTGCGTTATTCCCTCGCTGTATGCCTGGTACAACATCGTGGCCAACTGGGATCCGTACGGAAACACCCAGGGCATCAAGATTGCCATCGCCAACAACGATCGGGGCACCCAAAACGACCTGGTGGGCGAGCTCAACGCGGGCGATCAGGTCGTCGATCAGCTCAAGGAGAACGATCAGCTGGGCTGGACGTTCGTCGACTCGACGGCCGATGCCAAGGAGGGCGTCGAGAGCGGCGAGTACTATGCCGCTATCGTGATTCCCAAGAACTTCTCGGATAACCTGGTTTCGATGCTCGACGGCAACTACCATCAGCCCAAGCTCACGTACTACGTCAATGAGAAGAAGAGCGCCATTGCGCCCAAGGTTACCGATACCGGTGCAAACACCATCGAGGAGCAGATCAACTCGGAATTTGTCTCTACGGTAGGCAAGACTGTTGCCGGTATCGCCAAGGATGCCGGTGTCGATTTAAAGGACAAGGCAACCCAGACTCAGGACTCGCTGGCAAGTTCGGTGTCCGAGGCGTCCGACACCTTGGGCGAGGTGCGCGATTCGATTGGCGATATGAATGCCGCCATCGATAAGACGAGTGGCGCTATCGCCTCGGCTGATGCGGCACTTGCCGGCTTGCAAGGCCAGGCACCGTCGCTGACGCAGGCGATCTCCCAGGGCAACGATCTGCTGAGCGAAGCTCGCACCACGGCGGGCAACTCCATCACCTCGCTCTCCAAGGCGCTCTCGGAAGGCAGCCTTGCGCTCACCAAGACGTCGGCCTCTGCGAACGCTGCCATCGGCAAGCTGACGGGCGCGGTCACATCTACGACCACCCGTATCGACAACTCGCTCGAGTCTCTTCAAGCGACGATCGACCACAATAAGGCCGTTATCGGGCACTTGGAGATTCTCGCCAATGACACGTCGACAGGTTCCGAGGAAATTGACGCGCGCATTGTATCGACCATCGATTTGCTTCGAGAGCAGAATGAAAAGCTTCAGAGCATCAAGGACGGTCTGTCCGCGCAGTCGAGCGCCATGGCGAATGACGCAGCGGCTGTTTCGGGTGCCAGTGACGCTATCAATAACGCAATTCATACCGGTGCGACCAACCTTGGCCAAGCCCAGACGGACTTGGGCCAAAACGCGCTGCCGAAGGCCTCGAGCGCGCTCGACTCTTTTGCTGCCGTTTCGGGCGACCTGACCGGTATCGTCTCGGGTATGACACCTACACTTGCAAATGCGCGCGGCACGTTGGCGCAGCTTAGCGCTACGCTCGGCCAGGCCAAGACCACGCTGTCCCAGACCGATTCCTCGCTTGCCAAGGTCCAGGACAAGCTTGCAACCGCCGCCAATGACATCGCGGCGCTGCAGACCTCCGAGTCCATGGGCGAGCTGGCCGATCTGATGGGCGTCGATGTCAATGACGTGGCAGATTTCATGGCGTCTCCGGTTGAGTTGACGTCCAAGTCAATCTATCCGGTCAAGAGCTTTGGCTCGGGCATCGCTCCCTTCTACACCAATCTGGCGCTTTGGGTGGGCGGCTATGTGCTCATCGCCATTTACAAGCTCGAGGTCGACCGTGAAGGTGTTGGCAGCTTTACGGCGCGCCAAGGCTACTTTGGCCGCTGGTTGCTCATGGTGATCCTGGGCGCGTTGCAGGCCATCATCGTTACGGTAGGCGATCTGGTGATTGGCGTGCAGTGCGTCAGCCCGCTGCTGTTCGTGCTGGGCGGCATCGCCATTTCGTTCACCTACGTCAATATCATCTATGCGCTGTCCACCACGTTTAAGCATATCGGCAAGGCTATCGGCGTCATTCTCGTCATCGTGCAGATCCCGGGTTCGTCGGGCATGTACCCCATCGAGATGATGCCCGGCTTCTTCCAGTGGCTGCACCCGCTGCTGCCCTTTACCTACGGCATCAATCTGCTGCGCGAGACGGTCGGCGGCATGTATTCGTTCAACTACCTGTTTAACCTGTGCATTCTGGGCGTGTTCTTGATCGTGGCGCTCTTTATCGGCCTGCAGCTGCGTCCGCTGCTGCTCAACCTTAACCTGCTCTTTGATAAACAGCTCTCCACGACCGGTATGATGATTTGCGAGTCCAACGACCTGCCGCGCCAGCGCTACTCGCTGCGCACGGCCATGCGCGTCATGCTCGATTCCGATTCGTACCGTCGCGAACTGCTCGATCATGCGGTCGCCTTTGAACATCGCTACCCGTACTACATCAAGGGCGGTTTTGCCGCCGTGGTGGGCGTTCAGGTCCTGCTCTTTGTCCTGTCGACGGTTCTCGATATCGACAATAACGGCAAGATCATCCTGCTTGTCATTTGGATCATCTCGGTTATTGCCATCTGCGGCTGGCTTATCAATATCGAATATATCCGAGCGAGCCTCAATACCCAGATGCGCATCTCGGCGCTTTCGGATGAGGACCTGCGTCGCGAGATGCGCGAACACACGGCCGCCATTCCTGCCGCCCGCCACATGTTTGGCCTCAACGCCAGCGAGCGTGGTGCCAAGGGCGGCGATCAGTCCACGGGCCGCTTGCCGCATATCGGCTCGCACCATAAATCTCAGGGCAGCGACAGCACAGCCACAAATGATGGAGATACCACCGCGCTTGGCAAGCACTCCAAAGGAGGTGAGGCATAAATGAAGAACATCCTGCATCTGTTTAAGCGCGATGTCCAAAACGTGTCTCGCTCCGTGATCGGCTTGGTTGTCGTGATGGGCCTCATTATCGTACCGTGTCTGTACGCGTGGTTTAACATCGCCGGCAGCTGGGATCCGTACGGCAACACCGGCAATCTTAAGATCGCCGTGGTCAACACCGATGAGGGTTACGAGAGCGATTTGATCCCCGTCGAGGTTAACGTGGGCGAAAACGTGACCGCCACCCTACGCGGCAACGAGAGCTTCGATTGGGTTGTGCTCAACAATCGCGAAAAGGCTATCGAGGGCGTTAAGTCGGGCGCGTACTATGCTGCCGTCGTTATCCCCAAAACGTTTAGCGCTGACATGATGACGCTTTTCTCGACCGACGTGAAGCATGCCGATATCGAGTTCTACGAGAATCAGAAGGCCAACGCCATTGCGCAGATCGTGACCGAGAAGGGTTCGAGCGCCGTCCAGAGCCAGGTTAAC
>DBEZGO010000016.1:0-3950 GCA_048189345.1 Collinsella sp.
TATCGCGGGCGGCGTCGACGATGTTTTGCGGCAGCACGCCCTTGCGGTTGAGCTGGTTGGTAACGAGGCGCTCACCGGGAGCAAGCTTGATGGTCTTCATATCGGTATCCCCTATCGGTCGAGGTTGTGTTCGAAAAACGAAAGGCCAGGCGGCGGCGCCAGTCGGCCCGCAGCCCGTACGTTGGGGCGCCCGTGCGTGCTCGCGCTATTGTGCCGAGCCCGCGACGGGCTCAAAATGCTTGTCCTTAACCGCAGCTGCCAAGCGATCTGCCAGATTGCGTACGCGCGGATCCAGGCGCGCGGCACCCGGATTGACAAAGAAGCGCGCCGTGCAGTCCATAATGCGACCAGTAATAACCAGGTCGTTATCGCGCAGGGTGGCGCCCGTGGCGGTAATGTCCACGATACGGTCGGTCATACCGACGATGGGGCCCAGCTCGATATTGCCGTGCAGCGAGACGATATCGGCATTCACGCCACGCTCGGCATACCAGGCGCTCGCGATGCGCGGATACTTGGTGGCCACACGAAGCGACCCGCGACGGGCATAGTTGCGCTCGGCCTGACCAGCGCGCCACGCGGGCTCCGCCTCGATAAACGTGCACAGGCCGTAGCCCAGATCGACCAGCTGCAGCAGGTTGAGGTCGGCCTCGATGAGCGAGTCCCAACCGCAGATGCCGCAGTCGGCGCCCCCGCAGCCCACAAAGGCGGGCGCGTCGCTGGGGCGCACGATGACAAACTCGATATCTCCGACCGCGCCCTCACCGGCACGCGTGTCGCGGCCACGCACGATCAGGTGACGACCGGGGTCGCGCAGCTCTGAAACGTCTAAGCCCGCTGCCTCGAGCACGTCGAGCGTGTCGGCCTTAAGCGAGCCCTTGGGCACGGCAATGCGCAGCGGGCCCTCGGCGCCACGGCCCGCGGCGTGATCGCCATCGGAAGCAGCGTCCTCGGCCGAGGTGCGTGCGGCCTCCAGACGCTCGAGCGAAAAGGCGAAGCCCGCCGCCGGCACCTCGATGCCGTCGCCGAATGCGCCGGTAAAGATGGAGTCGTAGCGACCGCCCGAGCCTACCGGATCGGGCAGACCGCCGGCATAGGCCTTAAAAACCAGGCCCGTGTAGTAATCGAAAGAGTTCATGATGGAGAAGTCGAACGACAGTACCTGGGCGTCCTCGAGAGCCAGGCCCTCGACCAGGGCACGCAACTCGCGCGTGAGCGGCGCGACGATACCGGCGGCCTCCAGCAGCGCGTCCACGCGGTCGAGCACCTCGGCACCGCCGTGCAGACGCGGCAGCTCGCTGATGGCGGCCTTGACGGCATCGGACTCGGCGCTTGCCGCCACGCGAGCATCGAGGCCCACAAAGTCGTTGGCATGCACGCAGCGCAGGGCCTCGGCAGCCAGCTCACGATCCTCGCATACCGCGAGCAATTCCTTAAAAGGACGCACGCTGCCTGCAATAATGCGCGCATCGGGCAGTGCCAGCTCGCGCACGGCCTCCGCCACGAGCGAGACGATCTCAACATCGCCCGCGGTATCGCCCGCGCCGATGAGCTCAAAGCCCAGCTGCGTAAACTGGCGCGAACCGCCAGCGTTGCGCTGGCACTCACGGACCACCGGCGCCTCGTAACGAAGGCGCAGCGGCAGGTCGGCCGCGCGCATGCGGGTCGAGACCAGGCGCACGATCGGCAGCGTGTTGTCGGGACGAACCACCAGCAAGCGGCCGTCATCGTCAAAAAGCTTGAACGGCGTGTCTGCGATGCGGCCGCCCTCCTCGAGCGACCCTTTGTCCTCGAGCAGTGGCGTTTCGACCGGCAGGTAATGATGCTCCCTAAAGCAGCCCTTCACCGTCAGCGCAATCTCCTCGCGCGCCTGAGCCTCCTCGGGCAATATGTCCCGGAATCCCCACGGTGTGGCCGTCATCTGGTGAGCCTCCTCATGCTGTGCTTCATATAGAACAGAAGACCGGCATAGCTCCGCCGGTCTTCTGGGTACTTTAGCATACTAGAGTGCTTGCGGGGAAAATCCGTCGCAGCCGCTCACGCCGTATTCATTTGGAAACATAGGGCAGATCGCCGCAACCCAACCCCACCTAGGCGCCAATCGCACGACGATACTCTGCCATTACCTGCGCATCGGCAGCTGCGGGGTCGGCAAAATAGCGCCAGTCATACGTCTCGGCCGAAACAACTCCGCGATAGCCGCGTGCCACCAGCCTATCTAGGTCGGCGCGCATATCGCGGTCGCCGTCACCCCAGGCAAGATGCGTCGTGCCATCTGCCGCAACATCGACAAAATGCACGTGGGCAACATCATCGCCAAGCAGATCGAAATAATCGTCGATGGTATCCCCCGCCACCGCCATAGCGCCCATATCCAGACACGCCTTAAGTGCCGGATGATCAACTGCCTCGATCATGCGCTTCGCGTCGGCCGCCGAGTTCACGATCATCGACTCAACCGGCTGCAGGGCCTCGAGCACCAGTCGCACGCCGCGCTCTCCCGCATGCTCGGCAATCGCACGCAGCATCGAGGCGCTGCGACCCCACGCGTCCTCGATCGGCTCGTTCAAAAATGCCCAGCCGCTCGAGACCATGACCTGCTCAGCTCCAAGTTCCGCCGCGATATCCACAACGTTCTTAAAGTACGCGAGCGTGCGGGCACGCGCCTCATTCCCGCGCGCCGCGATATTCCACGGCTTGGGGTTGTTCTGTTCGGGACAAAGCCCCACAATCCGAACCCCATACCGCTGTGACAGCCCCCGCACCTGCTCGAGCGAATCGTATCCATGGCAATCGACATACAGGTGCATTGCCCCGGTCCAAAGCTCGCAACACGTGTAGCCCGAGGCCGCTGCCGAAGAAAAGAATTCCTCCAGGTCAAAGTAACGATGGCTGATATTCATGACGGCAAGCTGGGGATAGCTCATAATTACTCTCCAACCCAAGCGAGGCCCCGTTCCATATAGGAGCGAGGCCCAATTACACAAACGTTATTTGCTCTTAGTAGTCGAACTGGTGATAGTAACGACGGTAGTTGAGGTTGTGCTTGGTGACCGTCTCGTAGTAGGCGGCGAGTCGGTCGGTGACCAGCGAGGAAAGGATCCACGGAGACACGATGACGCGGAACTCGTCGTCAAGGCCCGGGATCGCGAACTCGGCGGTGTCGATGATGTTGATGTCGGTGTCGCCGGTCACGCCGCGGTTGAGGAACGCGCGGACGCGCTCGTCGAGCTTGCGGTTCTCGTCCTCGCCCATGAACAGGAACACCGGGACGCCCGGCTCCACGAGCTCGAGGGTGCCGTGGAAGAAGTCTGCCGAGGTGATGTAGCGGGTGCGCTTCCACTGCATCTCCTCCAGGATGCACATCGAGAAGAGGATCGTCTCGCCCCACAGGGCGCCGGAGCCGATGAACATGGTGTAGGGGGCCAGGGCGTACTTCTTGGCGAGCTCCTCGGCGCGCGGCTCGAAGCGCTTGCGGATGTCGACCAGGTGGGTCCAAACGTCCTTGGTCTGCTCAATAAACTTATCGAACTGCGGGAAGCAGCCGCGGCGGTTGAGCAGGCGCAGGCCGAAGCAGTCGGCGAGGTAGTAGCCCATCTCGCAGCCGCCGTTACCGTGATCGGAAGCCATCTTGACGCAGTTCTCGGCGCCGACAGCCTGGCCGATGAGACCCTCGGGCTTGGTCATGGCGTAGACGCGGACGCCCATGTCCTTCATCTTCTTGACGGCCTCGAGGACCTCGGGGGTGGTGCCGGACTCGGAGGCGGTGAGCACGACGGACTTCTCGGTCATGCGCTTGTGGCCGGAGACGTTCCACTCGGCGGCGTGGATCAGGTAGACCTCGAGGTCGCGGTCGCCGAACTTGTTCATGAGGTACTCGAGCTGCATGAGCTCGTCCCAGGTGCCGCCGACGCCCATCAGGAACACGGCGTCGTAGCCCTCGTCGGCGA
>DBEZGO010000017.1:0-10547 GCA_048189345.1 Collinsella sp.
CACGTGGGCGCCGCGACGGCGCGCGTGCTCACGGCGGCGGGCTTTGCCGTCGTGGCCTGCGATGACCGCCCCGGCACGTTGACGCCCGAATGGGTGCCCGGTGTCTACGATCGTCGCCTGGTCGATTACAAGAACCTGAGCGAGCTGTGTCCCATCGGTCCGCGCGACTTGGTGGTCGTCGCCACGGCGGGTCACAAGTCCGATATCGACGTGGTGATTCAGGCCATGCGTGCCAAGCCTGCCTATCTGGGCTGTCTGGGTTCGCGCCGCAAGACGGCCTTTGTGCGTGCCCGCCTGGAGCAGGAAGGTTTTACGCAGGACCAGATCGACGAGCTGCACCTTCCGATCGGCGTTGCCATCGAGGCCGAGGACCCCAAGGAGATCGCCATCTCCATCGCCGCCGAGATGATCCACCTGCGCCGCACCAAACTCGTCCCCCGCAAGCGCTAATCGGATCCCCACCAATAAGTTGCGGTGAAATACGGACTGTTTAAGCCTGTTAGGCCGCCAAACAGTCCCTATTTCACCGCAACTGCTTTTTGGGGCCCATTTGTGCGGGGGAGTTGTGGAGTTGTGCAGGCAGACGAGGTTTTTCTGGAAATACGCTCCCGATGCGCGTATAGTACCGATTGTTTTGTCGGCTCCTGCTGCGTCGAGTCCAAACCGCAAAATGCCATGAGCGGCGCGGATGCAGCCAGGAGGCACGAGGACAACCCATCGTGGCCACGCCCCGTGCTTAAAACCCCAAGAAGGAGTGAACAATGGCAGAAGAGAAGTATGTGCCGCGTCTGAAGACCAAGTACAACAACGAGGTCAAGCAGCAGCTTCAGGACAAGTTCCAGTACGAGAACGTCATGATGATCCCCAAGTTTGAGAAGATCGTCGTGAACATGGGTGTCGGCGAGGCCGCTACCGATTCCAAGGCCATCGACGGTGCCGTGCGCGACCTGCGCGCCATCACCGGCCAGCAGCCGATGATCACCCGTGCCCGCAAGTCCATCGCTACCTTCCGCCTGCGCGCCGGTATGCCGATCGGCTGCAAGGTTACCCTGCGTGGCGACCGTATGTGGGAGTTCTTCGATCGTCTGACCTCCGTCGCGATCCCCCGTATCCGCGACTTCCGCGGCATCTCCGCCAAGAGCTTCGACGGCCGTGGTAACTTCTCCATGGGCGTCACCGAGCAGCTCATCTTCCCCGAGATCGACTTCGACTCCGTCGATCACCAGCGCGGTATGGACATCACTTTCGTGACCACCGCCAATACCGATGAGGAGGCCAAGGCCCTTCTGGACGCCTTCGGTTTCCCGTTCAAGAAATAGGTTCACCTGCCCTATAAGCGCCGTTCCCACAAGGGGGCGGCGCTTGGGGCGAACAATACTCTATGTGAGGAGGATATAAGTGGCTAAGACATCGATGATCGTCAAGTGCAATCGCAAGCAGAAGTTCTCTACTCGTGAGTACACGCGCTGCCAGCGCTGCGGCCGTCCGCACTCTGTGTACCGCAAGTTCGGCCTGTGCCGTGTCTGCTTCCGCGAGCTTGCACTCAAGGGCGAGCTTCCCGGCGTTAAGAAGGCCAGCTGGTAAGTCACTACCAGCGTTTCAAGCATCAGTTTGGAACAGGGAAAACGCGCTAAAAAGGCTTTGCCGTTAAGGGCGGCGAAGAACCAAGAGCACGTGTTCATCAAGAACGAAGGAGAATCTGTATGAACCTTACAGACCCGATCGCAGATATGCTTACGCGCATCCGTAACGCTAACTCTGTGAACAAGGCCACGGTCTCCATGCCGAGCAGCAAGAAGCTCGTCGAGATCGCTCGTGTTCTGCACGAGGAGGGCTACATCGAGGGCTACGATGTCGAGGACACCGTTCCCCAGAAGACTCTGCACATCACGCTTAAGTATGGTCCCAAGAAGGCTAAGGTCATCAACGGCATCCGCCGCATTTCCAAGCCGGGCCTGCGTAAGTACACCGGCGTTGCCGACATGCCCCGCGTCCGCGGTGGCCTTGGTACCGCCATTATTTCCACCAGCCATGGCGTCATGACCGACCGCGATGCTCGCAAGCACAACGTCGGCGGCGAGATCATCGCTTACGTCTGGTAATTCGCTCGGTAGGTAGAAGGAAAGGAGATCACCGTGTCTCGTATCGGTAATAAGCCTGTCCAGATTCCCGCCGGAGTCGAAGTGGCAGTCAACGGCAACAACGTTGTCGTCAAGGGCCCCAAGGGCCAGCTCGAGCTCGATGTCTTTGAGAAGCTCGCTATCAACGTCGAGGACAACGTCCTCACCGTTTCCCGTCCCGACGACGAGCGTGAGACCCGTGCCCGCCACGGCCTCACCCGCGCCCTCATCCATAACATGGTTGTTGGCGTTTCCGAGGGCTTCGAGAAGAAGCTCGAGCTCGCCGGCGTCGGTTACCGCGTGCAGCAGAAGGGCAAGAACCTCGAGTTCTCCCTGGGCTTCTCGCACCCCGTGATCGTCGAGGCTCCCGAGGGCATCACCTTCGAGGTTCCCGACAACACCCACGTGAACGTCAAGGGTATCAACAAGCAGCAGGTCGGTCAGATCGCCGCTGAGATCCGCGGCCATCGTCCTCCCGAGCCTTACAAGGGCAAGGGTATCCACTACGTTGGCGAGCACATCCGCCGCAAGCTGGGTAAGGCCGCCAAGTAGTCGTAACCGACTCACTCGCATAAGACCAGCACCCCGTCAGGTGCTGGCAAGATCAACCTTTTTAGGAGTTTACGTATGAACAAGCATAAGGCGAAGCTGGAAGGCCTCAAGCGTCGTCAGCGTCGTGTTCGCGGCAAGGTCTCGGGTACCTCCGAGCGTCCGCGTCTTCGCGTGACCCGTACTAACGCCAACATCTATGCCCAGATCATCGACGACAGCAAGGGCTCCAGCCTGACGCTCGTCTCTGCCTCGACCCTCGAGGCCGAGTTCAAGGGCACCCACACCTCGAACAAGGAGGCTGCGGAGAAGGTCGGTCAGCTCGTTGGCAAGCGCGCCATCGAGGCCGGCATCACCAAGGTCGCCTTCGATCGCGGTGGCCGTATCTACCATGGCCGCGTCAAGGCCCTCGCCGACGGTGCTCGTGCCGCCGGTCTCGAGTTCTAGGAGGTATGTAGCACATGGCTCGTAATCAGAAGCAGCAGCGCGAGGCCTCCGAGTTCGAGGAGCGCGTCGTTTACATCAACCGCGTGTCGAAGACCGTCAAGGGTGGTCGTCGCATGAGCCTCGTCGCTCTCGTCGTCGTTGGCGACGGTAAGGGCAACGTCGGCGTTGGCATGGGCAAGTCCGCTGAGGTGCCCATGGCCATCTCCAAGGCATCTCTCGATGCCAAGAAGAACATGTTCCACGTGCCGGTGACCGAGCAGGGCACCATCCCGCACGAGGTTCTCGGCCACTTTGGTGCCGGCCGCATCATCATCAAGCCCGCTGTCGAGGGTACCGGCGTTATCGCCGGCGGCGCTGTGCGTCCCCTCTTTGAGCTTGCTGGCATCAAGAACGTCCTGTCCAAGTCCCTCGGTACCGACAACGGCCTCAACATCATCAAGGCTGCCGTCGAGGGCCTCAAGGAGCTCTCCAGCCCTGAGGACGTCGCGGCTCGCCGTGGCCTGACGGTCTCCGAGATGTTCGTCGGTAAGGAGAACTAAGCATGGCTGACACCATCAAGATCAAGCAGGTCCGCAGCACCAACGGTTGCAAGCAGGACCAGGTCCGTACTGTCCGTGCCCTCGGTCTCCACAGGATCCGCGAGGTTCGCGAGATTGCTGACAACGAGTCCGTCCGCGGCATGATCTTCAAGGTCAAGCACCTTGTCGAGATTGTAGAGGAGTAGCAAATGCAGCTTCACGATCTTACTCCCGCGCCCGGTTCCACCAAGAACCGCAAGCGCGTCGGCCGTGGCAATTCTTCGGGTCACGGCACCACTTCTGGCCGCGGTCAGAAGGGCCAGGGTTCCCGCTCTGGCGGCACCAAGGGTGCCGGCTTCGAGGGTGGCCAGACTCCGCTGGCTATGCGCCTGCCCAAGCTTCCGGGCTTCCGTAACCCCCGTCGTATCGAGTACACCGCTGTTAACGTTGAGCGTCTCGAGCGTAAGTTCGAGGACGGCGCTGTGATCGACGGTGCCGCTCTTAAGGCCGCTCGCATCACCAAGAGCGAGTTCGAGCCCGTCAAGGTGCTCGGCAATGGTGAGCTCACCAAGAAGTTCACGGTCAAGGTCGACAAGGTCAGCGCTTCTGCGCAGGCCAAGATCGAGGCCGCCGGCGGAAAGGTCGAGCTGCCGTGCTAAATGGTCTTAAGAATGCTTTCCGCATCAAAGAATTGCGCGAAAAGATTCTTTTTACCATAGCTATGCTCGTCGTGTACCGCATTGGTGCGCACGTTCCTGTGCCCGGCATTCCCTTCCAGGGGATGCTGGGCCTTTTCTCGACCGATAACAATTCGGTCGCCGCAGGTGCTATGGCCCTCCTGAATCTTTTCTCTGGCGGCGCGTTGAGCTATGTGTCGGTGTTTTCGCTGGGCATCATGCCTTACATCACCAGCTCGATCATCCTCCAGATGCTCCAGGCCGTTGTGCCTTCCCTGCATGAGCTTGCCCGCGAGGGCGAGGTCGGTCAGACCAAGATTACGCAGTATTCGCGTTACCTCACCCTGGCTCTGGCAATCCTCAACTCCGTGGGTTACCTCTTCCTCTTTAAGAGCTTCGGCATCAGCTTTAATGGTGCCGGCGCTCCCGAGATCATCTTCGACCTCATGATCGTCGGCACGCTCACCGCGGGCGCCATGCTGATCATGTGGATTGGTGAGCTCATCACCCAGCGCGGTATCGGCAATGGCATGTCGCTGATCATCTTTGCGAACATCATGGCCGGTCTGCCGCAGGCTATCTTCTCCAGCACCGAGGGCAATGCCGGTGGCATCATCACCATGGTGATCATCTGCGCCATCATCCTGCTGGTTATCCCGCTGATTGTTTTCCTTGAGCGCGGCCAGCGCCGCATCCCGGTCTCCTACGCTAAGCGCGTCGTGGGCCGTCGCATGATGGGTGGCCAGACCACCTACCTGCCCATCAAGGTCAACACCGCGGGCGTCGTGCCGATCATCTTCGCTTCGGCGCTGCTGTACTTCCCGGCCCAGATTGCCGTGTTCTTCCCCGGCATCGGCTGGATCCAGGCAGTTGCCTCTGCGCTTTCGCGCGGCTGGCTCAACTGGGTGCTTAACGTTGTCCTCATCGTGTTTTTCGCGTACTTCTACACCTCCATGGTGTTCAACCCCGATGACACGGCCGACAACCTTAAGAAGCAGGGCGGCTTTATTCCGGGCGTCCGTCCGGGCAGGGCTACCGCGGCCTACATCAAGAACGCGCTCAACAAGATTACGCTTCCCAGCGCTGTCTTTTTGGCGCTCATCGCCATCGTGCCTTCGATCATCTTCTCTTTCACGGGTAACCATCTGATCCAGGCATTTGGCGGCACGTCCATCCTCATCATGGTCGGCGTCGTGCTCGACACGGTCGATAAGCTCGAAGGCCAGATCAAGATGTATGATTACGATGGATTCTTTAAATAGGCTAGAGGAGGATTGCTCATGAACCTCGTATTGCTCGGAGCTCCGGGTGCCGGTAAGGGCACCGTCGCACAGGAGCTCGTCGCCGAGTTTGGCGTCGCCCACATTTCCACGGGCGACCTGCTGCGTGCTGCCGTCAAGGGTGGCACCGAGCTTGGTATTCAGGCTAAGAAGTACATGGACGCCGGCGAGCTCGTTCCCGACCAGCTCGTGATCGACCTTGTCAAGGAGCGCCTTGCCGCCGATGACGCCCAGCAGGGCTTCATTCTCGATGGCTTCCCGCGCAACACCGCTCAGGCTGTGACGCTCGATTCCGAGCTCTCCGCCATGGGTCGCGAGATTGACTGCGCCCTTCTGGTCGACGTGGCCCCCGAGGTCATCATCGACCGTCTGTCTTCGCGTCGCACCTGCCGCGCCTGCGGTTACACCGGCACCGCTGCCGATGCTACCTGCCCCAAGTGTGGTGGCGAGATGTATCAGCGCGACGACGACAAGCCCGAGACCATTAAGAACCGTCTCGACGTCTACGAGAAGTCCACGAGCCCGCTCGTCGACTACTATCGTGGCCAGGGTCTGCTCAAGTCGGTCAACGGTGACCAGGCTCGCGAGACCGTGTACGGGGATGTCAAAGAGGCTCTCGGTCTATGATCAAGATTAAGTCTGCAACGCAAATCGAGCAGATGAAGAAGGCAGGAGCGCTATCTAAGATGGCGCTCCGCCACGTTGGAGCCATGGTGCGTCCCGGCGTTTCCACCTTTGAGCTCGATCAGCTCGCGGAGCAGATTATCCGCATGCATGGCGGCACCCCGGCCTTTAAGGGCTACGGCGGGTTTCCCGGAACCATTTGCGCATCGATCAACGATGCCGTGGTCCACGGTATTCCCAACCCCGACATGATCCTGCGCGATGGCGATATCATTTCCATCGATACGGGAGCCGTTGTCGACGGTTGGGTCGGCGATAACGCTTGGACGTTTTTCGTCGGTACCCCCACGCCCGAAGCCAAGGCTTTGTGCGAGGTCACGCGCGATTGCCTTAAGGCTGCCATCGAGCAGGCTGTTCCCGGTAACCATATCGGGGACGTCGGTTATGCCGTTCAGTCCCTCGCCGAGTCTCACGGTTACGGCGTGCTTCGCGATTATGTGGGCCATGGCATTGGCCGCGTGATGCACGAGGACCCCAATGTTCCTAACTATGGAAAGAAGGGGAGGGGCGTTCGCCTCCAGGCCGGCATGGTCATTGCCATCGAGCCGATGGTTGCGATGGGTTCCAACCATGTGAGCACGGGCTCCGACGGTTGGATTGTTACGACCAACGACCACCTGCCCGCCGCACACTACGAGAACACCGTCGCCATTACCAATGACGGTCCGGTGATTCTCACCACGGATGCCCAAGGTGCTTGGTGTTCGCTCCAAGGCGGAGAAATGTAACAAGTTCCACTTAGTTGTGGAGCCATTACGAAGTTATTACGATGCGTGCATACGTGTTGTAGAATACTCAATCGCTGTCGTTTTCTAGAGAAAGATGATTGCTTGTGAAGAAGGAAGACGCAATTGAGCTCGAGGGTACGGTAAAGGAACCGTTGCCCAACGCCATGTTTAAGGTCGAGCTCGAGAACGGTCATTCGGTTCTGTGCAACATTTCTGGCAAAATCCGAATGAATTACATCCGTATTCTCCCCGGTGACAGGGTTGTCGTGGAGCTTTCCCCGTACGACCTGACCCGCGGCCGCATCACCTATCGCTACAAATAGCGGCACGCATACACGCACTCCATTTCCGACTGCAGGCTTAGCTCAACCTACGGTCGGATTGTGTGTGAAGACCAGCCATAGTTTTAAACGCCTGCGGCTGGGCGAGTAGATAGTAGGGAAGTAGTTTGAGCGCTACCGAAAGGAAGAACGATGAAGGTACGCCCTTCGGTCAAGAAGATGTGCGATAAGTGCAAAATCATTAGGCGCCATGGCAAGGTCCTCGTCATTTGCGAGAATCCCCGTCATAAGCAGCGTCAGGGTTAAGAGAGGAGACTACGTTGGCCCGTATTAATGGTGTCGACCTCCCGCGTGAGAAGCGCGTTGAGATCGGTCTGACCTACATTTACGGCATCGGCCGCACCACTGCGACGAAGATTTGCGTCGAGTGCAACGTTAACGTGGATACGCGCGTTAAGGACCTCACCGAGGATGAGGTTAACGCCATCCGCGATTATATCGATAAGAACCAGATCATGGTTGAGGGCGACCTCCGCCGTGAGCGCAACCAGAACGTCAAGCGCCTTATGGACATCGGCTGCAACCGCGGCCTTCGTCACCGCAAGGGCCTCCCGGTCCGCGGCCAGCGCACCCACACTAACGCTCGTACCCGCAAGGGCCCGAAGCGTCAGATCGGTGCTAAGAAGAAGAAATAAGGAGCGCTAGATAGATGGCTACTGCTAAGAAGAACGTTCGCGCTGCCCGTCTGAAGCGCGCGGACCGTAAGAACATTTCCGTGGGCCAGGCTCACATTCGTTCTACGTTCAACAACACGATCGTTTCGATCACCGATCCCCAGGGCAACGTCATTTCCTGGAAGTCGGCTGGCCAGGTGGGCTTCAAGGGCTCCCGTAAGTCCACGCCGTTCGCTGCCCAGATGGCTGCCGAGGCTGCTGCCAAGCAGGCCATGGAGCACGGTATGAAGAAGGTTTCCGTCTTCGTCAAGGGCCCCGGCTCCGGTCGTGAGACCGCCATCCGCTCCCTCCAGGCTGCTGGCCTCGAGGTCTCGAGCATCCAGGACAAGACCCCCATTCCGCACAACGGCTGCCGCCCCAAGAAGCGTCGCCGCGTGTAACTGAAAGGATCGTATCAATATGGCAATCGACAGGACTCCTGTTCTTAAGCGCTGCCGTCAGCTCGGGATCGATCCCGCTGAGCTCGGTTACAGCAGCAAGAAGGAATCTATCCGTCAGCCCAAGCGCCGTCGCAAGGAATCTGAGTACGGCATGCAGCTGCGCGAGAAGCAGAAGGTCAAGTTCATCTATGGCGTTCTGGAGAAGCAGTTCCACGGCTACTTCAACAAGGCCCGTAAGATGAACGGCGTCACCGGTGAGAACCTCATGATCATTCTTGAGTCTCGCCTCGACAACGTCGTCTTCCGTCTTGGCTTCGCCCGCACCCGCAAAGAGGCTCGTCAGTCCGTCCGTCACGGTCACTTCACCGTGAACGGCAAGCGCGTGGACATCCCGTCCTACCGCGTCAAGGCCGGCGACGTCGTCGCTGTCGGCGAGAAGTTCCGTGACCTCCTCCCCATCAAGGAGGCTCTGATTTCCTCCGAGCGCTTTGAGGTCCCTGGCTGGCTCGAGGTCGATATCGAGAAGCTGTCTGGTAACGTGCTCGCTCTGCCGACGCGTGAGCAGATCAGCGGTGATATCAACGAGCAGCTCATCGTCGAGCTCTACTCTAAGTAGTCCATCCGGGCTGCTGAGGCTGGAGGTAATACATGTCAGAATTCATTAGGCCTCAGGTTCAGGTCGAAGAGATCAACGAGACGTCTGCTCGTGTCTCCGTCGAGCCGCTCGAGCGTGGCTACGGCGATACGCTGGGTAACTCCCTTCGTCGCGTTCTTCTGTCCTCGCTCGAGGGTGCCGCCGTCGAGGCTATTCAGATCGATGGCGCGCAGCACGAGTTCATGACCATCCCTAACATGGTCGAGGATGTCACCGACATCGTCCTGAATGTCAAGGGTCTTGTCTTCAGGGCTCTCGGCACGACCGACGAGGCGACCGCCACCATTTCGGTTGACGGCCCCTGCGAGGTCACCGGTGCGGACTTCTTTATTCCGTCCGAGTTTGAGCTGGTCAACCCCGAGCAGCACATCGCTACGCTCACCGAGGGTGGCCATCTCACCATGAGCATGCGCATCGGCTATGGCCGCGGCTATGTTTCTGGCGAGGCCAACAAACGCGACAACGATCCCATCGGTGTGATCCACGTCGACTCGCTGTACTCGCCGGTTTCCCGTTGCGCCAAGCTCGTTGAGGCTTGCCGTGTCGGTCAGCACACCGACTACGACCGCCTTGTCCTCGAGATCGAGACCAACGGCTCCATCGCCCCGCGCGACGCCGTGGTCCAGGCTGCCAATATCATTAACCAGCATATGGCTGCCTTTATGAACCTTGCCGAGACCCCCGAGGTCGAGGAGGAGGCTTCGATCTTCGCTCCCGAGGTCACCAACGACAACGCTGAGCTGGACAAGCAGATCGAGGATCTGGACCTTTCCGTCCGTTCTTACAACTGCCTTAAGCGCGCCAGCATTCACTCGGTCCGTCAGCTCGTTGAGTTCTCGGAGAACGATCTGCTCAACATCCGTAACTTCGGTGTTAAGTCGATCGAGGAAGTGAAGGACAAGCTTGAGTCCATGGGCCTGAGCCTGAAGGCTTAATGCTTCGCATATTTGAGGAGAAACTAGACCATGCGTCATAACGTTAAGAAGGGCCTGAAGCTCGGCACCGATGCGAGCCACACCAAGGCCATGAAGAAGAGCCTTGCTAAGGCCCTCTTCGAGAACGACCGCATCAAGACCACCGAGACCCGCGCTAAGGCGCTGCGTTCGGTCGTCGATCCGATCATCACCTGGGCCAAGAAGGGCGACCTGCACTCTCGTCGTCTGGCTATCGCCAAGCTCGGCGATAAGCAGCTCGTTGCCGAGATCTTCGACAAGGCTGCTCAGGGCATGTGGCAGGACCGCAACGGCGGTTACACCCGCATCATGAAGCTCGGTAACCGCAAGGGCGACAACGCTCCCATCGTTATCATGGAGCTCGTCACCGAGCCTTGCACGCCTAAGGCTAAGAAGGCTGCTCCGGCCCCCAAGAAGGCCGCTGCTCCCAAGAAGGTCGAGGCTGCCGAGGAGGCTCCTGCTGAGGAGACCGCTGAGTAGACAATCCGTCTGCATAGGCTATATTCGAGGGGTACGTTCGCGTACCCCTCTTTTTTTGTCG
>DBEZGO010000018.1:0-27766 GCA_048189345.1 Collinsella sp.
ATGGGCAACGGCTCAAACAGGACTTCGGTAACCGAGGACGAGATTCAGGTCGCCCTGAAGGATATCGATGTTTCTGACGAGCAGCTCACTGCGGTGTATTCCGCGCTGCGCAACAGCGGCATCCAGATTATCTCCGCGAGCGGTAACGACGACGCCCCCATGGACGTCGACGAAGACGATAACGATACCGATACCGACGATTTCGATGACGACGACGAGCACGATTCCGGCTCGCTCGACGATCATGAGCTCAAGATGGCCCGCCAGGCCGACGCCGAGATGGGTTCTTCCAAGAGCAAGAAGAAGCGCACCGTGCGCACGTCCCGTTCGCGTTCGCGCGTGCGCGGCATCGATGCCTCCACGGTGATGCTGACCGGCGACCCGGTCCGTATGTACCTCAAGGAGATCGGCAAGGTCGACCTGCTGACCGCCTCCGAAGAGGTCGATCTGGCCATGAAGATCGAGGCCGGTCTTGAGGCCACCGAGAAGCTCGAGGCTGCCGATGCTGGTGAGCTCGAACTCACGCGTGCCGAGATGCGTCGTCTTACGCGCATTGAGAACGTGGGCCTCGAAGCCAAGCAGGCACTCATCAGCGCAAACCTGCGTCTGGTCGTCTCCATCGCCAAGCGTTATGTCGGTCGCGGCATGCTGTTCCTGGACCTGATCCAGGAGGGCAACCTCGGTCTGATTCGCGCCGTCGAGAAGTTCGACTACCAGAAGGGCTTTAAGTTCTCCACGTACGCCACGTGGTGGATCCGTCAGGCTATCACGCGCGCTATCGCCGACCAGGCCCGTACCATCCGTATTCCCGTGCACATGGTCGAGACCATCAACAAGCTCGTCCGCGTGCAGCGCCAGCTCCTTCAGGACCTGGGTCGCGACCCGACCCCCGAGGAGATCGGTGCCGAGATGGACATGAGTGCCGACCGCGTCCGCGAGATCCAGAAGATTTCGCAGGAGCCCGTTTCGCTCGAGACCCCCATCGGCGAGGAAGAGGATTCCCAACTGGGCGACTTTATCGAGGACTCCCAGGCTATCGTTCCGCCCGATGCGGCCAGCTTCTCCATGCTGCAGGAGCAGCTCACCCAGGTGCTCGACTCGCTTGCCGATCGTGAGCGCAAGGTTATCGAGCTGCGCTTTGGCCTTGTCGACGGACATCCCCGTACGCTCGAGGAAGTCGGCCGCGAGTTTGGCGTCACGCGCGAGCGCATCCGCCAGATCGAGTCCAAGACCCTGGCCAAGCTCCGCCACCCGAGCCGCTCGAGCAAGCTTAAGGACTACATCGAGTCTTAACCTCGCAAGCAAGAATCGCCCTCAAGCACATCCGCTTGAGGGCGCTTTCATGTTGTCGTTGGGGACGTTCTTGAATGACTGGTCGTTTAAGAACGTCCCCAATGACTAGGTCGGAAAATTTCTTAAAAAAGTTCTTGCCCTGAGCTGATTCGTCCGTATAATAAACTTCGTTGCTTGAGAGCACGCACCTATTCCTCGGTAGCTCAATGGTAGAGCACGCGGCTGTTAACCGCGCTGTTGTAGGTTCGAGTCCTACCCGGGGAGCCAGAATTTTCCAGCCCTTCCCGTTGGGCTTTAAATTCCTCGGTAGCTCAATGGTAGAGCACGCGGCTGTTAACCGCGCTGTTGTAGGTTCGAGTCCTACCCGGGGAGCCAGGTTGTAAAACCCGTCGCTTATGCGGCGGGTTTTTTCATGTCGCGATCGCCGGTCGCGAACGTTACCATATCAACATTTCGTGTCGAGGAGGTAATCCCGCGACCCACCACCTCAACATGGCGCGGTCGTTGTAGAATAATGCAATGATTGCTCCCACGACATGGTGCCGCGAGCACCAAGAAAAGGAGATTCTTGTGTCTGAGACCATTAACGGCAGCCTGAGCGTCTCGAACGACGTTATTGCCGATATTGCCGGTTATGCCGCGATGACGTGCTATGGCGTCGTCGGTATGGCTGAGCAGCTTCAGGGCGCCGAGAGCGTGCGCCTGCTTGCCGGTCAGCGCCTCCGCAAGGGCGTGCTTGTCTCCGCCGACGAGAACGGCCTTACGGTCGATCTTCACGTCGTGCTCGAGAACGGCGTCAACATGAAGTCCGTCTGCCACAATCTTTCGAGCTCCGTTGCCTTCACCCTGCAGGAGATCGCCCAGATCGATCCCGCCAGCCTTAAGATCGGCATCCACATCGACGCGCTCAAGAGCCGTCTGAACTAGCATCCGAAAACGGAGATTCAAATACCCATGATTGCAAAGACCATTCGCACCTGTTTTCCGATCGCTGCGGCTGCCGTTTCCGACAAGGCCGAGGAGATCAATAAGCTCAACGTCTTCCCCGTACCCGATGGCGATACCGGCACCAACATGTCGCTCACGCTTGCCTCGGTGACCAAGGAGCTTTCCGCCCTTCCCGCCGACGCCGACATGGAAGCCATCGCCGGCGCCATCACCCACGGCTCCCTGATGGGTGCCCGCGGCAACTCCGGTGTCATCACCTCGCAGATCCTGCGCGGTGTGGCCGAGGGTCTCGTCTCTGCCGATGAGCCCATCACGTCCGCCAACATTGCCTTCGCCTTCCGTCGTGCCGTCAAGGTTGCCTTCCAGGCTGTTCGCAAGCCCATCGAGGGCACGATCCTCACGGTGCTGCGCGATGTATCGACCAAGGCCGACGAGTGCGAGAAGAAGAAGTTCTCGGCCGAGGACGCGCTCGACGCCATCGTCGTCGAGGCCTACCAGTCCGTCGCTCGCACGCCCGACCTGCTGCCCGTCCTCAAGGAGAACGGCGTGGTCGACTCCGGCGCCTTTGGCTTCGCCATCTTCCTTGAGAACTTTGTGGCTGCAGCACTTGGCCGCAGCACCGTTGTCGAGGATTTCTCCGCCACGTTTGATTCCGCTGGCTCTGCCCGCGACGCGGCCCTTGGTCGCGTTGAGATCGAGGCCAACGACGATTGGGAGGGCTCGGAGTTCCGCTACTGCAACGAGTTCCTGTTTAAGGCCGACGCCCCGTTTGACGAGGACGAGTGCCTTAAGTTCCTGGGTTCCATGGGCGACTGCGAGCTACTCGTGGGCGCCTATCCCGACTACAAGATCCATGTGCACTCCAACACCCCCAACCTGGTGCTCGAGCACATGCTGCAGCTCGGTCAGATCTATGAGGTCTTTATCCACAACATGGAGATGGAGGCCCACGACCGTACCGCCAAGATCCACGAGGATCAGGAAAAGGCGGCCGAGCCCGCCAAGGCGCTGGGGTTTGTCGCCGTTGCCGCTGGGTCCGGCGAGGCCGACATCCTCAAGTCCCTCGGCGTCGACGTGATCGTGTCGGGTGGCCAGACCATGAACCCCTCGACCGCCGACCTGCTGGGCGCGGTAGACCAGGTTAACGCGACCTCGGTCATCATTCTGCCCAACAACGGTAACATCCGCATGGCCGCCGAGGCCGCTGCCTCAGCCTGTACCGACAAGAAGGTCGCTGTCGTTCCCACCAAGACCGTTCCCCAGGCCTTCTCCGCGCTGTTCGCCGTACTGCCCGATTCCGAGCTTGAGGATGCCGTCGCCGCCATGGTCGACGCCATCAGTGAGGTTCGCGATGGCGAGGTCACCCGTGCCGTGCGCGATTCCAGCGCCTCTGACGGCTCGCCGATTCACTCCGGTGACGTCATGGGTATCATTGCCGGCTCCATCGACGTGGTCGGCTCCGACGTGAAGCAGGTCACGCTCGACTGCATCAACCGCATGCAGGAGGAAGAGGAGGGTGACGCGCTGACGATTCTGGCCGGCGAGGAGCTGTCCGATGAGGCCTTCCAGGAGATCGTCGACGCTATCGAGGAGGCTCAGCCCGACCTGGAGATCGACGCCCATCGTGGCGAGCAGCCACTCTATCCCGTGATCTTCTCGATCGAGTAGGCAACTGCCCATGTCCGAGCTGTGCTCCGTGCCGCGCGTCTCGGAGCGCTTTGCCCAGAGCAATGCGCTCGACGAGGATATCGCGCGACTCAAATATGTTTCGGGTAAACGTGAGGAGGCCCTTCGCCGGCTGGGAATTCGGACGGTGGGGGACCTCCTTCTCCATATTCCTCATCGATACCTCGACTTTACCCGTTCGTGGTCCATCGAGATGGCGCCCATCGGTACCGTGTGCACCATCATCGCTACGGTCGACCGTATCGTCCAAAAGCAGCCGCGTCCGCGCATGCAGGTGACCGAGGTCTCACTCGTTGACGAGACGGGCGTGCTGCAGGTCGCCTTTTTCCGCCAGCCCTGGATTGCCCAGCAGCTTAAGCAGGGCGACCGCCTGGCCGTGATGGGCAAGGTTGAATTTGCCTACGGTTTTAAGCAGATGGCCTCGCCGCACTTTGAAAAGCTCGAGGATGGGCGTGCCGCAGGTACCATCCTGCCGGTCCATTATGTGAGTGACGGCGTGAGCCAGGCGTGGATGCGCCGCATCGTAAGCGGCGCGCTCGAGGTCGTCGGCAATCCCTTCGACCCGATTCCCGCACGCTTGCGCGTCAAGCGCCGCCTGATGAGCAATGCCCGCGCGCTTCGATCGATCCACTTTCCCTCGAGTATGGCTGAGCGGGATATCGCGCGACGTCGCCTTGCTTATGAGGAGTGCCTTTACCTTCAGCTGGCGCTGCGCCTGCGCAACGATGGCGGCCTAGTCGATGTGGTGCCCTATGCCCACACCGCGGGCGAGCACCTGGCCGCACTCAAGCAAGCCCTGCCGTTTTCGCTGAGCGACGAGCAGGAGGCCGCATTCCAAGATATCCTGCGCGATATGTGCGATGGCGGGCGCGTGATGAACCGCCTGCTGCTGGGCGATGTCGGTACCGGTAAGACCGCCGTTGCCGCCTGCGCGCTGGCTGTGGCTGCCGATAGCGGCACGCAGGCCTGTGTTATGGCGCCCACGGGCGTGCTGGCGCGCCAATATGCCGATAAGACCGGCCCTCTGCTCTCTCAGGCCGGCTTGTCCTGGGCGCTTCTGACGGGTGCCACGCCGGCCGCAGAGCGCGAGCGCATCCATGCACAGCTGGAATCGGGCGAGCTTGACGTGCTCTTTGGCACCCATGCGGTGCTTTCGGATGACGTTGCGTTCAAGCATCTGTCGCTTGTTGTCATCGACGAGCAGCACCGGTTTGGCGTCGGCCAACGCAACGCCCTACGCGCGAAGGGCCCCGGTGCCGATCTGCTCGTTATGACGGCAACGCCCATCCCGCGTACGCTGGCGCTTTCGGTCTACGGCGATCTGGACACGAGCATCATCCGCCATCGGCCCGTCCCTGGCGCTGGCGTGACGACACGCGTACTCACCGAGTCGAGCCGTGACCTCGCCTATGGAGCCATCCGCGAGGCGCATGAAAAGGGTCAGCAGGCCTACGTGATTTGCCCGCTCGTGGAGCCGAGTGACTCGGCCGATGAGCTGGAAGACGTGCCCGGTATTGCCCGCGACGATGAGGGCCGCGTAACCGTTCCCGTGCCGCTGCACGATACGACGACCGAGCTCGATCGCCTGCGTCTGGCGTTGCCGGGTCTTGCCATCGAGCGCCTTCACGGCCGTATGCCAGCGGGGGAGAAGGACCGCGTGATCGATGCCTTCAAGCGCGGCGAGATCGACGTGCTCGTCTCGACCACGGTGGTCGAGGTGGGCGTCGACGTGCCCAACGCCACCGTCATGGTCATCGAGAACGGTGAGCGCTTTGGCTTGGCGGCGCTGCATCAGCTACGCGGTCGCGTGGGCCGCGGTAGCGAGTCGGGTACCTGCCTGGTCATGACGCACTCCAAGGGCAACGGCGGCGCGTCGGCGGCGCAAGATCGCCTGCAATCGCTCGAAAAAACCTCGGATGGTTTTACGCTCGCCCAGATGGACCTGCGTCTGCGCCACGAGGGCGAGATCCTGGGCTACCGTCAGCACGGCGGCGTGACCTTGCGCTTTGTGGACCTGGATGCCGATGAGGACCTTATCGAATGGGCCCATTTGGACGCGGTCGAGCTCTTGCGGTATGCTTGCAACCTTGATTCTGTGGCGACGCGTCCCTTGCGCGACGCGGTCGCCATGCGTTATCGACATATTTTTAAGGAGGTCAGCGGAGGATGAGAATCATCGGCGGCGAATGGCGCGGTCGTAAGATCGAGGAGCCCCGTGGTCGCGATGTCACCCGCCCCACGACTGATCGCGTGCGCGAGGCGTGCGCATCTATGGTCATGTCGGCATTCGATTTCGATTTGGACGAGGTTCGTGTGCTGGACGCCTTTGGCGGCTCCGGTGCCTTAGGGTTAGAGATGCTCTCTCGTGGGGCCCGCTCGCTCACGACGTTTGAGATCGATCGCAACGCCGCGCGGCTCATTACCAAGAATATCGAGTCGCTCTGCCGTGACCGTGCGCGTTGGCGCGTGGTCACGGGCGACATGCTGGCGAGTGCCTCGCGCGGTCGTGTACCGGGCGGCCCCTTTGATCTGGTCCTGCTCGACCCGCCCTATGCTTTTGGTGCCGAGCCGGTCGAGGAACTGCTGCAGAACCTGGCTCAGCAGGGTTTACTTGCACCTGGCGCTTACGCCTTGTTTGAGCATGCCGCTGCCGATGCGGGCGCGCATCCGGCAGGCTTTGAGACTGTACGTGAGAAGCGCTACGGCATTACCTCGGTCGACCTGCTTCGTTGGGTCGGCGATAACGATGGCGAGGGCGATAACGCCGGCACCGATGCTGACAACAACGATGCCACGACGTTTCAGGAGGATGCTCATGAGTGACACCATCAACCGCGTGATCGTCCCGGGCACCTTTGATCCCATCACGTTTGGCCATATCGATGTGATCCGCCGCGCCCGCCGCATCTTTCCCAGCGTGATCGTCGCTGTTGCCGAGTCGCAGGGTAAAAACGGTGTGGGCACCACGTTTACGCTCGATGAGCGCGTGGCGCTGGCCCGCGAGGCGCTCGGTGATATCGACGGCGTTGAGGTCCTGCCCTTTACCGGCCTCTTGGTCGACTTCGCTCGTGAGCAGGGGGCGGGGGCCGTGGTCAAGGGCCTGCGCGCCATGACCGACTTTGAGTACGAGCTGCAGCAGGCCGACCTCAACTATCGCTTGGATAACGAGCTGGAGTCCATCTTTGTCATGAGCGCGCCGCAGTACGGCTATATCTCGAGCTCGGTTGTTCGCCAGATCGCCTCGCTCGGTAGTGACGTATCGACGTTTGTCCCGTCCAACGTGGTCGAAGCGCTCAAACATCGCTTTTCGTGACGTTTCTTATTGCCTGGTGGCATGTGGTAAACTAGCACGATGATATGTTACCTATGAAAGGAGACTGGATGCCGGGCGAGAATTTTCCTGGCGATAGGATCGTCAGCTTGGTCGATGAGCTCGAAGGGCTGATCGAGGAAGCCAAGCCGCCTTTCGGCAAGAACGCTCAGTTCAAGGTCATCGACGCCGACGTGTTCTTCAACATTCTCGACGAGATCCGCATGAGCTATCCCGAGGAGTGGCAGAAGTCCCGCCGTATCCTTAAGGAGCGCGAGGAGCTCATGGCTTCCGCCGCCGCTCAGGCCGATTCCATCATTGCCGATGCTCAGCAGCAGGCCCTCACCATTGCCGGTGAGCAGGAGATCGTCCGCCTTGCGCAGCAGCAGGCCGACGACATCCGCGATCGTGCCCAGCAGTACGAGCGCGAGACGCGTTATGCTGCCGAGGACTATGCAGAGCAGGTCTTTACGCACCTGGAGGAGAACCTCAAGAGCCTGACCGGCACCGTTACCCGTTGCCGTCAGCAGCTCAACGAGGGTGCCGCCCAACAGAATGGTCAGTGGTAATGGCTGAGTTCCCGAGCGTTACCGTCGATCTTTCCGAGCAGCTCGAGTTTCCTGGAGATTCGTATCCGCTGACCGGTAAGGTCGATGTCGCCACCTACACGGTGGGCGAGAAGGAGTACCAGCTTCAGGACGGCATCGACTACGACGTTGTCTTTACCAATGCCGGTACCGGTGTCTTGCTCACGGGCATGGTCCGCGCGCACGCCACCGGCGAGTGCGACCGTTGCCTGGAGCCTGCCTCGTTTGATATCGCCGGCGAAATCGAGGAGTTCTACCTCTTTGAGGAGCCCGAGGATCCCGAGGCCTACGAGGATGGCTACGAGCTCCTGGGTGAGGACCGTCTCGTCGATCTGGGCGAGCCCATCAATGACGCGGTCGTTATGGACACGCCGTTCGTGGTGCTCTGCAAGCCCGATTGCCGTGGTCTGTGCCCCACATGCGGTTGCAATCTCAACGTCGAGCAATGCGATTGCGCCGCCCAGGCAGAGGCGGAATGGGCCGCTGCCACGGAAAATCCATTTGCAGCATTGAAGAATCTCAAGCTCGATGAGTAAAACTGTGGTAGTATCGCTACTTGCGCGTAATCGCCACACTGGATAGTTCATAAGGAAGGTCACTATGCCCGTACCTAAACAAAAGCAGGGTCGTATCCGCACTCACACCCGTCGTTCCGCCAACATGAAAATTTCGGCTGCGGCTCAGTCCACGTGCCCCCGTTGCGGCGCTGTCAAGCTTCCGCACCACGTGTGCCCCAGCTGCGGTTTCTACAAGGACCGCGAGGTTATCGTTACCGAGTAACGGTATACTCTGGATGCGATGCCGTTCCAAATGGAACCACAATGGCCGGCTCAATGAGTCGGCCATTTTTGTATAAGGAGCATGTATATGAGTAACGTTCGCGTTTGTGTAGACGTTGTGGGTGGAGACGAGAAGCCTCAGGTTGTTCTCGATGGTATCGAGGCTGCACTTGCTGCCGATCCCGATATCGAGGTCTTGGCAGCTGGCCCTGCCGAAATCGTCAATCCCTTTGCTGCTTCCCACGCACGTGTTGAGGCCCTTGAGGCACCCGACGTTATCGCCATGGATGACGATCCCATTCGCGCCGTGATGACTAAACGCAAGTCGTCGATCGTGCTGTCGTGTCGCGCCATTAAGAAGGGCAACGCGGATGCGTTCTTCTCCGCCGGTTCCACCGGTGCCATGACCGCCGCTGCCACCGCCTATGTGACGCCGTTTAGGTATCAGGCCGAAGGCAAGAAGCAGCCGGTGCGCCCCTGTCTGACCAATGCGCTGCCCAATCGTGCCGGCGGTCTGACGGTGCTGTGCGATATGGGCGCCAACCCCGATGTCGAGGTCGACGACATGGTGCGTTTTGCCCAGATGGGTAGCGCCTATGCCCGCGTCGTCCTGGGCATCGAGCATCCCCGCGTGGGCCTGCTTGCCAACGGCACCGAGGACGAGAAGGGCTCCAACTTTACCAAGGCTTGCTTCCCGGCCATGAAAGACGCCGTTCCCGGCTTTGTTGGTAACTGCGAGGGAACGGACATCACCTCGGGTAACTTCGATGTCGTCGTTGCCGATGGCATGTCGGGCAATATTGCGCTCAAGGCCACGGAGGGCGCTGCCAAGTTTTTGCTGAAGGAACTCAAGGGTGCCTTTATGTCTTCGCTTGGCACCAAGATCGCCGCGCTGCTCATCAAAAAGCAGATGCGCGAGATTAAGGCCAAGCTTTCGGGCGACGCCAAGGGCGGCGCGATTCTTTTGGGCCTGCGTGGCGTGGTCCTGATCGGCCATGGCGCCACCTCGGTCGAGGCTGTCAAAAACGGTACGCTCGCGGCGGCCGAAGCCGTGCGCGCGGGGCTGGTCGAGAATGTCGCCAACTCTATGGACGGTATCGTTTTATAACAGCGGCGTTATGCGCCTCGGGGCGTGCGTCGTGGGGTAGAATCAGAACCGTGTCTTGGTACCGCCCGGGCGGTACCATTCTTTTGGTATTCATGCACTATGAGAGGAAGCGCTATGGACCGCTCCGAAATCTTCGACAAGATCGCCGAGGTCGCTGCTGACGTTCTGGGCGTCGATGTTGCCGAAATTAGCGATGAGACCACCTTTGACGACCTCGATGCCAACTCGCTCGAGCGCCTGCAGCTGGTTACGGCTATCGAGGACGAGTTCAACCTCGAGATCGATGACGAGACCCTGCTCTCGCTTAACTCTGTCGCCGACGCCGTCGACGCTATCGAAGCTGCCAAGGAGGCCTAAGTCTTGGCTTTATCCGAACGACTTACGCGCGCCCAGGAGATTCTGGGCCACGAGTTCAATGACAAGGTGCTGCTGCGCGCGGCCCTCACGCATCCTTCGGCCGTCGAAGGCCAGCCTGTCTCGGCAAGCTACGAGCGCTTGGAGTTTTTGGGCGATTCCATTTTGGGCGCCGTCGTCGCCCGTTCGCTCTTTGAGTCCTATCCCGAGTTTGACGAGGGCAAGCTCACCCGCTTGAAGGTGTCGCTCGTCTCGGGCGCCACGTTGTCGGAAGTCTCCCACGAGCTGGGTATCGACGACATCATCATCTTTGGTGCCTCCGAGACCGGTACCGGTGCGCGCGGCCTGCATTCGGCGCTCGAGAACGTCTACGAGTCGCTCGTGGGCGCACTGTACCTGGATGCCGGCTGGGATGCCGCAGCGGAGTTTATCCATCGTACGCTTAAACCGCATTTGGCTTCCGAGCGTGCCGAGCATCCTGCAAACCCCAAGTCGTTTTTGCAGGAGTGCGTGCAAGCCGACGGTCACGAACCCCCGGCGTATAAGCTCGTTGGCTCCGAGGGCCCAGCGCATGCGCCCACCTTTACCGCCGTGGTTTTGATCGATGGTATTCGCCAGGGTCGCGGTTCCGGCTCCTCAAAGAAAGAAGCCGAGGGAGCCGCCGCGCTCGAAGCGCTCGACCGCATGGGTTACACCACCAACGGCGTGATTCTGAACAAGAAGCACGTGTAAGCGAGGAACCGTGTATCTCAAGTCCCTCACGCTCAAAGGGTTCAAGTCGTTTGCCGACCGCGCCCATATGACGTTTGAGCCGGGCCTGACCGTCATCGTCGGTCCCAACGGCTCGGGAAAATCGAACATCTCTGACTCGATTCTGTGGGTCCTGGGCGAGCAGAGCGCCAAGCAGCTGCGCGGCCAGGCCATGGAGGATGTCATCTTCTCGGGCTCGTCAGCGCGCAAGCCGGTGGGTGTCGCCGAGGTCACGCTGGTGCTCGATAACTCGGACCATATGCTGCCCGTCGATTTTGACGAGGTCGCCATCACCCGTCGCATGTATCGCTCGGGCGAAAGCGAGTACCTCATCAACTCGAGTCCGTGCCGCCTGATGGACATTCAGGACATCCTGCACGATTCGGGCCTGGGCAAGGATACGCATTCCATCATCAGCCAGGGCAAGCTCGACGCCATTTTGCAGAGCCGCCCCGAGGAGCGCCGCGCTCTCATCGAGGAGGCCGCCGGCATCTCCAAGCACAAGCGCCGCAAGGAGCGTGCGCTCAAAAAGATTAAGTCGATGGACGAGCATCTGACGCGTGCTCGCGACATCAATAAGGAAATCGCCCGTCAGCTGCGACCGCTGGAGCGTCAGGTCGATCGCGCGCGCAAGTACAAAGAGCTGTCCTCGCGCGCGAACGAGCTTACGCAGATGCTGGCCGTCGACGAGCTGCGTTCGCTGCAGTCGCAGTGGAACGACCTGGAGAGCCGCTCCAAGGAAGGTGCCGCCGAGCTTGAGCTTGCGCAGTACCGCTTGGGCGAAAAGGAGCGCGAGCTCGAGAAGCTCCAGGTCATGCTCGAGGAAAAGGGCCTGTTTGTGGGCGACCTGGGCGAGCAGCGCCGTCATATGCAAGATGTGGTCGGCCGCATTAACTCCGACATGCGCCTGCTCGAGGAAAAGGGCCACAACATGGTGTCGCGCCTGTCCGACATGCGCGGCCAGATCTCGAGCTCCGAGCATCAGCGTCGTCGCGTGGTCGAGGAGCTCGAGGACGCGCGCGCCCAGCTTGAGGAAGTGACCGGCGCGCACATGCAGGCCCAGGAGGACGTTGACGCCGCCGGTCCTGCCGCTGCTGAGCTCCACGAGCGTCGCGTGGCGCTCGACAATCAGATTTCGCAGCTCACGCGCGAGCAACGCGATGTGCAGCGCGTGGCCGATAATGCCGCGCTTGAGCTCGCCAAGGTGAAGGATTCCTTGAGCAATGCCGAGGTCGAGGACAACATGTATGCCTCGCGCCTGGAGCAGATCGACGAGCAGCTCGAGGAGGTCACGGCCTCGCTCGAGAGCCGTCGCGACCGTGCTGAGGAGCTCGAAGGCGCGCTCGATCAGGCTCGCCAAGCCCAGGTCGATGCGCGCGAGGCCACCGAGGTCGCCCGTGCAGCGTTGAAGGACCTGCGTAATCGCGAGAGCGAGGCTCGCAACAAGCTGTCCGAGGTGCGCTCGGAGCTTGCCAGCCAAAAGAAGCTCGATGCCCGCATGGCTGACAGCTCGCCGCTGGTGAGCCGTTTGATGGGTGCGCTGGGCGATGATGTCTCCGGTCGTCTGGGTGACGTGCTCGAGGCCCCTCGTGAGCTCGAGGGCCTGGTCGAGCAGCTGCTTGCCGGCGATATTGATGCCCTGCTGTTTGATGACGCCGCCACGCTTGAGCGTGCCGGTCGTGCGGCCCTGGACCAAAAGAAGGCCTCGGGCGAGGCACTGCTGGTGGCGCGCGGCGTGAGCGGCGGTGCTACTAAGGGCGCTGCCGGCTCTCGTCTGGTCGATAGCCTGTCCGTGCGCTCCGGGTATGGCCCGGTTGTCGAGGCGCTGCTCGGCTGCTATTACGTGGTCGATGACTTGGCTGCCGCGCTGGCGGCACCAGTCGTTGACGGTGTGACCTATGTGACTCCCGATGGCGCCCGCGTGAGCTGTGGCGGCCTGGTGCGTGTGGGGCTAGATGCCGGCGAGGCGTCGGGCGCTCTGGAGCGCAAGCGTCGCATTCGCGAGCTGGAGGGCCTGGAGCCCGATCTGGCTGCCGTGTTTGAGCATGTGTCGGATCAGGTCGTCGATGCCAACGCGGCCGTCGAGGAGGCGCGTGCCGCCGAGGGCGATGCCGCCGGCGAGATTGCCCGTCTTGAGGGCGAGCGCCGCTCGCTGCTCTCCGAGATCGGCCGCCTGGAGCAAAGCGCCAACAATGCCGAGGTCGAGCGCGTGCGCATCTCCAAGCGCCGCGAGCAGGCCGCCGAGGCCGTTCGCGCTGCGCGCCCGCGTGTTGACGAGCTCACCCGTTCGCGCGACGAGGCCCGTGCGCAGGCAAGCGACCTGGGTCTCCAGATTGCCGAGGCCAACGACGATCTCGATCGCGTTCGGCGCGATGACTCCGAGGCCGCCGGTAAGCTCGCCGATGCCAAGGTGCGCCTGGCCCAGACGAGCGAGCGTCTGCGTTCGCTGAAGGGCCGCGTGCCCGACCTGGAGCATCGCCTGGAGGGCATCGACCGCCGTATCCGCGGAACACGTCAGGCCTCGCGCTCGCTCGAGTTGCTGCGCCTGCGCGTCGACCCCATGCATGAGCGCTATTCGGCCCTGCTGGAGCGCGCGTCGGATTGGGCCGCGCGTCTGCGTGACCAGGCTTCGCTCGAGGAGGCGGACTCGGCCTCGCTCAAGAAGACCATCGAAGACGCCAAGGCCGAGGTCTCCCGCGCCAAGGAGCGGGTCGATGCCGCCACGGCGACGCAAAACGAGTTCAAGGTCGCACGCGGCAAGCTCGAGGTGCAGGTAGAGGCGGCCATCAAGGCCATTACCGCCGATGGCACCACGGTACTCGAGGAAGCGCTTATGCTTCCCGCGCCCACCGACCGCGACGCCGCCGAGCGCGAGCTCAACCGGCTCGTGCGCCAGATCAACAACCTGGGTCCCGTGAACCAGGTTGCCATGGAGGAGTACGAGCAGCTCAAGCGCCGCGCCGATTATATCGAGGAGCAGCTGGCCGATCTGGAGAGCGCGCGCAAGGCGCTCACCAAGATCACCGTGGCCATCGACCGCAAGATGCGCAAAGCCTTCCTGGTGACCTTTGAGAAGGTCGATGCGAACTTCCGCGAGATCTTCGCTATGTTGTTCCCGGGTGGTCAGGCGCATCTGGAAATGACCGACCCCGAGCATCCGGCCGAGACGGGCATTGAGGTCGTGGCGCAGCCGCGCGGTAAGCGCATCACCAAGATGATGCTCATGTCGGGCGGCGAGAAGAGCCTGACGGCGCTCGCCCTGCTCTTTGCCGTGTATCGCACGCGTACGGTGCCGTTCTATGTGCTGGACGAGGTCGAGGCGGCGCTCGATGACGCCAACCTGTCCAAGCTCATCGGCGCGCTCGACGTGTTGCGTTCCGATACACAGCTCTTGGTTATCTCGCATCAGCGCCGTACTATGGAGGACGCTGACGTCCTCTACGGCGTCTCGATGCAAGCCGACGGCGTCAGTCGCGTCGTCTCGCAAAAACTCGATCGCGAAACCGGAAAGGTCGTGAATGCATAATGGGATTCTTTGACGCTCTCTCGCGCGGACTTGAGCGCAGCCGCGAGGCCCTCAACGAGGTCTTTTACTTTGGCGGTGAGGTCGACGAGGATTTTTGGGAGGACCTAGAGGACACCCTCGTCATGGGTGACATGGGTGCCGAGGTCGCGATCAAGGTGTCCGATGATCTGCGCGATACCGCGGCCAAGAAGAACCTCAAGACCGCCCCGCAACTCCGTCGTGCCCTGGCCGAACAACTCGAGCAGCATTTTGTGCCCGCCGAGCGCGATCCGTTCGCCAACACGCCGAGCTGTGTGCTGTTTGTGGGTATTAACGGTGCCGGCAAGACCACGACGGTCGGCAAGATCGCGAGCGCCATGGCCGCCCGCGGCAAGAACGTCGTGATCGGCTCGGCCGATACCTTCCGCGCCGCCGCCATCGAGCAGCTCGATGTGTGGGGCCAACGCGCCGGCGTCCCCGTTATCAAGCGTGACCGCGGCTCCGACCCGGCAAGCGTTTGCTACGACGTGCTCGACGAGGCCGACAAGCGCGGCAGCGACCTGGTGCTTATCGATACCGCTGGTCGCTTGCACACGAGCCCCGAGCTCATGCGTGAGCTTGCCAAAGTGGTCAACGTGACGCGTAAGCGCGCCGCCAATATGGTCGCCGGCCCCATGCCCGTCTCGGTTGTCCTCGTGATCGATGCCGCGACGGGACAAAACGGTCTGAACCAGGCGCTCGAGTTTAACGAGGCGCTGGGTCTGGACGGTATTATCATGACAAAGCTCGACGGCACTGCTAAGGGCGGCATCGCCATGGCCGTGGCCGATAAGCTCAAGCTCCCGATCCTGCGCATCGGCGTGGGCGAGCAGGTCGATGACCTGCAGGAGTTCAATGCCAAAGATTTCTGCCGCGCCCTGGTGGGCGAGTCCAACTAAGGAGTAAACAGTGTTTGATTCCCTGAGCGATCGCCTCAACGACACATTTGACCGCTTGCGCGGCAAGGGTAAGCTGACCGAGGCCGATATCACCTCGGCCATGCGCGACATTCGCATGGCGCTGCTCGAGGCCGATGTCAACTTTAAGGTTGTCAAGGAGTTTGTGGCCAAGACCAAGGAGCGCTGCATGACCGCCGAGGTCATGGAGTCGCTGTCGCCGGCGCAAAACGTCGTCAAGATCGTGCTCGACGAGCTCACCGAGATGCTCGGCTCCACCGAGAGCAAGCTCGTCTTTAGCAACCGCATCCCCAATGTCATCATGCTCGTGGGCTTGCAGGGTTCCGGTAAGACCACGGCGGCCGTAAAGCTGGCCTACCTGCTCAAGAAGCAGGGCCGCTCGCCGCTGCTCGCCGCGTGCGACGTCTACCGTCCCGCCGCTGCCGACCAGTTGGCCACACTCGGTGGAGAGATCGGTGTGCCGGTCTTCCGCGGCGACGGCGAGCATCCGGTCGATATCGCCAAGGGCGCCATCCAGGAGGCCGTCGACCACCTGCGCGACGTGGTCATCGTCGATACCGCCGGTCGTCTGCAGATCGATGAGCAGATGATGCAGGAGGCCGTGAACATCAAGAAGGCCGTCAAGCCCGATCAGGTGCTGATGGTCGTCGATGCCATGACCGGCCAGGATATCGTCAACGTCGTCTCGACGTTTGCCGAGCGCACCGACTTTGACGGCGTGATCATCTCCAAGCTCGATGGCGATGCCCGTGGCGGCGGTGCGCTTTCCGTGCGCCAGGTGACCGGCAAGCCCATCAAGTTCGTGAGCATGGGCGAGAAGCCCGATTCGCTGGAGCCGTTCTACCCCGACCGCATGGCCAAGCGAATCTTGGGCATGGGCGACGTCGTCGGCATCATCGAGAAGGCCCAGGAGGCCGCCGATGCCGAGCAGCTCGAGGCCGCCGAGCGCATGCTGCGCGAGGGCTTTACCATGAACGACATGCTGGACCAGATGAAAGCCGTCAAGAAGATGGGCGGCATGAAGGGTATCCTGGGCATGCTCCCCGGCGGCCAGCGCGCGCTCAACCAGATGGGCGGCAACCTGGACGAGGGCATCTTCGACAAGAACGAGGCCATCATCATGTCGATGACCAAGGAGGAGCGCCTGCGTCCCTCCATCATCAACGGCCAGCGTCGCGCGCGTATCGCCAAAGGCGCCGGCGTGACCCCCACCGAGGTCAACAGCCTTATGAAGCAGTGGGGCGAGATGAATAAGATGATGGGCCGCATGCGCACGATGGCCAATCAGGCGCAGGCCGGCGGCAAGAAGGGTAAGAAGGGCAAGAAGGGCAAAAAGATGCGCATGCCCAATATTCCCGGTCTGGATGCCATGGGCCTTGGCGGCATGGGCGGCCTGGGTACGGGCGGTCCCAAGTCCGATATGGAGCTACTGCGCCAGATGGAAGCGCAGATGCGTAATAAGAAGTAACGACTGCTTGAGTCGTGTATGGCGAAGGCCGTCTGGATGGTACTCCAGGCGGCCTTCGCCGTTCGTTCGCAGGTTGTTGCAAGCGTTGAAGCGTGCTGACGCGCAGTTTTGCTGTTAGTGGCAGCCACAGCCCTCGTGGCCCTCGTGCTCGTGATGACCGTGGCAGCTGCAGGACTCGCCATGCTCGTGGGTGTGCTCGTGGTCGTGGCCGTGGCAGCCGCACGTGGCCTCGCCGTTCTGTGCGAGCGTGCCGGCGATAAGGGCCTCGACGCAGGCATCGCAGCTGCCTTGGGCTCCTGCATAGACCGTGATGCCGGCCTGGGTGAGCGCGTTGATGGCGCCGCCGCCGATGCCGCCGCAGATGAGCGTGTCCACGCCGCCGTTGGCGAGCAGACCCGCAAGGGCACCGTGGCCGGTGTCGCCGGTGCCCACGACCTGCTCGTTGAGCACCTTGCCATCTTGGATGTCGTAGATCTTGAACTGCTCGCTGCGACCAAAGTGCATAAAGATGTTGCCGTTGTCATACGTGGTTGCCACCCTCATGGTGTCGACCTCCTTTGCTGGCCATGCGGCCGTCGTCGTGGTGATGGGGGAGTATGCGATATTGCCGCCCTCAATGCTGAGTGCCCGACCGTTGACCAGCGCGTTTGCAACCTTGCGATGTGCGCGGCTGCAGATGGCCGCCACGGTGGCACGGGCGATGCCCATTTGTTGGGCGACGGCCTCCTGATTGAGGCCTTCCAGGTCGCACAGGCGCAGCACCTCGAGTTCGTCGATTGTCATGTCGATGGCGTCTCCACTGGCTAGGCCGTCGGGGGTAAAGCCGCGATATTCGGGGATGATCCCCACACGGCGTAATTTTTCGCGTCTTCCTGCCATGTGCACTCCTTATCTGACATATGTCAACAATAGAATAGCGAACGCGCAGATTTGCGCAAGGAATTTCTGACATATGTCAGAAAATGAGGGCTTATGTTTGGGCTGTGGGGCCGCGCGTGCCTGGGCTACAATGAATCTCGCTTGTAGGCGACTGACAGGAGGGTCAATGAGCAAGGCTGATCAACAGTTTGTAGCCATGTGCCGCGATATTTTGGACCATGGCACCACCACCGAGGGCCAAAAGGTCCGTCCGGTGTGGGAGGACGGCACCCCTGCCTATACCATTAAAAACTTTGGCGTTACGGCACGCTACGACCTGCGCGAGGAGTTTCCCGCGCTTACCCTGCGCCGCACGGCGCTTAAGTCTGCGATGGACGAGATCCTGTGGATCTATCAAAAGAAGTCCAATAACGTCCATGACCTCAACAGCCATATTTGGGATGAGTGGGCCGACGAGACCGGCTCCATCGGCAAGGCCTACGGGTATCAGATTGGGCAGAAGAGCCATTATGTCGAGGGCGATTTCGACCAGATGGACCGCGTTCTGTACGACCTTAAGAACACGCCGTACAGCCGCCGCATTATGACGAATACCTATGTGTTTAGCGACCTGTCCGAAATGCACCTGTATCCGTGCGCCTACAGCGTGACGTATAACGTGACGCAGCGCCCGCAGGATGATAAACCGACGCTCAACATGATTCTCAACCAGCGCAGCCAGGACATTTTGGCCGCGAACAACTGGAACGTGTGCCAGTACGCCATCTTGCTGATGATGGTCGCGCAGTCCGTCGATATGATTCCCGGTGAGCTGCTGCATGTGATTGCCGATGCCCACATTTACGACCGTCATGTCGATATCGTCCGCGAACTTATCGAGCGTCCGCAGTTTGCGGCGCCCAAGGTAACGCTTAACCCCGACGTGCACGATTTCTACGCGTTTACGACCGACGATCTGATTGTCGAGGGCTACGAGCACGGCCCGCAGGTCAAGAACATCCCCATTGCGGTGTAGGTGTCGCTCATGACGTGTAAGCTTTCTGCCATCGTCGCTGTGTGTGACGATTGGGGCATTGGGTGCGAGGGCGACATGGTGGTGTCCAATCGCGCCGACATGCGCCATTTTGTGACGTGCACCAAAGGTTGCCCGGTTATCATGGGGCGCAAGACGCTGCTGAGTTTTCCCGGCGGGCGTCCGCTCAAGAACCGGCGCAATATCGTGCTCACGCGCGATGAGGGCTTTGCCCCCGAGGGCGTTGACGTGGTCCATAGTATCGACGAGGCGCTCTCCGCGGTTGCCGATGAGCCCGTAGCCTGGGTGATCGGTGGCGGCGAGGTGTATCGGCAGTTTTTGCCGTATTGCGCCGAGGCCGAGGTCACGCATGACCATTGCATTCATGCCGTGGACACGTACTTTCCCGATTTGGATGCCGATCCTGCGTGGGAAGTTGCGCGGCGCGAAGGGGTTGCCACGATTGCCGCGGGCGAGGGTGACGAAGGCCTCGATTATGAGTTCGTGACGTATCGTCGCGTTGAGGCGTAAATCGCCTGGCGCGAACGGTATCATCAGGTTGATTGAATGAATGGGGCGGCGCTTAGCGTCGCCTCGTTTGGTATAGATGTGCTGTAAAGAAGGGTGCGGGCTGGCTGCTATGACTGATGCCGTTGAGGTGCTGCGAATTGATTCGCTCGAGGACGAGCGACTCGACGCCTACGTGCGACTGACGGAGCGTGAGCTGCGCTGTGTGCTGGAGCCGCAAAAGGGCATCTTTATCGCCGAGAGTGCCAAGGTTATTGAGCGCGCGGTGCGTGCCGGATACCAGCCGGTGAGCTTTCTTTTGGGCGAACGCTGGCTCGATCAGATGTTGCCGCTGTTTGAGCGCCTGGTTGTGCGCGAGGGCGCCGGCCCGGTTCCCGTGTTCGTGGCCTCCATGGAGCTTATGGAGCAGTTGACGGGCTTTAACGTGACGCGCGGCGCGCTCGCGGCGTTCCGTCGCCCGCGTCAGATTCCAGTCGATGAGTTTCTCGACGGTGTCGTCGAGGCGGCGGGGGAGCGTCCGGTGCGTGTGTGCGTGCTCGAAGGCATTGTCGACCATACTAATGTGGGTGCGATTTTCCGATCGGCGGCCGCGCTCAATGTCGACGGCATTCTGGTGAGCCCTACGTGTTGCGATCCGCTGTATCGTCGCTCGGCTCGTGTGAGCATGGGCACGGTGTTTCAGGTGCCGTGGACGCGTATTGGCAGCGAGGCGCGCGTATGGCCGCACGACGGCCTGGCGTCGTTGCATCATGCCGGGTTCTCATGTGCCGCCATGGCGCTGACGGACGACTCCGTTTCGCTGGACGATCCGGCGCTGCAGGAGATTGATCGCCTGGCGATCTTTATGGGCACCGAGGGTGCCGGCCTGGGCGCCAAGACCATCGCAGGCTGTGACCGGGCCGTGCGCATTCCGATGGCGCACGGGGTCGATTCGCTCAACGTGGCCGCGGCGAGCGCCGTCGCCTTTTGGCAGCTGTGCCCGCACGTGAGCAATGAGTACCACTACCAGCCGGGGCTGTATCACTAGGCAGATAGTTCGCACCGGGCTCTGACTCGGGGTGTTTCGGTCGACGCCGGTCGGTGCTAAGCTGCTATTGGCTTTGGTCTTAAATTGCCGTTTTGTTGTTTGACGTACGCTGGCGGGGAGGGCGTGTGGCTAAGAAATCTACGGCTATCGATGTAACGCAAGGTGTTATTTGGCAGCAATTGCTGTCGCTGTGCGTTCCCATCTTTTTTAGTTCGTTTTTTCAGCAGGCCTATACGCTTATCGGTACCTATATCGTCGGTCAGTTTGGCGGCAAGCTCGCGCTGGGTGGCATTCAAGCAACGATGGTACTTACGGAGCTCTGTATTGGTTTTTGTGTCGGTGTGGGTGCTGGCTGTGCGGTCATTACCGGTCAGTATTTTGGCCAGCACGATGATGAGCGGCTGAGTCGTTCGGTCCATACGGCCATGACGCTCGCGCTGGTGGGCGGTATCGTTTTCTCGATTCTTGGCATAGTGTTCGTTGAGCCCATGCTGGTACTTATGAACACGCCGCATGAACTATTGGCCGAGGGCGTGGCCTATGCTCGTTGCTATTTTGCCGCCATGGTTGCGGCGCTGCTGCTCAATATGGGAACGGCACTGCTGCGAGCCGTGGGCGACACGCGCGGGCCTGCTGTGATCATCGCTTCCGGCTGCCTTGTTAATGCGGTGCTGGATGTCATCTTCGTTGCCGTGCTTCATATGGAGGCTCTGGGCTGCGGCATCGCGGTAGCGCTGACCATTTGCTCCAACGCCACGATGATCGTGATTCGTATGATGCACGCACCGGGTGCGTGGCGGCTTTCATTGTCCAAACTCGGTATTGATCCTGGCATTTGTAAGAGCATGATCTCGTGTGGTCTGCCGCTTGGCTTTCAGTCTGCTGCGTATTCGATTTCCAACGTTTTGATTCAGGTGTCGGTCAACTCGTTTGGCGCCGATGTCACCACGGCGTGGGGTCTTTCGGGCCGCTTAGATGGCATTGTCTGGATGGTTACCGAGGCGCTTGGCGTGTCGATCACCACGTTCTCGGCACAGAACTTTGGCGCGCGCAACTACGAGCGCATGCGCAAGGGCTACCATACGTCGCTCGTGCTGTCGTTTATGCTCATTGGTGGCCTGTCTGCCGTGCTGCTGGTGTTCTCGGGTCCTCTGTCGCGTCTGTTTGTCGACGATGCTTCGATTTCGGCGTACACCACGACGATTCTTCATTTCATCGCGCCGTTCTACGCGATTTTCTCGATTATCGAAAACGCGTCGGGCTCCATTCGTGGTGCCGGCGTGAGCTTGCAGCCCATGCTGCTCACGATTTTTGGCACCGTCGTGCTCAGGGTGATCTGGGTGTTTGCGATCATGCCGTTCGATCCGTCTCTTGAGCACCTGCTGCTGGTTTACCCCGTAACCTGGCTCATCACGGCCACGATGTTTACCATCTACCACCACAGCGGCAACTGGCTCGGTCGCGCCACCGCCTAACGATCCCTGGGGGACGGAGGAAAACGGTTCATTGCTCTCCGTCGTGATGTCGATGATCCGTTTTCCTCCGTCCCCTTCGGATCAATTAGTATTCGATGCCTTGGCGGGCTAGGAGGCCTTCGTCGAAGTAGTGTTTGATGGGGCGCATTTCGGTGACCAGGTCGGCAAGGTCGGCCAGTGGCAGTAGACCTCGGCCGGTGAGCACGAGCTCCGTGGTGGCGGGCTTCAGCGCGATCAGCCCCTCCACATCCTCGCGCGTCACAAAACCGCGGCGCATGGCTTCTCCCAGTTCATCCAAGATCAGCACGTCGACCTGCGAGATCTGTTCGCGTGCGAGCTCCATGATCTGTGCGGCGCAAGCCTCGGGCGTGTCACGGTCTGCCTGTACAATGCGCAGTCCCAGGCGCGGCGCGGCATCGTGTTCGGCGCAGTGCAGCTTCTTGGCAAACTGAAGCATGAGCACGTTAAGTCCATAGCCCGTGGCGCGCAGTGCGAGCCCCAGCGCAGCCGTCGTCTTGCCCTTGCCGTCTCCCGTATAGATCTGAACCTTGCCGATTTCAAGTGATGCCATCTCTGTCCTTTCGTGCCCGGCGTCGGTTTATCGCCGTCCGGGTTGGGTATTCTAGATAGCATTATCAACCCCAGTAGATGGAGTTCAAGCAGATGGAGATGGATGACAACAAACGTAGACGGAATATGATCCTCTACGTGCTCATCGCCTTCGTCGTCTACCTCGTGCTCTCGACCGTTCTGTTCCCCAACATCGGTCACACGCAGCAGATTACGAAGACCGATTACTCAACGTTTGTCAAAGCGCTCGATAAGAAGAGCGTCGACAAGGTCGAATACAACACTGACGATTACACCATTTATTACACCAAGAAGGGCGAGGACGAGAACGTCGCCTACAAGACGACCGGTGTGCCGAATGATGCGGGCTTTACCGATCGCGTGCTTGAATCCGGTGCGTCCCTGGAGTCGGTCGTTCCCGATAAAAACTCGGGTCTGATGACCTACTACCTGCTCACGCTCATCCTCCCCATGGCCATCTTCTTCCTCATCGGTTGGTGGCTCAACCGCCGTATGAAGAAGGCTATGGGTGATGACGGTCCGTCGATGAACTTTGGCGGCGGCTTTGGCGGCGGCGGACTGGGCAAGTCCGGCGCTCGCGTTATCGCCTCCAAAGATGTGGGTGTGACCTTTAAGGATGTTGCCGGCCAGGAGGAGGCCAAGGAGTCTCTCAAGGAGGTCGTCGACTTTCTGGAGAAGCCGCAGCGCTACGAGGAAATTGGCGCCAAGCTGCCGCGCGGTGCTCTCCTTGTTGGCCCTCCGGGTACCGGTAAGACCCTGCTTGCCAAGGCTGTTGCCGGCGAGGCGGGCGTGCCGTTCTTTAGCATTTCGGGTTCTGAGTTCGTCGAGATGTTTGTCGGCCGCGGCGCCGCCAAGGTTCGCGACCTGTTTAAGCAGGCCAAGGAAAAGGCCCCCTGCATCGTATTTATCGACGAGATCGATACGATCGGCAAAAAGCGTGACGGCGGCGGCTTTAGCGGCAACGACGAGCGCGAGCAGACGCTCAACCAGCTGCTGACCGAGATGGACGGCTTCGATAACCATAAGGGTATTGTCGTTCTCGCTGCTACCAACAGACCCGACAGCCTTGACCCGGCCCTGCTGCGCCCCGGTCGTTTTGATCGCCGCATTCCTGTTGAGCTGCCCGACCTGACTGGCCGCAAGAACATCCTCGAGCTGCATGCCAAGAGCGTGAAGACGCAGCCGCCGATCGATTTGACCGCGATTGCCCGTGCCACGCCCGGTGCCTCGGGTGCCGACTTGGCAAACATCATCAACGAGGGCGCGCTGCGTGCCGTCCGCGAGGGTCGCAAGCGTGCGACCCAGGACGACTTTGAGGAGTCGGTGGAGGTCGTCATCGCAGGACAGCAGCGCAAGTCCACGGTGCTGTCCGATCACGAGAAGCAGGTCGTTTCTTACCACGAGATCGGCCATGCCATCGTTGCCGCCCGCCAGAAGGGCTCTGCGCCGGTCACTAAGATCACCATCGTCCCGCGCACGAGCGGTGCTCTGGGCTACACCATGCAGGTCGAGGAGGATGAGCGCTTCCTGACCACACGCCAGGAGGTCTTGGACAAGCTTGCCGTCTATTGCGGTGGTCGTGCAGCTGAGGAGCTCATCTTTGGCGAGATGACGACCGGCGCGGCCAACGATATCGAGCAGGCAACCAAGCTCGCCCGCAACATGGTGACGCGCTTTGGTATGTCCGATGAGTTTGGCATGATGGCGCTCGGTACCGTTCAGAATGCGTACCTCAACCAGGACACGTCGCTCACCTGCGCCCCTGGTACGGCCGAGCGCGTGGACGCGATTGTCGCCAAGCTGATCGAGGATGCGCACGACCGCGCCCTGCAGATCCTTAAGGAGAACAAGTTTAAGCTTCACGAGCTGGCTCGTTATCTGTACAAGAAGGAGACGATCACCGGCGAGGAGTTCATGAATCTCCTCACGCGCGAGAATCCGCTGATGCCAAAGCAGCAGTAGCGTTGCGTTCGGGACAGTAAATGTCGACGCCCCATTTGAGTGCGTATCTCAAATGGGGCGTTTTGCTTGAGGGGAATGCACATGAAGATTGTGGTGAGCGCCTGCTTGATGGGAGAGAGCTGCAAGTACAACGGTCTCGATAATTACCATCGCGAGCTGGTCGAAGCGTGCGAACGCACGGGAACCGATGTCCTGTTGGTGTGCCCCGAGGTTTTTGGCGGTCTGCCCACACCGCGCGATCCTTCCGAGATCGTGGACGGCGAGGTCCGTACCTGCGAGGGCGCCTCGGTCGATCGCGAGTTTCGCCTGGGTGCCCAGCGTGCGCTCGATATGTGTGAGCAGGCGGGCGGCCCGTCCGAGATAGCTGCGTGCGTCTTGCAGGACCGCAGCCCCTCGTGCGGTACGGGTCACGTCTACGATGGCACGTTTAGTGGTACGCTCACCGCGGGCAACGGCGTTTTTGTCGATCTGTTGCTGCGTCACGGCTACCGCGTCATTCCAGCTAGTGAGTTCGACTCCAGCATGCTGAAATAGCAAATGAAAGGGGCGGCCATCGAGTGGATGGTCGCCCCTTTTTCTGTCGAGTTAAACTATTTCAACAATTGTTCAATGGAATTTACCCATTTAAAACCTGCCAAAATAAACCTGTCCCTTTTTGGCAGGTTAGGCAAGGAGCGTGTGGCCGTAGGCGTTGGCGGCCTTGATGGCGGCGGCAAACTTTTCGTCGGTGAAGGGCTCCGGGTTGCCTTGCTTCCACTCGTTGGTGGCGTGTGCATACTCGCACAGAGCGGGGATATCGTCCTCGGAAAGCCCGACCTGCTCCAGCGTCACGGGCAGCCCCATCTGCTTGTTGAAGGCGGCGTAGCGCTCAAGGTTCTCGGTATCGCCCGTATAGGCAAACAGCACCAGTACGCCCAGGCTCACGACCTCGCCATGCAGGTAGGAGCCCTCGCGCTTAATGCTGCACGTGGCGTTGTAGAACGCATGCGCCACGCTCGAGTTGTAGTAGTAATCGTTTTGGTTGGTCAGGTTCGAGACATAGCCCGTGTTGACCACGATGTCGAGCGCGATCTGCTTGACGGCCTCGCTCGACAGATTCTGGCGCACGTCCTCAAGACCCTGCGCGCCATAGGTAAACAGTGGCTCGGAGCAGGTGTGGGCGAGTGCCAGGCCAAGGCCGGCGGTGTGCTCCAAGTTGCCGGCGCTCGTGGCGTACTCGACCTCGGGTTGCTTGGACAGGGCATCGCCCACGCCGGCCCAGAAGTACTCCGCCGGAGCCTCAGCGATGATCTTGGGGTTGATGAAGATGTGCGCGGGGCGGTTGGGGTACGAATAGCCCTCGAGCGAGCCGTCGTCGTTGTACACGACGGCAATGGCGGTCGCGGCGGAGCAGTTGGAACAGATTGTCGGGACGGTGAAGACGATCTTCTTGAGCTCGATGGATGCGGTCTTCACGGTGTCGAGCGCCTTGCCGCCGCCGCATGCGATGAGCACGTCAGCTTCCTGGCAAGCAGGGGAGTTCACGACCTTGGCGATATTGGCACGCGTGCTGTTGGTGCCATAGACGCGCTTCTCTAGAATCTCGACATCGGTACCTTCAAGCGCCGCCTCGATGCCCGGCAGCGCCGCAGCCAGTGCCCGCTTGCCACCGATGATCGCGACCTTGGTCGCTCCGTACTCGGCCAGCGCGCCGGGCAGCTCGTCAAAGCAGTCCTCGCCGACGGTATAGTCGCTCATTCCAATCGTGCGCATAGGTACCTTCTTTCGTGAGATAGAGTGCTTTCAGGTATTTTGCTCCTAGAGAATGCTCGCGACCAAGATAAATTTCTAAAATATGAAACCAATGTTGAGGGTTTTTCGTCGGCGCGGAACGTGCTAGCATACTCCGCATAAGCGTTGATGGGGACGAGTAGTCGGCCATCCGCATGCTACAGAGAGCGGGGAGTGCTGAGAGCCCGCGCATGCGACCGATGAAAATCACCCCGGAGCTGCGGTCCCAACGGGCGCGCCGTACAGGCACGTCTTAGTAGATATCGCCGAGATGGTCGTCGATACAGGCCAGCCGAGTAACGGATGCGAGCGCGCGGCGACGCGGGCGAGGGCATCTAAGCTGGGTGGTTAAGCGAAGAGCTTTTGCGGGCGTACAGCCCGTTTTGTGGCGCTTCGTCCCAGCTTGTAGGGACGGGCGCTTTTTTGGTGCCCAACGGGCGTGCGCGCCCACGACATGAAAGGGGTACCGTGGCAAACGAGTACAAGCAGACGATGAATCTGCCCAAGACCGGTTTTCCCATGCGTGCCGGTCTTTCCAAGTCCGAGCCCAAGCGACTCAAGGACTGGCAGGACAACAAGGTCTACGAGCAGGTTCTGAAGAAGAACGAGGGTCACAAGAAGTTCGTGCTGCACGACGGCCCTCCGTACGCCAACGGCCCGATCCACATCGGCCACGCCATGAACAAGATCTCCAAGGACATGATCAACCGCTACTGGATGATGCAGGGCTATGAGGTTCCCTATGTCCCCGGTTGGGACTGCCACGGCCAGCCGATCGAGCACAAGGTCGAGGAGAAGCTCGGCACCGAGAAGTTCAACCAGACCCCCACGGCCAAGATCCGTGAGCTCTGCAATGAGTTCGCTGTCGAGAACATCGAGCTGCAAAAGGCCGGCTTCCGTCGTCTGGGCGTGCTTGGCGACTGGGACAACCCCTACCTGACGCTCTATCACCAACATGATGCCGCCGACATCGAGGTCTTCAAGGCCATGTTCGATAAGGGCATGATCTATCGCGGACACAAGCCGGTTCACTGGTGCAGGCACTGCCACACCGCGCTGGCCGAGGCCGAGATCGAGTACTCCGACGAGACGAGCCCCTCCATTTTCGTTCGCTTTGAGATGACCTCCAAGCCCGCCGGCCTCGAGAACTTCGACGGCCCGGTCGACTTTATCATCTGGACGACCACGCCGTGGACCATCCCCTCCGACCAGGCCGTTTCCCTTAAGCCCGGCGCCGCCTATGTTGCCGTTGAGCACGAGGGTCGTGCCGAGGTCATGCTTGAGGACCTGGCTCCCAAGTGCTGCGAGGAGTTTGGCTGGGAGTACACCCCGGTTATGGTTGACGGCAAGCCCTACGTGGTTCCCGCTGAGACCTTCCACCACATCCACTACAAGCAGCCGATCTTTGACGGTGTTGAGGGCGTGGCACTGCTGGCCGATTACGTCGGTGTCGATGACGGTACCGGTATCGTCCACAACTCGCCCGGTCACGGCGTCGACGACTACTTTGCCTGCCTCAAGGAGGGCATCACCGACATCTGCATGCCGGTCGATGACGACGGCAAGTTCTACACCGGCGAGGAGTTTGGCACCGGCGGCCCCTTCAGCGGCATGGATACCGATGAGGCCAACCCGCACATCATCGAGTTCCTGCGCGAGCGCGGCACCCTGGTCCTCGAGAAGAAGATCACGCACAGCTATCCGCACTGCTGGCGCTGCAAGCACCCGGTGCTCTTCCGTGCTACCGACCAGTGGTTTGTCTCGATGGACAAGACCGG
>DBEZGO010000019.1:0-7402 GCA_048189345.1 Collinsella sp.
GTATATAACGGAGCACCCGATTGGCTCCGTTAGGACCGTTTTGCGCGTTGCCGGCGATGACAATGCGCGATGTCTAAACGTCTCAACGCTCAGACAAACACTATTTTACCGTTCTGGTTGGTCAGTTATTCACCTAAAGCCGACAATGATGAAACGTTTTTTCTATCCCTGAAGACCCTTGTGGGGCATTCATACTCCCAAGCTGGGCAAACGTTTTATCAAGGTTGACCACATATCCCGGGCAGGACTGTGCCCCTCCAAAATGCACCCCGTTCGCCGCCAAAAATCGACCGTTTGCGGCACCGTGATACCACTCAGTCGTCCAAGATGCCGACATTTGTGCGACATCCGTCTTCGTGGTGCAAAGGTGCAAGTCCAAGTGCGGCATCCCCGGTGTGCCACATGCGGGTAAACTAGAACCTTATATAGAGACATTTGAACCCTAACCGCAGCAAAGGAGGCCCCATGGCATTCGATCCCATTCAAGAGGATTGCCATCGCCTCGTTCTTGAGGCCTTGCGCCGCGACAATATCCCGCTCACCGACGGTGCCGCCGTAGAGCGTTTGATGGAACAATTCACCCGCAACCCCGCACCGCTCATCGTGCACGACCGCGACCGCGCCGGGCACCTCATTGCCAAGGTGGTCGAGGCTGTCGACTACCGCATCCCCTTTATCCCCGACGACGCCCAGGCAGAGCAAGAAGAAGCCGCAGCCGAGAACATGCTCCGCGAGGCAGCCGCGCTCGATCCGGCCAACTGGGATGCCCAGCGCATGCTGTGCGCACTCACCGCCGAATCCAACGAGGAATACGTGCAGTATCTGGTGTCCAAGTGCGACGAGGTGGAGCACGATCTGGCGCTCAAGATCGCCTCGGCGCAGGACCCCTACGAGCGCGAGGCCGCAGGCGACCTTACGCGCCGCCCCTATCTGCGCTGGCTTGCCGCCTTGGCATCGCGCGCCCTCATTAGCGGCCGCTATCGCATGTCGCTCGAAGCCGCAAATCGCAGCTTGGACTTTGCGCCCAACGACCCCGCCGGTGTCCGCCACACCGCGATGCTCGCCATGGCAAAGCTCGAATACCCCGCCGAGGAGCTCAAACGCTTTCGCTCCGCTCACTCCGTGCCCTATCTTGCCAACACGCCGCTGCGCCGCCGCCCCAAAGATGCGGAGCGCGACTTGGACCCGTGGACGCTCATCGCACTGATGAGCGCGGCCTGGCGCGAGCTGGACTACGAGGGTGCCGAACACTATTTGCGCATCCTCGCACGCTCGTGCCCGCACGCGGCCGAGGCACTCTACTTCCAAACCGAGTTTCCCGATGGCGTCTATGCCCGCGTCAACGTGGGTGTGGGCTCCACCGACGAGCTCGTCCTTGCGCTGTCCGAGGCGACGCCGGTACTGCAGGAGGGCCTGGGCGCCCCCGACAACGCCAGCTTTGCCGCCTGGGTCGCCACCAACGATATCGTGCGTTCCCAAATCGATGAGCGCATCCTGCAGGCGGCCGAGCAGGGTTTGCCGTTTAAGGGAGGAGACCTCTAATGGATCCGAGCGTCTACATCCCCGCCTACCTGGAGCGCACCTATCTGGCGTCGCACCCCGAGCTCACCGATGCAGCACGCGAGCTTGTCCATAACGACATTAGCGCGAATCCCCAAAAGTATGCGCAGTCCGAGCATGCCCAGGCGCTGCTGTCCTACGCCGGTGTTCATCGCCACCTGCTCGACGAGCTCCATCGCATCGAGGACATGGGCAGCGACGAGGAGTTCGAGCAGACGCGCAATCGTCTGTTCGACGACATGCGCGATGAGCTGCTCAAGATCGTCCGCGTCGATGCGCATGTCCTCGATGCCCAGCTGCTCGCCATCATCCTGGCCGACACGCCCGTTGACGCCTGCCTGGGCGACCTGATGAAGCTCGAGGCGACCACGGCCGATTACCTGCAGCAAAGCGTGCCCGGGTTCGACATGGAAGCCCCGCACTACTGGGCCAATAATGTTTTGGCCGACGGTGTCACCGCAGCAGACCTTACCGTGAGCGAGCCGGCTCTTATCGGGTGGCTCCACACGCTCGAGGCCATCTCGCAGCTGTGCATGGCGAGCGCCCGCTACCGTGCTGCCGCCAACTACGCCCGCCGCGTCCTTAAGGCGGAAGGCTACCCCACCCGAGCCGCAGGCACCGTGTTGCTCGCCCTCGCTCGTCTGGAAGACCAGGACGGCTTTTTTGCCCTGGCCCACCAGCTCGAGGAAGAGATCGGGGCTGACGCGCTCGAGAACTCTCCTTGGTATCTGCTCGCCCGCACGATTCTGCTGTTCAAAACAAACAAGATGCGCCCGGCGACACGCGCGCTGCGTGAGTTTGCCAACCGTTGCGAGGGCGGTGCGTTCTTCTTACTGAACCCCATGTACCAGACACCGTACCTTCCCTGCCGGCCCGAGCCACACGATCCCTGGGATCTTTCGCACCAGGCCGTTTGGGAAGCGGACGGTATTATCTCGGACACTCCCGACTTTGCCCCCTGGGCCAATGCCTGCGAAGACGTGTCGCAGCTTGCCCAGGAATTTGCGCGCCGTTACGGCTTTTAACGGCGCAAACGCCACGACCATGTCATTCACGTTAGGAACGGCTTCATGAATCTCCGCTCATCTCTTGCTTGCACCTCGAGCGATATCGCCCGCTGGGGGCTGCGCTCCGTCCTTAAGCGCCAGGGCGGCGTACTCCCCGGCCGCATCGCCATGAAGATCGACCCCGAGCTGCTGAGCGACCTCGCCGGCCTTGTCGACCGCAGCGTGGTGATCACCGGCACCAACGGTAAGACCACCACTTCGAACCTCATCGCCGACGCCGTTGCCGCCAGCGGCGCCACCGTGGTATGCAACCGCGCCGGCAACAACATGGAGCCGGGCGTGGTGGGCGCACTGCTCGAGGCGCGCAGCGGCCTTAAGCACACCAGCAGCGGCAAGCGCGTGGGCGTTTTTGAATGCGATGAGCTCTACACCGTGCGCGTCCTGCCCAAGCTCAAGCCGACGTACTTCGTGCTGCTCAACCTGTTCCGCGACCAGCTAGACCGCTACGGCGAAATTGACCATACCCAAGACGTCATCGCCCATGCGTTGGAGCTCTCTCCGGCAACAACGCTCATCTACAACGCCGACGACCCGTTGTGTGCCTCGATTGCCGCGCGCGTCCCCAACACGAGCATCGCCTTTGGCATCGACGGCGCCACGGGCACCGAGTCCGACCGCATTAGCGACTCGCGTTTTTGCTCGCAGTGCAACGCGCCGCTGGAGTATGACTACGTGCAATACGGCCAGCTCGGCGCCTACCATTGTCCCTCGTGCGGCTGGGCCCGCCCTGCGCTGGTCCGTCGCGTGACGGGCGTGGAGCTCGGCTGCGACGGCTACGGCTTTGACCTGGTCTTTGGATCTGCGTCCGACGCGGCTGCCGTACACATCGCCACGCGCTACAACGGCCTGTACATGGTCTACAACGTTGCCGCTGCATTCTTTGCCGCACATGAGTTAGGCGTGGACACGGCGCTTCTACAGCCTACGCTCGATGCCTATGTGCCCGCCGGTGGTCGTATGGGGCGCTGGGATATCGCCGGCCGCACCGTCGAGGCCAACCTGGCTAAGAATCCCGTAGGCTTCGATCGACAAATCCAGTCCATCAAGACGGCAGGCGGCAGACTCTGCGCCTTCTTCCTAAACGATAACGATGCCGACGGCCACGATGTCTCGTGGATCTACGATGTCGACTTCGAGCGCATCGCCGACACGCCGGGTCTTGTCGCCTTTGCCGGAGGCACGCGTGCGCACGACATGCAGGTACGCCTCAAGTACGCCGGCATCGATGCCGCGATTATCTCGGACGTCGCGCAGGCGATCGGCGCCGTGGCAGATGAGGCCGCCGATGACACCTTCTACGCCGTCGCCAACTACACGGCCTTTCCGCCGCTGGTCAAGGAGCTCGACGGGCTGAAGGGTGCCGATGCAACCACGGTTGCCGCCCACGCTGCAACGTGCGCCGATGGCAGTGCCGTCCCCGTCGGCGTCGCGCCGGTCGAGCTCTTGCGCCCGCTGCGCATCGTCTATCTGTACCCCGATGCCCTCAACCTCTACGGCGACGGCGGCAACGTCATCGTCCTCGAGCGCCGCTGCGCCTGGCGCGGCATTCCCGTGCGCGTGGACGAGGTCCGCATGGGCGACACGCTCGATCTGCACGATGCCGATATCGTCATGATGGGCGGCGGTGCCGACCGCGATCAGCTGGCCGTGGCACACGAACTGCTCGCTCAAAAAGACAAGGTCGCGGCCTATGTTGAAGACGGCGGTTCGCTGCTTGCCATCTGTGGCAGCTATCAGCTGCTCGGCCGTTCGTACTATATGGGCGAGGATCGCATCGAGGGTCTGGGCGTCATTGCCGCCGAGACCGTGCGCGGCTCCGACCGCCTGATCGGCAACGTCGCCGTCAAGACCGACCTGGCACCCGAGCCCTTTGTGGGATTCGAGAACCACGGCGGCCGCACCCTGCTCGATGCAGAGGCCACGCCGCTCGGAACGTCCGTTGTCACGGGTACCGGCAACAACGGCGACGACGGCTTTGAGGGCCTCATCTACAAGGGCGTCATCGGTACGTACCTGCACGGACCGGCACTGCCCAAGAACCCCGAGCTCGCCGACTGGCTCATCGCCCACGCCCTCGAGCGCCGTGGCGACGCACAGGCCATGGCGCTGCTGCCGCTCAAACCCCTCGACGACACCTACGAGCACGCCGCCCACGACGCCGCGATGAAGCTCCTCCCCTAACACCCCACCACCACAAAGGGGACAGGCACCTTTGTGGTGGTTTTGACCCGTCACAGCGTTTGTCTCAATCTGTAACATCTAGACCGTTAAAAGTCGTCTTGCTGTTACAGATTGAGATATTCGTCCCGACGTCTGCCTTTTGTCTCGATCTGTAACAGGTAGAGCTGATTTACCCGCTCAGATGTTACAGATTGAGATATTTGAAAATCGGGATAGAAGCCCGCTCCTGTGTGGTGGTTTTCCAGTTTGCCAACGATATACGCGCCGGCAAAAAAGTCTGCTATACTCTTTTCCGCTGTCCCCATCGTCTAGCGGCCAAGGACGCCACCCTTTCAAGGTGGATATCGCGGGTTCGAATCCCGCTGGGGGCACCAACTCAAAAATGTTCGAACCCGCCGGATGTAAGGTCCGACGGGTTCGTTCTTTTTGCCGTTATAAAATGAAAAGTACTCAATGCCCTTGCGCTAGATAAACAGCTCGCAAACTTTTCGATCAGAGCAGGCTTTACTCAACATCTTGGTAGCCGCAGAGAGCATGATGGGGCTTACCGCGCGAGCGGAATGCGGACACACGGCAACGCAACGCATGCAAGAGATACAGGCCTTTTTGTCCACCCGCTTGGGATCGTCTTTGTCGATAGCGCCAACGGGACACGCTGTGGCACAAGCCCCGCAGGCGGTGCACTCCTTTGTGGTCTTAGGTACCATACCGGCGCCCCCGGTCTTCTTATAGGGACGATTACCCGGAATAGCCGGCTCAGAAGCATCTCCTGCAGATATCTTTTGCTGAATCTGATCCGCAAACCCAGCGAGCTGTGCCGCGTCCTGCGCATCTGGTCTGCCGGCGGCAAACTGGCGAACAATAGAATGCTCGGCGATGGCAGAAACCGCCGCGATCACCCGAAAACCCGCGCCCTTTGCCGCGTCCTCAAGCTCGACCAGCGTGTCCTCATACGCGCGATTTCCGTAAACACAAACCAGAACCGCTCGTGCATCGTTCCCTCGCACCATACCCAAGCGCTCCACGGCCACAGCTGGGACTCGCCCGCCATACGAGGGCACCGCGATTACGGCTACATCCTCTTTTGTCATCGCAACCGTGCGAAACCCCAGCCCGCTATCGGCCAGATCCACAGCAACGGTTTCTCCATCCAACGCATTGGCGATGTAGCCAGACACCTTTTCTGTTCCACCCGTCGGGCTAAACACGATATCGAATACCCTCATCGGATAATCCTCCCCTATATGAACAAACGCCCGAAACGTCCGCATGCCCAAAATAGGTTACAACTTTCAAGATGCCCCGCGCGAAACGCTCGCTCAGCTGCAAGTTCAAAGCAGGTCCGAGCAACATAAACAGAAGGGGCCTCGCACAGGCGAGACCCCTTCACACGCAAAATCAAACGTGTCTGTTACAGATAGAACAGAATCTCGTCGTAGGTCGGGACCGGCCAGCAGTCGGCGGCCACGATCTCCTCCAAGGCATCCACGACGTCGCGCAAGGAGCGAAGCGACGCAGCGGAAGCGGGCAATGCCAGCCGCACGCGAATATCCCGTTGGGTGGGGCACCATTTGAAATGAGAAGCCCGTTATCCTCACGATAGCGGGCTTTTTGCTGCCATGCGCCGGGATTCGAGCCCAACAGGGTGCGAAGCCGAGAAAATGCACCTACGCTTTGACCCTAACAAGTGATTAACTTAGTCCCTAGCAATACGATATCTGAAACGTCCGTATCGAAAAACATTGCCTGGAGACAGCTCCGTCTCCATTAGCCATGATGTTGACAAGCTTTCTTATCAATCGCACGTCTTGAAAAATTATCCCAACTTCAAAATCGCTGTGAGTTCCGAGGGTGTCGGGAAACAGCACATTCCCTCAACTCGCACCCTGCACACAGCATAAATACCTCCAATCCGTACATCGATAAAACAGCGCCGCGTGTAGTCCAGTTCCCTGGTCTCGATTTGTAAATTTGTTGGCGAAGTCCAGGCATACGCTGCAAACAACTTGCGAACATCCCATGCGGGGGCATCGTCCCTCTCAGCTTCATGAGTCACGAAAGGAAAGAGGTCTCCAACGCCGGCCCCATCGCCCGATTTGCAAACCCAAGACTTGTAGCCGGCCCTCACGCCGTACTCACGACCATCGCGCAACAGAGATAAATCCAGCTCATTCTCATAAAATCGAATATCGATCTCTTCAAAATCCCCGAAAATGCAATGATGAATGCCCTCGAGGCGTAATGAGCTCAAACGTCCGCCAGAAGCCAACCCAACTGGCACGGGAATACTATCGAAGTCACGTTCGGAAGCCACCGTTTCCCGAACACTAGACTCTTTGAACAATACCTTATACAGCGGATCAAGCAGCGCCTTACTTCCTGTCGTGGAACTCGAGCAAGCGATGACAAGGCCATCTGTGGGCCGTATGTAGCACAGCTGCCCAAAAAGGCCGGAGCATCTGAACCCGCCACGCCGGCACATCCAGAACTGGTATCCATAGCCATTGCTGTCTTCAGTCGCCTCAGACGGATAAAAGGGGCTCGTTTCCATCTGAATCTTCGTCGCCTCGGCAACCCATTCCGCGGGAATGATC
>DBEZGO010000020.1:0-6106 GCA_048189345.1 Collinsella sp.
TTAGCTGATCGGTTCCGTTCGATTCATATGGTTTTAGTATAGGAAAAGGAATTTCTCGGGGCCGCCTCTCGGCGGCCTTGCGAAAAACAAATCCAAGTTAGACCATTTCAAATGGTTCGATGTCTGCCCGGATGCGACACAACTGGTGTGTCCATCCTCGCAGTATCCGGTTCTCAAGGTGCACGCCCCGCGGCTGATCCGGTCCGACCGGGCCGCGCGGCAAGGAGATATATTGCCAGACCGCGAAGCTCTGTGGGACGTCAATTCCACTCTTCACAAGTCCTACACAACATATTGCTTTCTATAGGTAATAGAAAGACTGGTGCGGATCTTCCGCACGTATCAGATGATGACCCTTTGGTTCAGGAATATATAGAGATCGGTCACCTGTAAGTGTATATCTACCCGCGCTTTTAGCAATGTAAACCGCGCTTCAGATAAAAAGAGGGAGCGCCGCGCACAACGCGACACTCCCCTAGCGATTCAAGAGAATCTATTAGGCCTCGAGAGCCTTCTTGGCGATGGTAGCCAGCTCGTTGAAGGACTCGATGTCCTCGTAAGCCATCTGAGCCAGGACCTTGCGGTCGAGCTCGATGCCGGCAACCTTCAGGCCGTGCATGAACTGAGAGTAAGAGATGTCGTTCAGGCGAGCAGCAGCGTTGATACGAGTGATCCAAAGAGAACGGATCTCGCGCTTCTTGTTGCGGCGATCACGATACTGATACTGCAGGGAGTGCTGGACCTGCTCTTTAGCATGCTTGTAAGTACGCGAAGCGGCACCGTAGTAACCCTTCGCACGGTGCATAACGGTACGGCGCTTCTTCTTGGCGGCAACAGCGCGCTTAATACGTGCCATGTTCTATCAACTCCTAGACGGTAAAACGAAAAACGGGAACGCGAACTTAGGCGAGACGCGACTTGATGACCTTGCGGTCGGCAGCGGCGATCTCGGTCTCCTGACGGAAGCCACGCTTACGCTTGGTGGACTTCTTGCTCAGGATGTGGCTCTTGAAAGCCTTGGCGCGCATAAGCTTGCCGGTACCAGTCTTGCGGAAACGCTTCTTGGTGCCGCTGTGGGACTTCATCTTAGGCATGAAATACTCCTTAATCGGTTACAGAACACTAGTTACTTGGTATCGCTTGCCGCTTTATCCTCATCGAAGGCGCCCTTAATCGGGGCGAGCAGCATAAGCATGTTACGGCCTTCCATCTTAGGCTTGGACTCGACCGTAGCGTAAGGCTTGAGATCCTCGGCGAGACGCTCGAGAACGTTAAGGCCCTGCTCCGGGTGAGCCATCTCACGGCCGCGGAACATGATGGTGATCTTAACGCGTGCGCCCTTCTTGAGGAAACGCAGAACGTGGCCCTTCTTGGTCTCGTAGTCGCCAACGTCGATCTTGGGTCGGAACTTCATTTCCTTGACCTCGACCTTGGACTGGTTCTTACGAGCAGCCTTGGCCTTCATGGCCTGCTGGTACTTGAACTTACCGTAGTCCATGACCTTGCAGACCGGCGGCTCCGCGTTGGGAGCGATCTCGACCAGGTCGAGACCCTGATCGTCGGCGACGCGCTGGGCATCGCGGATGGCGAACAGGCCGAGCTGAGAGCCATCGACGCCAATCAAACGGCACGAAGATGCAGTAATCTCGTCGTTGATGCGGGTGTCATCAGACTTAGCTATTTTCCCTACCTCCATTCATAAAAAAATAACCCGGCGCTTCTCAGCAACCAGGTCGTACACATAGACATCCTCGATTTGAGGAAGGGAATCTAAGTTGTATGACCAGTCAGCTGCTCATTGGCGCCAAAAGGTGGGAACCCTCGGGTTCCTCTTTAGGGCATTGCGGGAACAACGCCTTGCGAATAATAACACGTACAGCGCGTTATCACATTACGTACACGAAAAAGAGGCCTTGACCCCCTTGAACGCTCGCTTGCATGTATGGTGCCCGAGGCGAGACTCGAAGGGCCTTCGCTTCGCGAAGCCCCGGGCTTCGGACGCGCGGCGCCCTCGCCACGCTCCGCTACAAACAGGCCGCAGGCCTGTTTGCTTAACGCTTCGCGCGCTCACGCGAGTTCGGCACGAAAAAGGGGGCCGCAACCCCCTTGAACGCTCACTTGCATGTATGGTGCCCGAGGCGAGACTCGAACTCGCACGTTGTTGCCAACGGTGGATTTTGAGTCCACTGCGTCTGCCAATTCCGCCACTCGGGCACGTAATGCGTGAGTTAGTTTATCACAGCTTTCTACCGATTAGTCCGAAAATGGAACTTCGAGCATTTCGATGAGTTCGACCGTGCGTAGCATCTCGCGCTGACGGCATCCGCGACCGTCGACCGAAGCCTCACCCATCTGGTTATCGTAAGGGTCCTCGCGCATACCGTCGAAAGAGGGCTCAAACTCTGCCTGGAATCGATTGTTGGCCACCATACGCCATGGGTCGAGATTGCCAAAGTAGTGACGGCGGCGCCACTCCTCCCCCATCCTGCGAGCAGAAGATCCAAATGACACGTCGGCGTTGAGCCAACCGGTCTGCGGCGTATAGAACTCTGCCCAGTCGTGCGACCCCACCGAATCGGGCGCAACGTAGAGGCCGCTCTGCCAACGGGCAGGCACGCCCGCGATACGGCACATGGTGATAAACGTGAGCGCCATAACGCCGCAATCGCCGCGGAGCGAATGCGCGCAGTCATCGGCAATAGATCCCAAAAGCAAGTACGGCGGCTGATAGCGATAGTCGATATACTGCGTCAGGTAATCATAGATAGCACGGGCGCGATCGAGCGGATCCTCGAGTCCGTCAACAACACCGGCCGTCAGCTGCTGCAGATACGGCGTGAATGCAATGTGCGGACGATCCTCGGAAATATCCTCGGGCAGAGGCGCGTCCATACGCGGATGAACCGGAAGTGCGCCACCGTAGACATCACAATAAGCAGCATCGATGTGATAACGATAAGTCACCGAGAATGAGCGCTCACTCGAAGAAGACCACGAGGCGGTACGCGCCGAAGCGTTCGCGGGAGCAACAGCACCCTCCGGCGTCATGTCGAGAATCTCGACCTGAGACTGTTGGCGGCAGGTGGCGGCTACGGGAAGCCAAGCGCGAACGGTCTCCCCCTCTAGAGCGCCGGGGACAGACAAGGACGCCTTAAGCGTAATAACGCGAGTCAATCCGTTTTGTGACTCCATCTCCTTGAGCATCTCGTTGCGCAGTGCAATTCCGTCCGTAGGATCGGGACGCATGCCGGGGACCTCTTTGGGATATACGCGAAGCGAATCGAGGAAGTTGTCGAGAACGAACAGCTCGCCATCGATAAAGCGCCAGTCAATACGCTTACGGTCAATCAGATCGTCAAACTGCTCCTCGGTAAACTCAGGCCACTCCTCGCGAATCATCGCAATAGCCCGATCGCGCGACACCGAAAAATGAAGCGGCGTCTCAAGCATGCGATACCGCTCGGCACGAACGCAGGCAGCAAGCGAGGGATCGGGATTCTGCCCCAAAAGACGATCACAAGCCGCAACAGCCTGCGTCAAATATCCGGCATCCTTGAGACGAAGAATCTCGGGCGGCAGTCCAATATCGAGATGACGGAAATCATCACAGCAAACATCAACAGAGCAACCAACAGGACCCTCGTCAATGACCTTCCCATCCGAAGGCAGCACATTAATAACAGCCATACCAAACTCCAAGTCATTAGAACTCTTGAAGCCCATTGTAGCGAGATAAAAAAGAAAGCCCCAATAAAGGAACCCTCAACACCGATAAACGGTACCTAGAAAAAATGAATTCAGCCCAGTAACCCTGTAGCGAGTTAACGAAGGAGGCCCCGTTTCCCCGGAGTTGATTCCGTCGCGCGACTTCTAGCGAAGCCAGTAGCCACCTTAATTCAGACTCGTAACCCTGCGGCGTTAAACGAAGGAAGCCCCGTCCCCCGGAACTGTTTCCTTGGCGCGACTTCTGGCGAAGCCAGGTGAGCGCAAAGGAAACAGTGTAGGGAGACGGGGCTTCCGGCGGGAAGTTTAGCGACGCTTACGCCTTGTTGACGGAGCCAAACTCCTCCATGAGCTCCTTGGTGCGGGCAACGATGTTCTCGCGACCAGGCTTGAGGAGCTTGCGGGGGTCAAAGCCCTTGCCCTGCTGATCCTTGCCAGCCTCGATATACTCGCGAACGCCCTTGGCGAAGACGAGCTGCAGATCGGTGTTGACGTTGATCTTGGAGATACCCAGGGAGATGGCCTTCTTGATCTGATCCTCGGGGATGCCGGTGCCACCGTGCAGGACGAGGGGCAGGTCGCCGGTCTGAGCCTTAATCTCGCCCAGGCGCTCGAAGGAAAGGCCAGCCCAGTCGGCAGGGTACACGCCGTGGATGTTGCCGATACCGCAGGCGAGGAAGTCGACGCCCAGGTCAGCAATCTGCTTGCACTCAGCAGGATCAGCGAGCTCGCCGCTGGAGGTCACGCCGTCCTCGGTGCCGCCGATGCCGCCGACCTCGGCCTCGATGGACATGCCCTTGGAGTGGGCAAGCTCAACGAGCTCCTTGGTGCGGTCGAGGTTAAGCTGGAAGGTCTCCTCGTGAGAGCCGTCATACATGATGGACGTGAAGCCGGCCTCGATGCACTTGAAGCAGTCCTCGTAAGAACCGTGATCGAGGTGAAGGGCGACGGGAACGGTAACGCCCGTGGCCTCGACGGCAGCCTTGACCATGTCGGCGCAGACCTTGAAACCGCCCATCCACTTAGCGGCACCAGCGGTGCACTGAAGGATCAGCGGAGACTTGGCCTCCTCGGCGGCCTGGAGAATAGCCAGGGTCCACTCGAGGTTGTTGGTGTTGAAGGCACCGAGACCGTACTTGCCGGCCTCGGCCTTCTTGAGCATGTCTGCTGCGTTGACGAGCATAAAAGAAACCTCCTGTAAGGTTGCTCCGATAACGCCTGAGATTTTACCACGACATACCCGAGCATAAACGTTCGTTTGTTCACGAATACCATCCGATTGGACAAATTTTGACCGTTTGCCCCACAGAATCGACCCACTGGGGAAAATAGCTTGACGATTGAGCGGTCTTCGTGGTTCGGACGACGGCTTCGAGCCTACATCTGCATAAACGGGTTCTGCATAAGTTCGCGCGCCATCGTGGTCGAATCGCCATGGCCCGTCAAGCAAACGGTATCGGGCGGAAGCATCTTGGCAAGTTTGGAGAGCGAGCGCATAATCGCCGCCTCGTCACCGCCGGAAAGATCGGTACGACCGTGGCTGCCCGGGAAAAGCGTGTCGCCCACAAAGGCGATGTTCCCCCGCTCGGTCGCGGCGAACAGGACGATGCCGCCCGGCGTATGCCCCGGCGTCTCGATCACCTGCAGGCAGACGTCGCCCACCTCGATTGTATCGCCCTCGGCAAGCAAACGCGTCGGCTCACCCGGATCGGGTGTCTCGATACCCCACATGGCGCGCTGCTCCTCGATATTTGCGCGAGGTACCGTCACGTCCTTAGCGCACAACTCATATAGCGCGCTGTCGCCAACGACAGCTCGAACCCCGGCAACCCCGCCAACATGGTCGGCATGACCGTGCGTGCAGACAGAGCCGAGTACGCGCACCTCAGGATGCGCGGTGCGGATATGCTCCACAAGACACTCGCCCTCCCACGCCGGATCGACGATTAAGCACTCGTCATTCGAAATCACGGCGTAACTGTTGGTCTGAATGGGGCCGTTGACGAGCGCCTCAATCGAAGCCGCACCTCGGGGTGTCAGGTCCAAAGTCATATCGCCCATGCGCATACCCTCCTTCTAAAATACGTTCGAGGCACCAAACGATGCCTCGAACGTAACCAATATCTATGATGCTGAGAGGCTCTCGCACCTACACACGGCGCTTGAGCTGAGCTCCGCCTTCGCCGGGCATAAGACGGCGAGCGTCGTAGACCGAATCGACACTGCTGATGGAAGCCAGCAGCGGATCCAGACCACTCGCGTCCGAGATCTCGACCATAAAGCGCAGGGTTGCAATACCCTCGCGGTTGGTCGACGTGGCGGCAGAAAGGATATTGCCGCCCGCATCGCCAATGGCAATGGTGACATCCTTGAGCAGGCCCAT
>DBEZGO010000021.1:0-3476 GCA_048189345.1 Collinsella sp.
GTGCACTCGACATACTGGGGATGGATACCCTGCTTCATGGTAGGACTCCTTATTGGTCAGGCGCTGGTTACCGATCAGCGCATAAGGCGTCTTGGTTTCCGACCAAGACAACAAACTCGGCTATGGTACCACGGCGCCGCGCGTCCCACAAAAGGTTCACGGTCTTTGTGCAACGCGGCGTGGCCAACCGCAGCGGACACGCACCCTGTCGCCCCTTCTCCCATGTTGCAGACGTGTAACGCCGCAGTAAGCACACCCCTTTTGGCGCCAGACAGGTACAATGATGAACACTGTACCGTAGCGGAGCGCCCCGCGCGCCGCAACCACGCGAAAGGGTTTCCCATGGCCGAGATCTCGTCCTCCCGTATCGTCATCACCGTCCTTGGCAAGAACCGCCCCGGTATCGTCGCCGGCGTCACCCGTGTTCTAGGCGAGGCCAACGTCGACATCCGCGACATCACGCAGTCCATTATCGAGGACATCTTCACCATGACCATGCTGGCCGATACCGCCGAGTCCAAGCTCGACTTCGCTGAGCTGCAGAAGGCCCTGGCCGAGGCCGGCGAGCTTTCGGGCGTCAACGTGTCCATCCAGCGCGAGGACGTCTTTAACTTTATGTACCGCTTGTAGCGAGCAAGCCGCCGGGGATTGCCTGACACGCGCATGCCCATGCAAGCCACCCCGATGCGGCCCGGAGAGGAGCGCACATGGCCTACGACGCCAAGAAAATCTATTACCGCTTCGATGACCACTTGAGCCGACTGGTTCTGGATTACGAAGCAAGCCGCCAGATTTCGTCTGAGAGCGAAAGCCTCTACCACGGCCTTCCGACCGACCCTTATGAAGAGGGCCTGTTTGTCGAGCACAATGTCAAGCGCGGCCTGCGCAATGCCGACGGCTCGGGCGTGGTCGCGGGCCTCACTCGTATCTCGGATGTGCACGGCTACAACAAGGTCGACGGAAAGGTCGTGCCCGATCAGGGCAAGCTCACGCTTCGCGGCTACAGCATCGAGGATCTGGTCAACAATGCCCAAGCCGAGAATCGCTACGGCTACGAGGAAGTCGCCTATCTGCTCATCACGGGTTCGCTCCCTAACAAGGAAGAGCTCGACGGCTTTTGCGAGCGCCTGGGCGCCTTTAGACATCTGAGCGACGAGTACGTTAAAGAGTTCCCTATGACCACGGTGTCGTCGAGCATCATGAACGTGCTCCAGCGCGCCGTACTGCTGCTCTACGCCTTCGATGCCGAACCAGACGTGATCACGCCCGAGCACGAAATCGACGTCGCCATTTCCATGCTCGCACGTCTCCCGCGCATCGCCGCCTTCGCACACATGGCCTCGGTCGCCAAGCTTCGCGGCTCCGAGGTTCACGTGCCGCACCCCACGCCCGGTCTCTCCACCGCCGAGACCATCCTGCAGGTCTTGCGCGGTGGCATGGCGTTCACCCGCGACGAAGCCATGCTGCTCGACGTGATGCTCATGCTGCATGCCGAGCACGGCGGCGGTAACAACTCCACCTTCGCTTGCCGCGTGCTGTCGTCTTCGGCCACCGACCCGTATTCCGCTTATGCCGCGGCCATCGGCTCGCTCAAGGGCCCGCGCCACGGCGGCGCCAACGCCAAGGTCGTATCCATGCACGAGGACATCCGCGCACATGTCTCCAACTGGGAGGACGAGGACGAGGTCGCAGCCTACCTGGGCAAGATCCTCGACAAGCAGGCCTTCGACGGCACGGGTCTCATCTACGGCATGGGCCACGCCGTCTACACGCTCAGCGACCCGCGCGCCGAGGTCTGCCGCCGTTACGCGCGCTCGCTGGCAGCCAAGAAGGACTTGGGCGAAGAGTTCGCACTCATCGAGCGCATCGAGCGCCTGGCACCGCAGGTGATGCGCGACCACGGCATGACCAAGCCCATCTGCGCCAACATCGACCTGTACACGGGCTTTATCTACAAGATGCTCGGCGTGCCCGAGACGCTCTTTACGCCGCTGTTCGCCGTCGCCCGCATGGCCGGCTGGTCGGCACACCGCATGGAAGAGCTCTTCTGCGCGCATCGCATCATCCGCCCGGCATACCGTCCGGTGATCGAGCCGCTGGCGTACAAGCCGCTCGCCGACCGCTAGGACGCGGACCGTTATAGAACTCAAGCGTGGCCAGGGCATCGCCGCCCTCGGCCACGCTTTTTATGCCAGCAGAAAGGGCTGCATCAAATGATTGTGTTTTCCGATATGGACGGAACGCTGCTGACGAGCGATAAGCAGATGAGCGATGCCACCTGGTCGATGCTCGACGAACTCGCTCGACGCGGAATTGAATTTGTGCCCTGCACGGGACGTCCGCTGTCGGGCATCTTTGAGCCCATCCTCGCCCATCCCGCCGTGCACTATGCCGTCTGCGCCAATGGCGCCAGCGTCTGGCAGCTCGACGACGATGTGCCCAACGATGCCTCGCGCGCCACGCGCATTTTGAGCCGTCCGCTCGATCGCGGCATTGCCCATCGCGTCCGTCGCATCGCCGCCGGCCACGATGTGACCTTCGATATCTTCGCGGATGGGCAGTGCTTCCTCCCCCGCTCGTTCTACACGCGCCTGGACGAATTCTGCGGCGGCGACCCCCACATCGCGGCTTCGCTCAAGCGCACACGAACACCGATCGACATGGATATCGACAGCAAGATCGACGGGGTCGAGACGCTCGAACGCATCGCCATGTACTGGCACGACCCGGCCGATCGCGACGCCATCGCGGCTGAGCTCGACACGCTCGGAGGCATTGAGGTCACGCGTTCTTACGCCATGAATATCGAGGTCATGGGTGAGGGCGCCACCAAGGGAACGGCCCTCACGTGGCTATGCGAGCACCTGGGCGAGCGTCTCGCCGACGCCTGGGCGTTCGGCGACAACATCAACGACATCCCCATGCTGCAGGCAGCGGGCCACGGCATGGCCATGACCAACGCCGAGCCCGAAGACCGCGAGGCCGCCGACGCCGTCACCGAATACGACAACGACCACGACGGCGTCGCCCGCGCCATCATGGCCGCCCTCGCCTAGTCATCGCCTAGTTGTCGGGGACGTTCTTAAACGACTAGTCACTGGGGACGTTCTTGAATGACTAGTCGTTAGGGACACTCTTCGCGAAAAGCTGCAAGGACTGTCCCCCCACTGTCGGCAGAAAAGGAACGTCCCCATCTGCCGGATTAAGCGAGGCTCTCCAGCACGCGACGGAGCTCATGCTGAACGGCGTGGTCGCGGTTACAACCCACCACGCGATCGGCCACCGCCTTGAGCGCGGGGCGCGCGTTTTCCATCGCGCAGCCCGTGCCGACAAAACGAATGATCTCGTAGTCGTTCATCGAGTCGCCAAACGCCATGACCTCGTCGCGACCAATGCCGTAATGCTCCGCGAGCTGCGCGATACCCGAGGCCTTCGACACACCAGGCTGCATGGCATCGATCCACGCGTTGCCCGAA
>DBEZGO010000022.1:0-12628 GCA_048189345.1 Collinsella sp.
GGACTGTAGAGCAGCAAACTTAACCCCCGCCCTCAGCCCCGGAAGCCCTCCCGGATGGCCCCAAAAAATTTTTCAAAAAAGTTGTTGCGCGCCGGACAGACTTCTGTGTATACTAATCCCCGCAGCGCACGCGAGCGGAAACAAACGCGAACGTCTGCCTGGGGAGTTAGCTCAGTTTGGTTAGAGCGCCGGCCTGTCACGTCGGAGGTCGCGGGTTCGAGCCCCGTACTTCCCGCCAACGCAATTAAAGCCACGTCTTCGGACGTGGCTTTTTGCGTTTGATGCACTTTGTTTCGATAGAACGATCGCCCTGGTGTATCTTCGCCCAGAATCCCCGCGCCTTCGGGAACGCAAGTAAAATCTAATAAGTATATCTGTCTGAACAACAGCTTTGTTGCGCAACACCTGTTCTACGAGACAGGGGGTTAGGTTATACTAAATTGCACTGTAGACCGCATCTGATGCATTTCGCTCCAAGCGCGGCACTCAGTGGATATCCTATTTATCATTTGGATGTCCTAGCGGTCATTTAGCGTCTCGACACAAGCTCGGCCCCGGAGCTCGTTCGAGCTGTTCGTATTCCTTGAAAGGGGAAAAATGGACATATCGAGGAAGACTGATTACGCCCTTCGTATGCTGGCGATGCTTGCCGAGGATCCGGAGCGTTTGCTTTCTGTTCGCACCGCTGCCGAAGAGGTCAATGTCCCGTATTCGTTTGCCCGCTCGATTCAGCACGGTTTGGTCCAGGCCGGTATTGTGGAGAGCCTGCGCGGCGTCCACGGTGGCATGCGTCTCAAGGTCAGTCCGGACGATGTCACTATCCGCCAGGTCGTCGAGGCCGTTCAGGGTCCTATGGTTATGAACGATTGCACCGCGCCCGATGGTGACTGTGCGCGCATGGGCGCGTGCTGCTATCATCCCCTGTGGGCCGGAGCTCAGGCGTTGATGCGCGACTACCTCGATTCCGTTTCGCTCGGCGACATCGTCGCTCACCGCCAGTTCCCGGCCGTCGATCCCAAGTTCGCCGACCGCGACGCGTTTCCCGAGTACGCTACCTGTGCGTGCGCTTGCCGGGAGGAATAGCGCCGCATAAGGAGCATAGCCATGATTCAGGACCCCTTTCGTTCGATGATTCGTTCGGAAGGGGTCCTGCGTTATCGCGACCTTCCGTGGCGCCGCACGCGCGATCCGTACATCATTTGGCTTTCTGAGGTCATGTTGCAGCAAACACAGGTGCCGCGTGTGGAGGCGCGCATGCCGGTGTGGCTCGATCGTTTTCCGACCGTGCAGGCGCTTGCCCAGGCCGCGCCTTCCGATGTTTTGGACGCTTGGCAGGGGATGGGCTACAACCGACGCGCTCTGGCGCTCCACAATGCCGCTCAGTGCGTTGTAGAGGGCTGGGACGGGGAGTTTCCGCGTGAGACGCGTGACTTGGTCGCTCTGCCTGGTATTGGCCCGGCAACGGCGCAGGGTATCCGGTCGTTTGCGTTTGATCTTCCGGGTGTGTATCTAGAGACCAACGTGCGCACGGTCTTTCTGCACCACTTCTTTCCCGATGTGCCGGCTGTTCCCGATCGCGAGCTGGTGCCGCTGATCCAAGCCGCCTGTCCGGCGGTCCCCGGTGCGGCGGCGGACGAGATCGCGCCCTTTGCCGCGCCTCAAGACGATGCCGACACGCCGCGCGCGTGGTATTACGCGTTGCTGGATTACGGCGCGTATCTTAAAAAGACGCTGCCCAATCCGTCCAGGCGGTCGGCGGGCTATAGTCGTCAGTCCAAGTTTGAGGGCTCGCGTCGCCAAAAGCGCGCGCATATCGTGCGTATGTTGCTGGCAGCGCGCGATGGCCAGCCGGTGGGGATTACGCTTGCTGATGCCGTGGTGGGCGTTAACGAGATGGAAGCGGCAGCCGGTCGCGAGCCGGTCGAGTGCGACTTGATCGCGGGCATTCTAGCTGACCTGGAGCGTGAGGGCTTTTGCCGAGCCGAGGGCGATCGCTGGCTGAGCATCTAGCCTGTGCAAATCTGAAGAACAGGATTGTAAGGTTTAGATTTTCGGCATGAGGGCATCCTAAAGACGAGGCCGCTCGAAGCCTACGGGCGGCATGCGTTGAAGGGAAGTACACCTATGGATTTTGAGAATTCCCAAACCAAGAAGAACCTCGAGACCGCTTTTGCCGGTGAGTCCCAGGCACACACCAAGTATCGCTACTATGCATCCAAGGCCAAAAAGGACGGCTACGTTCAGATCTCGAATATTTTTGCCGAGACGGCGGGCAACGAGTCCGAGCACGCCAAGCTGTGGTTTAAGTATCTGCACGACGGCGCCGTTCCGGGCACTCTGGACAACCTGCGCGACGCCGCTGCGGGCGAGAACTACGAGTGGACCACGATGTACGACGAGTTCGCCAAGACCGCCGAGGAGGAGGGCTTTGTCGAGATCGCCGAGAAGTTCCGTGGCGTCGCCGCCGTCGAGAAGGCCCACGAGGAGCGCTACAACAAACTCGTCGAGCGCATCGAGTCGGGCGAGGTGTTTGAGCGTGAGGGCGTAAAGGTGTGGAAGTGCCTGAACTGCGGGCACCTGCACGTTGGTGCCGAGGCGCCTGAGGTGTGCCCGGTGTGTAACCACCCGAAGGCGTACTTTGAGGAGCAGGTGGTGAACTACTAGCGCGTGTTGCGGGCGTGGCGCTTGATGCGGAGCGCGGGGGCGGGAAATACCTTTCCCTCTCGCTCACGGCTTCGCAGAGTCGCGCGAGGCAAAGGTATTTCCCGCCCCCGCGCTCCGGCGTTGGGTTGCTGCGCGCTCGCTACAGAAAAGCTGATAAGAAGTTTGCGTGCCGCCCCTTATGGGGCGGCACGTTTTTGTGGGGGCCGGTTGGGGCGGTGACGTTGCTTAGAGGGTACACTGGGTAGTGTTGGCTATTCGTTTCCTCTTGTGAGGTGTTGGTTATGGGTAAGAAGTCTCGGGCTCGGGTTGCTGCGGCGGGAACTCGCAAGGATCCTGGTCGTCGGGTTGCCGAGGGTAAAAAGGTCGATCGTGTCGAGAAGGACAAGAAGGTTGGCGCGCATGCTCATCCTGAGTGGGCGCCTCACCTCAATACGGCTAGCGAGGATCTGACTGCTAAGTTGTTTACTCTGGTCGAGGTTATCTTGGGCGTGGTGCCCGTGGTGGTCATTGGCTTGTTCTTGGCTTCGAAAGATGCCACGAGTGTCGATAAACTCACCGATGTCTTTTCTCAGGACCCCTCGATGGTGGTTACGTTTATCTCTGCGTGCCTGCAGCCGTTTGTGGCGTACATGTTGTACATGATTTATCGCAAATACTGCGAGGGCGACGCTGGTTTTGCCGCCGGCAACCTGATCGGTCTTTTGTGCTCCGAGATCCTACTGCTCAATATCCCAGGCGTCATCGGTATGGGCATCTTGCTGTGGCGTGTTTGGCGCAACGTCGCCCCGCACTTTGAGAGCTGGTTGTTTGAGCGTCGTGCAATGGGCGTGCTGGCAGACATTGCGGGCTCGCTCGTGATTTTAGCCTTGGCGTTTATGTGCGCCACCGCCGCCCGCGGTCTCGCGGGCATGTAGTCTGTCCTCACCGACCACGGAGCGCAGGGCAACTGCTGGTTTCACCGCTCCGGACGTCAGACCCGCGGCGCATCCCTTTCCCTCTCGCTCACGGCTTCGCAGAGTCACGCGAGGCAAAGGCATGCGCCGCGGGTCTGACGACGCGGGCTTGCCAACGAGTTTTGGCTAATAGATTGGTTTGTGTGCCGCCCCTTTGGGGCGGCACTTTTTGTGTGGGGTCCCGGTCTCCACAATTTTCGTCAAGCTTTTGGTTAGATTTTGGTCAGTTGGCGTAAGGGTGGAAGGCCAAAAGATTGCTGGCGAAAAAAGCTCAGAGAAAGTGCTGGTAGGGGAGTTGTTGAGCTTTTCGACAGCTTTTGAGCAAAAGAAACTTTGTGGCTATTGCCGGCGATTGCGTTGTCGCGGTCATGGCGGTGCGGGATGCTGGTCGTAAGCGTCGAATGCTCCGATTTTGGAGGCCAGCATGGATCTGTTTCTTGAGACTCCGCAGCAACAAACTGAGCGCAGGCTGCGTCAGCAGCAACGACTCATGGAGATGCAAATGCAAGGGGTAGCCGCCCAGCCCTTTGCGCAAAATGTCGTGCCCGCTGTTGTACCTGCAGCTGTGCCCGGGTGCGAATCGGCGCCAGAGGCCTATTCCGTACAGCAAGATTCATATGCGCAGGAGCTCGCGTTCGACAAGCGTCGTGCGCGTCGTCGCCGCGTGGGCCAGCGCCTGCGCACATTGGCGATGATCGTGCTCATCCCGCTGGGGCTTGCGGTCATCTTTCTGGCGTCGTATGCCCTCACGTGCATCCTCAACGGCGCATCGCCCAACGAGGTGCTCCAACATCTAGCGGCCCTGGGCCAGCGCCTAGGCGACGTCATAACAACCATCCGCACCGGCTGGGAGAGCTAGCGTTTGTAACATTAGGACTTCTAGGGTGTAGGGATTATCGCCACGAGCGGAATTCTTGCATCCTGTTGGTCCTGTCGTGCGACTGAATAGTATTATTGAAGTTGAATAATAATAGGATTTGTTATGTATAAGCAGGATTTAGAGCAGACTCTGTTGGGCATTGACGAAGAGGCAGAGCTGGAAATAGGTCCAAGAGACGACAGGCCGAGCGTTGTATTGGTGGGAGGAAGCGCCTTCATGCTAAACGATGTGACGAATCGTTCGGTTACACATGACATCGATGTGTTTGAGGCGGACAGGTGCCTCCGCGAGATCATAGCTCGATACCCCGAGGTGAATGGTATGGCGGTGGCATATTGTAATCAGATGCCATTCAATTACGAAGATCGTTTGATCCCCTTGGATATTGGGGCGCGTTTTATCAGGTACTTTACGCCATCCTTGGAGGATCTGGCGGTAATGAAGCTCTATGCCTTCCGTCCGAACGACATCATCGATCTTCATAGTCAGGCATTCGTCGACCGACTTGATTGGGGGCTGCTCGAACGGCTTATATTCGACGAGGGAGAAGCACTGGCGTCGTCGCCTTCGGAGCGGAGTTATCAAGAGATGGTCTGTGCATACAGGCAATACAAAAAGGAGGTGCTCGGTTGAATCTGACCTTTGAGGGATTCTTAAAAGGCTATTGCCGAGAGCTATCCGGACAGCAGTCGCTCAGTTTTAGAAAACTGGTTAAGCAAGCGACGACGGTTGCGCCGCGCGTGGCGGAGCCCCTGTTTTTGCTCGCTTTGGCACAGGGTAAAGCCGAATACGTTCTGGGCTTATCCGAGGGTTCGTGGATGGAAGAGGGTTACCGAGGCGTTTTGTCCTTGTACGCCCAAACGGGTAGCCTGGCATCTCTATGCGCCGAGGATAAACTTCCTAATCGTTATGCCAACGTTTGGCGTGCGTATAGAGCGGTGAAGGAAAAGCCAGTGGCGGACAGAAGGATCAACGCCCTGATGCGAAAAAGAACGTTGGGAGCGCTAGAGGAATCGGGCGTAACGCGCTACGGTCTCTGCCGCGATTTGAATCTGAATAAGGGAAACGTGTACGCATATTTAGCCGGTGATGACTCAAAGGTGAGCAGGGAGACGGCGCGCCGCATTATGGAATATGCGGAGGAGAGGGGCGCCCAAGAAGGGACCGGGCGCCCGGTGCGTATGGCGGGGTAAGATTGATCGCGGTTTTGATTGGTGCTCGATTGGGTTTGTTGGGCGGAGTTTATGTCTGCTATTGATATTGTGCTTGTTGTGATCGCCTTGGTGGCGGTGGGGGTTGCTGTGGCTTGCGCCCTCCAACTCAAGAGCCTGCGTGCCGAGTTGCGGGAGCGTGGCGACAGTAGCGCGGAAACGCTGGCAGCACTCGAGCAGGCTAACAAAGCGCTCGATGCCCTGAACGTCGCGCTGGCCGAAACCCGCCGCACGGCCAATGCCATCGCGCAGCAGCAGACGACCGATGCGGCCGTGGAGCAGCAACGTTACCTGACCATCGCACGCGAGTTCTCGCAAGCTGGTGACCGGATGGATGACCTGCGCCGCGAGACGGTCCAACAGCTCGGCGCCAATCGCGAGGGCATCGAGCATCGCCTGGACAAGGTGCGCGAGACGGTCGATGCTCAGCTGGGCGCCATCCGCAAGGACAACAACGTGCAGCTCGATCAAATGCGTGCGACAGTGGACGAGAAGCTCTCTCGCACGCTCAACGACCGACTGTCAGCATCGTTTAAGCAGGTGAGCGACCAGCTCGAGGCCGTGTACAAGGGCCTGGGCGACATGCAGTCCATCGCCACCGGCGTGGGCGACCTTAAGCGCGTGCTGGGCAACGTGAAGGCGCGTGGCATTTTGGGCGAGGTGCAGCTGGGTGCAATCCTGGCGGACATCCTTACACCCGACCAGTATCTGGAAAACGTCGCCACCAAGCCCGGCGCCTCGGAGCGCGTTGAGTTTGCCGTCAAGCTGCCGGTGGACGAGGGCGACCCCGTGCTGCTGCCGATTGACTCCAAGTTTCCGGGCGACGCGTACGAGCATCTGCTCGACGCCCAGGAGTCGGGTGACGCTGAGGCCGTCGCCGCAGCGCGTAAGACGCTCGACACCATGGTTAAGCGCGAGGCCAAGGACATCTGCGAAAAGTACCTGAGTGTGCCGGCAACGACCAACTTTGGCATCATGTTCGTGCCGTTTGAAGGACTGTACGCCGAGGTCGTCAGCCGTCCCGGGCTTATCGAGACCCTGGGCCGCGACTATCACGTCAACGTTGCCGGCCCCAGCACCATGGCGGCCATCCTCAACAGTCTGCAGATGAGCTATCAGACGTTTAAGTTGCAAAAACGCACCGATGACGTGCTGCGCGTGCTCTCCGCCGTCAAGGCCGAGCTGCCGCGCTATCAAAAGGCGCTGCGCCGCGCCCAGCAGCAGATCGAGACCGCGGGCAAAACGGTCGAGGGCATCATCACCACGCGCACCAACGTTATGGAGCGCAAGCTCAAGGATATCGACGCGCTGGAAGACGCCGACCAAGCCGATGAGATCTTGGGACTCACGCCCGTGGGCCTTCCCACAGACCAAGAAGACGAGGACTAATTGCAACAAGACGGTGGGGCGCCGGCGTAAACGCGGGTGACCCGCTGCTTTTCGCATCGCGCTTGTCTGAAGCGTACTCCAATGTGCAACAATGGCGTTTCGCCCTATCAGACGCGAAAGGAAGCCCATGTCTCAGAGAAGCACCAGCCCGCTCAGCCGCTCCACCGTGCGCCGCACGCTGCAGCGGTTTTGGGGTGTCACGCGCACGCAGCCGCTGATTGTCTTTCTCTCGGTGTTCTCGTCGGCGGGCTACATCTTTTTGCTGACGTTTGCCAATACCTATGTGATGGCCCTCATTGTCGACCGCGTTCAAGCCGGTCCCGTGGCGGGTGACCAGGTGTTTGAGGTCTTCGGCCCCTATATCCTGGCGCTCGTACTCGTCAACCTGGTGGGTCAGATCCTCTCCAAGCTACAGGACTACACCGTCTACAAGCTCGAGATTGCAGGCAACTATCACCTGGCGCGTCTATGCTTCGACACGCTCTCCAACCAATCCATGACATTCCATACCAGCCGCTTTGGCGGATCGCTTGTGAGCCAGACAAGCCGTTTTATGAGCGGCTACACGGGACTGGTGGACGTGACGGTGTATTCGCTCATCCCCACCATCACCTCGGTCATCTGCACCGTGGCCGCACTCGCCCCGGTGGTACCGACGTTTACCGTGATCCTGGTGTGCATCATGGTCGTCTACATCGCGTTTGTCTGGCTTATGTACAAGCGCATCATGCCGCTTTCGGCCGCGACGTCCGCCGCGCAGAACAAGCTCTCGGGCGTGCTCTCCGACGCGGTCACGAACATCTTGGCCGTCAAGACCTGCGGGCGCGAGGACTTTGAGCGCGATCTGTTCGATGCCGCCGATCGTGCCGCGCGCGACGCCGAGACGGTCTCGATGCACGCCATGATGCAGCGCAACTTTACGACCTCGGGCCTTATCGTCATCACCATGGCCGTGGTGAGTGTGTTCGTGGCGGGCGGCAATGCGTGGTTTGGCATCTCGGCCGGCTCGCTCGTCATGATCTTTACCTACACCTATAACCTCACCATGCGCCTGAACTACGTGAGTTCCATGATGCAGCGCATCAACCGCGCTTTGGGCGATGCGGCCGAGATGACGCGTGTGCTGGACGAGCCGCGTCTGGTGGCAGACGACCCGGACGCCCCTGAGCTCAAAGTGACCGAGGGCGCGATTGATTTTGAGCACCTGAGCTTTGCGTACCGTGACGCTGCGGCGGACGAGAGCGTGTTCGATGACCTGACGCTCCATGTGGCGGCGGGCCAGCGCGTGGGCTTGGTGGGCAAATCGGGCTCGGGTAAGACGACGCTTACCAAGTTGCTGCTGCGCCTGGACGATGTTCAGGGCGGCCGCGTGCTCGTGGACGGTCAGGATGTCTCGCGCTGCACGCAGCAGAGCCTGCGCCGCCAGGTTGCCTACGTGCCGCAGGAGGCGCTGCTGTTTCACCGCTCCATTCGCGAAAACATTGCCTACGGTCGTCCCAACGCCACTGATGAGCAGATTCGCGAGGCCGCACGCCTGGCCAATGCCCTGGAGTTTATCGACCGCTTGCCCCGTGGCTTTGACACCATGGTGGGCGAGCGCGGCGTCAAGCTCTCGGGCGGCCAGCGTCAGCGCGTGGCTATCGCCCGTGCCATCCTAACCGACGCGCCGATTCTAGTGCTCGACGAGGCGACGTCTGCCCTCGACAGCGAGTCCGAGGCGCTGGTGCAGGAGGCGCTCGAAAACCTGATGCGTGGACGCACCTCCATTGTGGTGGCACATCGCCTGTCCACCGTGGCGGCGCTCGACCGCATCGTGGTGCTGGCGGACGGCGAGATTGTCGAGGACGGTACGCATGCGCAGCTTGTCGAGGCGGGCGGCGAGTACGCAAGCCTGTGGGGCCGTCAGACCGGCGCATTTTTGGAGGCGTAGGCGTCTCGGACGTGGGACAATTGTGCCCATAAGTTTATTGTGCCGTTGAGCCGAGGAGTCGTTATGCCACGCGAGACCAATGCCGCCAAACGCGAGCGCGCCGTTGAGGTGTGCGAGCGCCTCAACCGTCGCTATGGCCCGGTCGAGTGCTTTTTGGACCACGAGAATCCCTTCCGCCTGCTGATCGCGGTGCTGCTCTCGGCGCAAACGACCGATGCACAGGTCAACAAGGTGACGCCGCGGCTGTTTGCCCAGTGGCCCACGCCCGAGGCCATGGCCGGGGCGAGCGTGGCTGACGTGGCAGACACCATCAAGTCACTCGGCTTCTACAAGAGCAAAGCCAAGCATGCCGTGGAGGCCGCGCAGATGATCGTCGCCGACTATGGCGGCGAGGTGCCGGCCGACATGAAGGAACTCGTGAAGCTGCCGGGCGTGGGACGCAAGACGGCGAACATCGTGCTCAACGTGGGGTATGGCATCGTAGAGGGCATTGCGGTGGACACGCACGTCAACCGCATTGCGCACCGCCTGATGCTGAGTCCCAAGACGCATGCAAAGGAGCCGCTCAAGACCGAGCAGGATTTGCTCAAGATTTTGCCGCACGAGTATTGGGAGTCGGTCAACCATCAGTGGATCACCTTCGGTCGCGAGATCTGCGACGCCCGCAAACCCAAGTGTGACGAGTGTCCGCTGGCAGATTTGTGCCCCAGCGTGCGCGTAGCGGGGTAGGGCGGAACGCATTTTCGTCTGGCGTTTTTTGCGGGGCTGGGTTTGCCCTTGAGCCGGAGTCCTCTCCATGCGCTACCATGACAGACAATGTATTTGACGTACGACCCGCCGAGCTTGCCCCGGCGGGCTTTTGGCGTTGCGATGCCGGAGGAACAGCATGCTCATTCACCGTATAGCCGCGCAGCTCTACACTGCCGAGGCGCTGCAGACCGTCGAGGCCGGACTCGATGCCGGCGAGGACGTGACGCTGGCCGTGTCGCAGTCGGGTCGCACGCTTATGGCGGCCGCTCAGTTTGCGCGCCGCCCGCGCCCCACGGTCTACGTTGTGAGTGGCGAGGATGCGGCCGATCGCGCCGCTCGTAGCCTTGCCGCCTACGTGGGCCTGGCGCATGTATGCCGTTTTCCTGAGCGCAAGGATTATCCGTGGCGCGAGCAGGCGCCCGACGACGCCGTGGTAGCGCAGCGCTGCGAGGCCCTGGGACGCATCGTGCGCGGGGACAACTGCATCATGGTTGCCTCGGCTCGCGCGTTGCTGCGCTGCGTGCCGCCAGTCGAGAGCCGCTACTGGGAGTCCACGACCTTTGCGGTGGGCGAGGAGATTCCTTTTGACGAGGTGCCGCAGCGCCTGGTGGGCATGGGCTACACCAATGCCGGCGCCGCCGACGCGCCCGGCCTGTTCCGCGTGCACGGCGACACCGTCGAGGTGTTCCCCGCACAGGAAAAGGCGCCCGTGCGCATCGAGTTTTTTGGCGATGAGATTGACCGCATCCGTCGCATGGTGAGTTCCACGGGGCAGACCATCGGCAACGAGGATAGTATCGAGATCTTCCCGTGCCGCGAGCTGGCGCTCACCGACGAGGCGGTCCACAACATGCATGTGGCGCTCTACCGCGCCAGCCAGGACGATAGCAAGCTAGCAGCGCTGCTCGAGATGGTGGATGCGCGCATCGTCACGCCCGAGCTCGACCGCTTCTTGCCGGTGATGTACGGCCAGACCGTGAGCCCGCTGGCACACGTGAGCGGCAAGGCGCTCGTGGTTTTGTCCGAGCCGCGTTCGCTGTTCGACGACTGCCTGCGCGCCTACGAGGATATCGAGGCCCGTGCCGGCGAGGCGGGGATTGACCGACTGGATGGCCTGTATGTACGTGCTCAGCAGCTCGATTTTGGTGCTCAGCAGCGCCTGAACTATGTGAGCCTGATTCGCGCCGGCGGCGCGGTTACGGCAGAGCTCAAGATTGAGCAGCCTGCTATCGCAGGCTCGGACAACCGTTTTATGACGCGCATTCAGGAAGTCGTGGGCAAGCGCTACGCCTGCGTGTTTGCCATTCCCGACCGTGGTGCACGCGAGTCGATGGAGCTCACCTTTGGTGACGAGGGCATTACCTTTGAGGAGTCGCTGACCGCGGCACCCGAAAACGCCGGCGTCATTGGCGAGCGCGTGCGCGTGGCAGCGGCGGATTCTGCCGACCGTGCTGCCCGCCAGGATGCCCATGCTGCAATTCGCGAGCGCCGCGCCGACGCGCTCAACGCCCGCTCGCTCGAGGCGGGTGCCGCCCAGGCAGCCGCCGGCGCCGCCGTGCCCACCATCTCGCGCGGACGCGTGACCTTTGTCGATGCCGCCTTGCCGCAGGGCGTAGTGGTGACCGATGCCAACCTGGCCGTGTTCTCGATCGCCGACCTCAACGCCCGCATGGATGCCAACCGCGCGCGCAGCCGCCGTAAGGTGGACATTACGCAGATCACGTTCCCGTTTAAGCCGGGCGACTACGTGGTGCACGCCACTCACGGCATCGCGCTCTTTAGCGAGATCGCGCGCCAGGAAGTGGGCGGCAAGGAGCGCGACTACTTCTTGCTGGAATATGCCGACGGCGACAAACTCTACGTGCCGCTCGAGCAAGTCGACCGTATCACGAGATACGTCGGTCCCGACGGCGACAAGCCGCGCCTGACCAGGCTCAACACCGCCGACTGGACGCGCGCCACCAACAAGGCGCGCAAGAACGCCAAAAAGCTGGCGTTTGACCTGGTCGATTTGTATACGCGCCGCTCGTCGATTACCGGTATCGCCTGCCCGCCCGATACACCCGAGCAGATTGAGATGGAGGAGAGCTTCCCCTACGACGAGACGCGCGACCAGCTGGAGGCCATCGCCGACATCAAGGCCGACATGGAGGCGCCCAAGCCCATGGACCGCCTGCTGTGCGGCGACGTGGGCTTTGGCAAGACCGAGGTCGCCCTGCGCGCGGCGTTTAAGTGTGTGGACTCCGGCCGTCAGGTCATGGTGCTCTGCCCCACGACCATTCTGGCCCAGCAGCACTACGAGACCTTCTTTGAGCGCTTTGCCCCGTTTGGCCTCGAGGTCGAAGTGCTCAGCCGCTTCCGCACCCCGGCGCAGCAAAAGCGTGCGCTTAAGGCGTTTGCCGAGGGCACGATTGATGTGCTCATCGGCACGCACCGCTTGCTTTCTGCCGACGTGAACCCCAAGAACCTGGGCATGGTGATCATCGACGAGGAGCAGCGCTTTGGTGTGCAGCACAAGGAGCAGCTCAAGAACCTGCGCGAGCAGATTGACGTGCTCACGCTTTCGGCAACGCCGATTCCGCGAACCATGCAGATGGCCACGAGCGGCGTGCGCGACATGAGCCTGATCACGACGCCGCCGACCGGGCGTCGTCCCGTGATCGTGCACGTGGGGGAGTACGACCCCGATGTGGTGAGTGCGGCGATTCGCCTGGAGGTGGGCCGCGGCGGTCAGGTGTATTACGTGTCCAACCGCGTCAAGACCATCGACGACGCCGTGGCGCGCGTGCACGAGGCCGCGCCCGAGGCGCGCGTGGGCGTGGCGCACGGCAAGATGAGCCCGCGCGAGGTC
>DBEZGO010000023.1:0-35456 GCA_048189345.1 Collinsella sp.
AATGCAATGGAGCGGACAACGGGGCTCGAACCCGCGACCCCAACCTTGGCAAGGTTGTGCTCTACCAACTGAGCCATGTCCGCTTGCGGGTTATTAATTTACGCGAGTTGTCCAAAAGACGCAAGTACTTTTTTCAAAAAAGTTGCCTGCCGCATGTTCTTGGTAGCTAAACGCGCCAAAGCGATTGGCTAGGCACACGATTCGAGCGCTCCGCTAAACAGCTTCACCATCTGCACGCGCGTGCCGGCGCCATCCGTACGACGGGCAACCTCCACATTATCGACGAGCATGCGCATAAGCTTGATACCACGTCCGCGTTCCTCGGATGCCACCGGCTCGCTCGCCCCATCGATAGAATAGCCAGCGCCCCGATCAAGCACCTCGAGCACAACACGGTCCCCGTAGGCCTGAACCGTCAGGATACAGCCAACACCGCCCGCATGGTCATATGCGTTACCCAATGCCTCCCCCAGCGCCAATGCGACGTCATAACGTTCATCACGCCTCAGGGGAAGTGATTCGAGAAGCTCGGCCACACGGTGCCGATAATACGGGAGATTCTCGATGCCTCGCTGCACTTCGATGCTCTTGCCCCATCGTGGCAACTCTCCCACCGGAATGGCGGGAATCGACTCACGCGCCGGACCCGCAACATGAAGGATGTCGACAAGTCGGGCAATCTCCAAAAATCGAATGACCTCATCGGAGGCGTTAACGAGCGAAAGCAGGCCCTCTCGCCTCATGAGCTCTCTTGCACGTGTAAGCAAAAACGCCAAACCCGTCGAGTCGATAAAGCCCACGGCCTGGCAATTGATGACAACACGACGCACGCCCCGGTCGATCAAATTATCCAACCGTCGGCGCAGCACGGACACCGAGGCGATGTCGATATCGCCTGGTGGCGTCAGAACCGCTATGTCATTCCACTCATTCATACGACCATGGTTCCCCAAAAGAGCTCGCTCGATGCATACGTATCTGCAACAGCGCAGATTTTGCCCGTCAAGCATCGCGGTCTACGATCGACCCCGTAAAAACTCAAGGGAAACCAGCGCGATGTCATCGTCCAGCGCTGATTCGGTAAATCGGTCAAGCTCGCCCAAGACCTTGCCGCAGATTCCCGATACGCCCTCCCCCGAAACAGAAAGCAGAAGATCGCGCAAACGCTGCTCGCCAAAGAACGCTCCGGCGCGGTCGCGGGCCTCAATCGTTCCATCCGTATACATGAAGAGCATGTCACCGGGGGCGAACGTAAACACGCCTGTCTCGTACACCATGCTCTCAAAAGCACCGATTACGCCCGATTGGCATCCAAGCAGCTCGACCTCTCCCCCACGGGCCTCGCCGCCACCCAGCGGCATCGACTCTGGCCTAATGACCATGGTCGGAGGATGGCCCGCCGAACAATACGTTGCGCGTCCGGCTTTAAGGTCAATCTTGGCGATAAACGCCGTCACGAACGTCTCGACCCTCGAAAAGCCCATGAGCATGCTGTTAAGGGAGCGTGCCATGCGGGCCGGTCCAGCGCCCTCCCAGGCATATGCCGTCAGGGCCGTCTTGACGAGCGCGGACATCGATGCGGCCTCAATGCCTTTGCCAGACACATCACCCAGAATCATGACGGCGCAATCGTCGGGAAGTCGGATGAGCGTATAGAAATCGCCGCCGACCAACGCCGAGTTCGTGGCCGACAGGTACACCGAATCGGTTGCGATACCCGGAACATCCCCCAGGGAATTTCTCATGCCGATCTGGAGGGTCTGAGCGATATGGCGCTCCTCGCGCTTTTGAGATTCGCCTTCGTAGATCAGTTCAAAGTCATGCGCCAAGTGCACCAAGTAGTCATATTCAAGGTCATCAATCGGCTCTTGGCTGCCATCACGAAGCAGCAGCGCGCGCGTCGTCGGCCCCTTCGCAACAGAAGCAGGAACAATCGCGTCGTTACTGTGCTTGCCATCACCCTCAGAGCGCGGGCGCCCCGCCTCGATGCCGGAGTCGACGTAGAGGCCCTGACAAGGCAGACCATGCGCCCTAAGCCAGCCTCCCATAGGCATCGATTCGTCAACGCGAGTTATACGGACGTGTTTAAGGTCCTCGGCACTCGTGCCGCCCAAAACAGATGCCTCAAAGCCGTCAGGGCCAGCTCCCAGACGTGCCGCCGGCGCCGTCGTAGAAAAGAAAAGCTTCTCGGGATCGTCCGGCAAAGCAACGCGACTGCCGCCTTCAAAATCTATGACGTAGGAATCCAGACTGGCGTCATACTCAATAGGGCAAAAATGGCAGTTGAGCATATTGCAGATCTCGGACGATACCGCCTGGGTAGCCGCGGCGGAATCGTCTAGAAAGGTAAACAACTCATCACGTAAGACATTGAGCGAACGGCCAAGCTCGGCCGTGCGATGAGAGCGAAGACTCGATGCCATGCCGACCAGCTGGATAGACAGGTAATCGCAAATGACCTCGAGTACATTAACGTCATAGGCGAGCGGTGCCTGAGGGCGTTTCCAACCAACTTCCAGCACGCCAAGGATCTGCGTACCGTAAAAAACGGGAAGACAGATCTCGCTGCGGTACGGAGGCATATCCTGCACGCGCAACAGGTGCTTAGAACGATTGTCCAGGTCCATGAACATACCGGAAGCGGCCCTATCGCCCTCAAGGTTCTGTTGAATCGACAAGCGACAGGCGCGCGACTCGCGAAGAACATACGTCGGAATGCCAGCGCCATACGGCAAAAACTCGGGCAGATAGTTGTCGTGCAGTTCCTTGGAAACACCGCGAAGTTTAAAACCGCCGCTCTCAGAAAAATAGATAGCGGCACCCGAAGCATCGAGCGTTCCTACAAGCTGGTTCAAAACGGTATCAAGTAGGCTGGGCAGCTCATCGGAGCCCACCGTGCTCATAATGACCGAGAGCGTGCCAGAGAGACGCTTGTTCGCCACTCTAAGCTCCGATAACGCACGCTTGAGTTGACGGTCGTGAGAATACTGCTCCTCGATACTGTGAAGCGCCACCAGGACACGTGGTGCACGGCGCCCAAAGATGCGTGGAGGCGTTACGGAGCCCGCACGAACCAAGACGGGGATAAAGGAGCCGTCACTCAGCTTGAGCATCAGTTCGTTCTCGGAGCCATCAGTTTCAAATGGCAGACGATGTTCCGTCGCACGTTCAAAAGCGGACGAGTACAGGACGTCTTTAACATCTCCACCGATGACGTCGGCGCGTTCCTCGCACATCAAACCAAGTAAGCGATTATTCACATGCAGAATGGTTCCGTCGAGCTCGCAGATGATGACAGCATCGCTCGTGATCTCGACTAGCTGGGCAACGTCTGCCCACTCGTTGCGTTCAAGCGTTTCCATCGTGGACCTCACCGTCTATCGGTAACAAAAAAGCCTCCGAAGAGGCTTCTCAAATGCGATGGTGTCGGAGGCGGGACTTGAACCCGCATGACCAAAAAGCGGTCACTAGCACCTCAAGCTAGCGCGTCTGCCAATTCCGCCACTCCGACATGCTATGTTGTTGATTCACGGTTCGTTTTGTTGGACCCGCGCGTTCAACGAGGAAGATAATAACCTATGATTCGAGAACTGTGCAAGCACTTTTTTCAAAAAAGTTTACGAATTTGTAAATGCGCAGGTAGATCTATATGTTCGGCCCCGAATCGGTGTTGCCTCCCGGCGCGTTCTCGGGCATGAGCGATATTTTGTTGCGCACTTCGTGCTGCAAAATATCGCTCCCCCTGCGGAATGCGCCGGGAGGCAACACCGATTCGGGGCCTGCAAATACATACTTCAGGCACAGTTCTCAAACATGTTCTGGGGGCTGATGTAAATTTGGTGGCTCGACTTTGCCGAGCCCTTATATAAGGAGGCCGGAGCTAAAGCTCCGGCCTCACTCAATTTCTCATCAGATTAAGTGAGCGATCGAGGAATCGCACTCCCTCTGCAGAGTTGCCGCAGGGCCCGCCCTGAAGTTATTTTTCAGAACACTCCGCAGGACGCAAGAAACCCCCGCCGCACGAAGTGCGCAGCGGGGGTTTCTTGCATGTCCGAGGACGTTCTGAAAAATAACTTCAGGGCGGGCCCGAACGATAACAACCGGCTACAGGTCGATGTGCGATTCCTTGATCGGGAACGGCTCCGCGAAGTGGCAGGCGCAGCAGTGGCCCGGGGCAACTTCCTTAAACTCGGGAAGCTTCTCAGAGCAGATGCCCTGCGCGATCGGGCAGCGCGTGTGGAAACGGCAGCCGGTCGGCGGATCCAGCGGCGACGGCGGATCGCCGGCAAGGATGATGCGCTTACGGGTCTTCTGGATATCCGGATCGGGAACCGGCACGGCAGACAGCAGCGACTGCGTGTACGGATGGTGAGGCTCGCTGTAGAGCGTCTTCCAGTCCGAAACCTCGACCATCTTGCCCAGATACATAACGGCAACGCGATCAGAAATGTGCTGCACGACGGAGAGGTCGTGAGCAATGAAGAGATAAGCAGTACCGAACTTATCCTGAAGCTCCTTCAGCAGGTTCAAAACCTGGGCCTGAATGGAAACGTCAAGTGCAGAGACAGGCTCGTCGCAGATAATCAGCTTGGGCTTCAGCGCAAATGCGCGGGCAATGCCGACACGCTGACGCTGACCGCCGGAGAACTCATGAGGATAGCGGTTAATGTGCTCAGGGTTCAGTCCGACAACGTCGAGAAGCTCGCGGACACGCTCAATGCGCTCCTCCTTGGTGCCCACGCCGTGAATGGTCATGGGCTCGGAGACGATCTCGCCGATGGTCATACGGGGATTCAGCGAAGCATAAGGATCCTGGAAGATAAACTGCATCTCGCGACGCATGTCCTTGATCTCATGCTTGCTCATCTCGGCAACATCTTTGCCCTGGAAGAACACCTTACCGGCGGTCGGCTTGGTCAGACGCATGATGGTGCGGCCCGTGGTGGACTTACCGCAACCAGACTCGCCAACCAGGCCAAAGGTCTCGCCCGGATAAATCTCGAACGAAATGTCATTCACTGCAGAGACGACACGCTTGGAGAAGCGCTTGGCGAACATGCCGGACTCAGCGGGGAACTCCTTAGAGAGGTGCTCGACCTTCAGTAGCGGAGTACGCTCGTTGGTATCTGCCATTACGCCTCGCCTCCCTTCTTGGAATCCTTGCGCGTACGGGACGTCTCAGGAGCGTTCTTGAGGAACTCGGGGTCACCGGAATAATGGCACGCAGAATAGTGGCCGGACTCGGTGACAACACGCTCGGGGCGCTGCTTGCGGCACTTGTCCGTCGCATAGGGGCAGCGAGGAGAGAAGACGCAACCCTCGGGCAGGTTCATGAGCGAAGGCGGGTTGCCGTGAATCGGCGTAAGCGGCTTCTTCTCTTCGATGGCCTGCTCCGGGATGGAGCGGATAAGGCCCCAGGTGTAGGGGTGGCGGCTCTCGTAGAAGATTTCCTCAGCAGTACCGAACTCGACGGGACGGCCGGCGTACATAACCATGATCTTGTCGGCCATGTCGGCGACGACGCCCAGGTCATGGGTAATCATGATGATGGCGTTGCCGTTCTTCTCCTGCATTTCCTGCATAAGCTCAATAATCTGAGCCTGAATGGTAACGTCCAGGGCAGTCGTGGGCTCGTCGGCAATCAGAATATCGGGATCGCAGGCAAGAGCCATAGCGATCATGACACGCTGACGCATACCGCCGGAGAACTGGTGCGGATACTCATTGACGCGCTTCTCGGGCTCGGGGATACCCACGAGGTCCAAAAGCTCGGTAGCGCGCTTGAGCGCCTCCTGCTTGGAGTAGCCACGGTGCAGACGAAGACCCTCGCCCACCTGCTTGCCGATCTTATAGACCGGGTTCAAGGAGGTCATAGGATCCTGGAAGATCATCGCGATGTCGTTACCGCGAATGTGCTGCATCTCCTCCTCGGTCATCTCGAGGATAGAACGACCGCGATAGCGAACGTCGCCGCCCTCGATCTTTCCCGGAGGCATCGAGATAAGACCCATGATGGTCATGGCGGTCACGGACTTACCGGAGCCGGACTCACCGACGACGCCCAGGGTCTCGCCGCGATCGAGCGTGTAGGAGACACCGTCGACAGCGCGAACGACGCCATCCTCGGTGTGGAAATACATCTTAAGGTCATCGACCTCGAGCAGATGCTGGCCCTCGGGAACCGGCTGGTCCTTCAGGTCCACATAGTTCTTGTTCTTCTTCATCCTTATGCGTCCTTCATCTTGACGTCGAGGGCGTCGCGCAGACCGTCACCCAGCAGGGTGAAGGCGAGCACCGTCGAGAGAATTGCCAGACCGGGCATGATCATCATCCAGGGAGCAGTCAGAAGATACTGCTGACCGTCCTGAATCATGGAGCCCCACGAAGGCGTAGGCGGAATAACGCCCATGCCGAGGAAGGACAGAGCGGACTCGGTCAGAATGGCGCCACCAATGTTCATGGTCGCGTAGACCACGATGGAGGCGACGGAGTTCGGGAAGATGTGACGCACTACGATACGAGCATCAGATGCACCCATCGCGCGCGCAGCGTCAACATAGTCGTTTTCTTTGACCGTCAAGATTGCAGAGCGGAAGACGCGCGCAATCGAAGGCCAGCCGAGAATACCGATGGCGATAAAGACGTTCTGAAGACCACGGCCGATAACGGCGATCATGGCGACAACGAACAGCACGTACGGGAACGCCAGGAAGATGTCCGCACAGCGCATGATGATCGTATCCCAGATCCCGCCGTAGAAACCGGCCAGAGCACCCATGACCAGACCGATCACCGTGGAGATCGCGGTGGCCATAATGCCGACGGACAGCGAAACGCGTGCACCGTAGATAACGCGGACGAGAATGTCGCGACCAAGGGCGTCTGTGCCAAACGGGTGCTCTGCACACGGAGCCAACAGCGACGTCTCGGCCATGGTGGTCGAGTCGGAAGCCGTCGGCGAACCGAGCCAGGGCTTAGCCCACAGATCTGCGGTCAGGGCAACCAAAACGACGATGATGATCCAGCAGACACCGATAACGGCGAGCTTGTTCTTGCGAAGACGCTTAAAAGCGTCACCCCACAGCGTGCGGGACTTGGCGGGAGCAGATGCGGCCTTGGTGGCGGTAGCCTGCTCCTGAGACTGAGAATCAGTTTCCTGCATGAGACGTACCTCCCTTAGGCCTTATCCGACGGACCGCCAAGGCGGATGCGCGGGTCGAGGAATGCATAGCTAATGTCGACGAGCAGGTTAATCACCATGACGACGACGACGATGAGCGTAACGCCGCCCATAACGATGGGCCAGTCACGCATGCTAATGGCGCGATAGACCTCATAGCCGATACCGGGCCAGTTAAAAACCGTCTCGGTCAGGATGGCGCCCGAAAGCATGCCACCAAAGTCGACACCAATATAGGTAACGACGGGGATGAGTGCATTCTTAAGCGCATGCTTGACGATGATCGCGCGATTGGAGAGACCCTTGGCCTTTGCCGTACGGATGTAATCCTGGTTCATGACGTCAAGCAGCTGCGAGCGCATAATGCGGGCGGCATAAGCGGTCGAAACCGAAGCCAGCGTAATGGTCGGAAGCACATAGTGCATCCAATCCTGATACTGAGAGCTGGAACCGCCGGCACCCGAGATCGGCATGGAGATTGCACCGCCCGTAGCGTCCTTGAGGATGACGCCAAAGAACAGCTGCAGCAACATACCGAGCCAGAAGGCCGGGACCGCAACGAGGATCGACGTGGTGAGCGTTACCAAAATATCCCAGAAGGAATAACGCTTTACCGCCGAAATGATACCCGCACCGATACCCATGATTGCCTCGAGCACGATGGCGCACGCGGCAAGTTTGACCGTATACGGATACTTCTGGGCAAAAATTTCCGTAACCGGCAGCTTGCGCTGATACGAATTGCCCAGATCGCCATGAAGCAGGCCGTTCATGTAATACAAGTAACGGTCCACGAGCGACGTTTGAACGGGGTCGCCGTTCTCGTCAAGGATCGCGTTGCCGTCCTCGTCCGACTGGACCAGGTGATAGCGGACGCGAAGCTGAAGCTCCACCTCGGGGGACAGAGCCTTGTCTCCACCGATCAGCTTGATCGGATCTCCCGGCACGATATTCTGAAGGGCGAACAGAATCAGCGTAACGCCCAAAAATACCGGGATGAACTGAAGCACACGTTTAACGATGTACTTACCCATACCACTCCCCTATCTAGGGATTAACCTAAATGGGATGCCGATCGCCAGACCGGCATCCCAAAATTACCATCAGCCAGTTTACCCCAGGTTAGGGAGAACTGTATGTTTCCCATGAGGTCTACGTAAATACTTGACCCTCACGGAAGCTGCAAACTCTTAGGCGAGCTCAGCGGTACCCAGCTCAGCGTGCTTCTGCGGATCGACATAGAGGTGCTTGATGCGATCGGAGCCGACGATGGTGTGCGTGTAGAACATCACCGGGATGACCGGGCAGTCGGCAGCGACCATAGCGTCAGCCTCCTGCATCTTAGCGACGCGCTCTTCGTCGTCAACAGTAGTGCGAGCCTCGTCGACCTTGGCGTCGAACTCGGGGTTGTTGTAACCGGAGCGGTTGTCGCCACCGAGGGAGTCGGAGTGGAACAGCGGATACAGGAAGTTGTCCATAATCGGGTAGTCGGCAATCCAACCCAGACGACCGAACTGATAGTTAAAGTTCTGATACTGCTCGAGCAGGGCAGACCACTCGGGGGTATCGGAGACAGCGGTAACGCCAACCTTGGCGAGGTCGCCGATGATAGACTCCATGATCTCCTTGTGGCCACCGTCCTGGTTGTAGGACAGAGTCACGTTAATGCCACGATCGCCGTCAGCGCCAGCGGGAGCAACCTTGTCGAGGTACTCGTTAGCCTTGTCGACGTCGTAGGCGCAGAACTCCCATGCGCCCTCCTTGTAGCCATCGATGCCCGGAGGAACAATGCCGTCGGCGGGGGTACGGGTACCCTTGAAGATGGTCTTGCAGATGGCCTCACGGTTGATGGCCAGGGAGATACCCCTGCGCAGGTCGGCGTTGTTGAACGGCTCGGCCGTGTTGTTGCAGGTCAGATAGTAGGTGGAAGGCTCGGCGCCGAGCAGCATGCGCTCGCCGTCGCCCATGGTGTAGCCGTCCTTGGACACGCCGCGATCCTTCTTGGCGGCATCGATCTGAGCAACGGGAACGTCGCAGACATCGAGGTTACCGGCCTGGAACTCTTTGTAAGCGGTCTCCATGTCCTTGATGACCTGGAAGTGGATGCCATCGATCTTGGCCTTGTCGCCATAGTAATCGTCGAACTTCTTGAGGTTGATCTCCTGACCATCCTCCCACTTGCCGTCCATCATGAACGGGCCGTTACCGACCGGTGCAAGATAGAAGCTCTTGGCATCGGACTCGGCGCACTCGGGAACCGGGGACAGAGCCGGGTGAGAGGCGACGAAGGGGAAGTCGGCGTAAGCGGAAGACAGCTTGACGACGAGGGTCTCATCGTCGGGGCAAGTAACACCGCTGAGCTCGGTGGCGTTACCGGCAAGCAGGTCGTCATAGCCCTCGACCATGGAAAGGTGATAGGAGACCTCAGAAGGGCCGTACTCGGTAGCGATGGCCGACTTGGTGTTGACCAGACGCTCCCAACCGAGCTTGAAGGACTTGGAAGTGACGTCGTCACCGTTGTGGAACTTGGCCTTCTTGATCTTGAAGGTGAACTCGGTGGCGTCGTCGTTGGCCTCGAAGGACTCGCAAGCCAGCGGAACGATCTCGCCCTTCTCGGCGTCATAAGAGGTCAGAGCGTCAAAGAGCTGGTACTCGACCTGAGTGCCCTGGTCCTCCTGGACATTGTAGGGGTCGATGCAGACCGGGTTGTTGATGTAGAAGTTCAGCGTCGAACCGGACTCAGAACCGGAAGCGTCGCCGCCCTTCTTGCCGCATGCGGCAAGAAAAGCCATGGAGCTCGCAGCGAGGGTGCCGCCAACAAAGGCGCGACGACCCATAACGGGCTGGTGGAACATAGAATCAGCCATGCCATCCTCCTTATGAGATAGGACAAAGAAATGTTCAGTCGGACACATGTCGAGACAATCCGATCCGAACCATCAAAACGCCGCCCGTTGCTATGGCTGGTTATGCACAACAGGCCAACGTTTTGCAATACAGTAGCGCATTTTATGCACAAATTGGGCCTGATTCCGGTCAACGGTCAAGAATTTCTTTAGTTGGGCGAAGTATGTGGTGATATTTTTGACTCTGTTACAAATATGTAAACAAAAAAGGGTCCCGCACTTGCGGAACCCTTTACAAGTACTTATGCAGCTCGTGATTAATAGCCCACGATGCCCTGCGGGAAGAAGAACATACATAGCACGACGCACACGGCAAACACGACAGCCATGATGACGGTCAGGCGGTCGAGGTTCTGCTCCATAACGCCTGTGGCAGAGCTGGAGTTATACAGCGAGCTAGCGATCATATCCGAAACGCCGGTACCCTTACCGGAATGCATCAGGACGAGAATCGTCAGCGCCACGGCAGAAACAGCCCAAACGACAAACAGAAGAATCTGGAACGGACCCATAGATAAGCTCCTTAATAGAACAATTCAAACTCCAGTACTGTACCACAACCCCCGCTCTCCCCTACCCGCCACTCGGGGACGGGGTAGAAATGGCAGAAATAGCTCTTGATTTTCATCTATTAAAGTGATTTGACAGCAGTTTGAACGACATAGCGTCCAAGCCCCGTAAGACGGACAATCTGTCGCTCACTAAAGCCGGCCTCATACAGCCTTCGAACAGCCTCGGCACGTTCAAATGGACCGGGAAGCCCTATAACATCATGGGGATCCATGCCGTTCAGAACTCCCCTAGCCTTGCGCTCCTGCTCAAATACCGTCATCGAACGACCCGTATTCAATACATAGGTATCCTTGCGGCCCGATTTGCTAAAGGATTCAAAATTTCCCTGTCCACCGATTAGACTAAATAGGATGCTTCGGTCCAGATGGCCGCCTTCACCAAGGTAGGCTTGATAGCTGCTCCATTGGTAGCATTCCGGACGGCAACCAAGCTCAATCGGATTATCGTGAATATAGCGAATTGCTTGCATAAAATAGTCGTTAGACTCGATTGGCTTACTTTTATAGCGATCCTGAAATACAGGGCCACAGCGTCCGGTCACCCTGTTGAAAAACTGACCATAGAGGGTTCCTATGTAATGGATAATCTCCCACATATGGTCCTCGTGATCAGAAAGCAGCATATGCACGTGGTTGTCCATGAGGCACCAGGCACATAACGATGCCTTGTACTGCGTGCATGCTTCGCCTGCTACGGACATGAAAAACCTGCGCTGATAATCCTCTTCGAATAGATACTGCTTGCCACAGCCTCTCATCATCACGTGGTAATAGCCATAGGGGGACTTAACTCTGGCCTGCCTTGTCATTGCTGGACCTCACAATCCGCAAGCATGTTTGCATCAAACTCTACCCAGATAGGCATTAATACAAGGTTGGCAACGAAAGAAAACTAGCCAGCGGCAAACCCTCACAGGCAAACGGGAAGTCAAGCTTTAGAGGAAAAGTATTTCTACCATTTCTACCCCGTCCCCAAATGGCAGAAATATTAAAAAGGGGGTTGTCCGGTCGTGGACAACCCCCTTACTAGAAAACGGTATTTGTTTTCTATTAGGCCTCGGTGGCGAGCACGCGGCCCGTCATCTCGGCGGAAGGCTCAATACCAGCCATGGTGAGCATGGTCGGAGCGATATCGGAAAGACGGCCGTCCTCGATACCGGTGAGCTGTGCCTTCTCATCAACGATGATGAACGGCACACGGTTGGTGGTGTGAGCCGTAAACGGATGCTTGGAACCGTCGGAAGCAACGTCAAACATGTGATCGGCGTTGCCGTGGTCGGCGGTAATCAGCGCAAAGCCGCCCTTGGCGAGAATCGCCGGGACAACCTTGGACAGGGCATCGTCAACAGCCTCGACAGCCTTAACGGCAGCGTCGAAGACACCGGTGTGGCCAACCATGTCGCAGTTCGCGAAGTTCACGATGTAGAAATCAGCGCGATCCTCGTTGATGGCGGCGACGAGCTTCTCGGTAACCTCGGGAGCGCTCATCTCGGGCTGCAGATCGTAGGTAGCAACCTTGGGGGAAGCGACGAGCACGCGCTCCTCGCCCTCCTTGGGCTCCTCGATGCCGCCGTTGAGGAAGAACGTCACGTGGGCGTACTTCTCGGTCTCGGCAGTGTGCAGCTGCTTCAGGCCATTGGCGGCGATAACGTCGGCCAGGACGTTCTCGGGGAACGTCTTGGGGAAGGCGACCTCGACGTCAAACGTCGGATCGTACTCAGTCATCGTCACAAAGTGCGAGAGCTTGATCTGCTCGCGCTCAAAGCCGTCGAACTCCTTGTCCGTGAACACGCGGGTCATCTGACGGGCGCGGTCGGGACGGAAGTTGAAGAAGATGGCCGCGTCGCCCTCGTGAATGCCCTCGTTGTGGGCAGCGAAGGGCTCGACGAACTCGTCGCCGCGCGGGTCCTTCTCGTAGTAGGCCTTGATACCGGCAACGGGGTCGGTATCAGCATCGGACGCGTTGACCATGACGTCGTAGGCGCGCTGGATGCGCTCCCAACGATTGTCGCGGTCCATGGCCCAATAACGGCCCGAGACGGTGGCAACGCGAGCGTCGCAACCGGTCTCCTCGGAGATCTTAGCCAGGAAGGCGCAGAACTCACTCATGTAACCGGCACCGGACTGCGGGTCAACGTCGCGGCCATCCATGAAGGCGTGGACGCGAACGGTCTTGACACCGTGCTCGGCAGCCATCTTGACCAGAGCCTCGACGTGGTTCATGTGAGAATGAACACCGCCAGGGCTCATAAGGCCCATGAGGTGGAGAGTCTTACCGTCAGCCTTGACATCGTCCATAGCCTTGACGAAAACCTCGTTCTTGGCGATGGAGCCGTCCTTGATGGCATTGTTGATGCGCGAAAGCTCCTGGAACACGATGCGGCCGGCACCGATGTTGAGGTGACCCACCTCGGAGTTACCCATCTGGCCGTCGGGAAGGCCCACGTCCTCGCCCGAAGCACCGAGCGTGGTGTGGGGGTACTTCTCGTACAGGCCATCAAGGAAGGGCGTCTTGGCAGCGGCGACGGCGTTCTCGCCATCGGCCGGAGCAAGGCCGCAGCCATCCATGATAATCAGGAGTGCAGGAAGATGACGTTGTGCCATATGTCCTACTCGCCTGCCTTGACGACCATAGAGGCGAAGTCGGCAGCCTTGAGCGAAGCGCCGCCCACGAGGGCGCCGTCAACGTCGGGCTTGGCGACGAGCTCGGCGATGTTGCCGGGCTTGGCGGAACCGCCATACAGCACGCGGATGCCGTTAGCGAGCTCCTCGCCGAACATCTCCTTGAGGGTCTCACGGATAGCACCGCAGACCTCCTGAGCGTCCTCGGCGGTAGCGGTCTTGCCGGTGCCGATGGCCCAGATGGGCTCGTAGGCGACGACGACCTGCTTGGGGCAGGTGATCTCAAGACCAGCAAGGCCAGCCTTGACCTGGTTCACGACGTGCTCGACATAGGTGCCAGCCTCGCGGACCTCGAGGGACTCGCCGCAGCAGAAGACGGGAACAAGGCCGGCGGCAACGAGAGCCTTAGCCTTCTTGTTCTGGTCCTCGTCGGTCTCGTGGAAGTAGTCGCGACGCTCGGAGTGACCGATGATGCAGTAGGTGCAGCCAGCGGACTTGAGCATGTCGCAAGAGGACTCACCGGTGAAGGCACCCTTGGCCTCCCAGTACACGTTCTGTGCACCGAGGGCGATGGGGGCAGCCTGAATGCGGTCATGAACCGTGGTGATGTCGATGGTCGGAGGGCAGACGAGCACCTCGACGCCAGCCGGAACCTCGGGCAGAGCCTGAGCCAGCTCGTCGGCGAGCTTGGCAGCCTCGGCGACGTCGTTGTTCATCTTCCAGTTACCAGCGATAAGAAGGGTGCGATTAGGCATCGAGAAGCGCCTCCACTCCGGGCAGGGCCTTACCCTCGACGAGCTCCATGGAAGCGCCACCACCGGTGGAGATCCAGCTCATCTTGTCGGCCAGGTTGAACTTGTTGACAGCTGCGACAGAGTCGCCACCGCCGATGATCGAGGTGCAGTCGGCCTCGGCGACAGCCTCGGCGATAGCCTGGGTGCCGTGAGCAAAGTTGTCGAACTCGAAGACGCCCATGGGGCCATTCCAGAACACGGTCTTGGCGCCCTTGACGGCCTCGGCGTAGAGCTCCTCGGTCTTGGGGCCGATGTCCATGCCCTCACGATCGTCGGGGATAGCGTCGGAAGCGACAACCTCGGGGACAGCGTCCTCGCCAAAGTGATCGGCAACACGGTTGTCGATGGGGAGCAGGATCTTGACACCCTTCTCCTCGGCCTTCTTGAGCATCTCGCCGGCGCGCTCGACCCAGTCCTCTTCCTTGAGGGACTGACCGACGGACAGGCCCTGAGCCAGGAAGAAGGTGTAGGCCATACCGCCACCGATGATCAGGGTGTCAGCAGAGTCGATGAGGTGATCGAGAACGCCGATCTTGGAGGAAACCTTGGAACCGCCGACGATGGCGACGAAGGGGCGCTCGGGCTCGGCGAAGATGCCGGTCAGCGTGTCGACCTCCTTCTCGAGCAGGAAGCCAGCGACTGCGGGCAGGTAAGCGGCGGGGCCCACGACGGAACCCTGGGCGCGGTGAGCGGTGCCGAAGGCATCGAGAACGAAGACGTCACCATAGGAAGCGAGCTTCTTGGCGATCTCGGGATCGTTCTTCTTCTCACGCTTATCGAAGCGGACGTTCTCGAGAACGAGAACCTTGCCCGGCTCGACGGCGGCGACAGCCTCGGCAGCCTTCTCGCCGTAGGTGTCGGCAACAAAGGCAACGTCAAGACCAGAGAGCTCGGCGAGCTTCTTGGCGACGGGCTCGAGGGACAGCTCGGGCTGGAAGCCGGTGCCATCGGGACGGCCGAGGTGGCTCATGAGGATGACGCGAGCATTGTGCTCAACGAGATAGTTGATGGTGGGCAGGGCAGCCTTGATACGGGTGGTGTCGCCAACGACGCCATCCTTGATAGGCACGTTAAAGTCAACGCGGACGAGAACGCGCTTGCCGTCGACATCGATGTCGCGGACGGTCTTCTTGGTAAAGGCCATGTTTGCTTCTACCTTTCGTACGTGTCTGCCTCCCATTACGGCAGACGATTTCTTATAAAAAGGGCGCGACCCTAGGGTGTAAGCCCTATAAGGCCGCGCCCTTCTTTAGACGCTCAACGAGCTATTCGCTAAAAGCTAAATTAAGCAACGAACTTCTCGAAGTACTTGATGGTGCGGACCATCTGAGAGGTGTAGGAGTTCTCGTTGTCGTACCAAGAGGTGACCTGAACGAGGGTCTGGCCGTTGCCGAGGTCAGAGCACATGGTCTGAGTGGCGTCGAAGATGGAGCCGTGGGTCTCGCCGACGATGTCGCGGGAGACGATCTGGTCCTCGTTGTAGGCGAAGGTCTCGGAGATGGTCTCGGCGTAAGCCTTCATGGCAGCGTTGACCTCGTCGACGGTGACCTTCTTGTCAACGACGGCGTAGAGGTTGGTCAGCGAGCCGGTCGGCGTCGGGACGCGCTGGGCGGCACCGATGAGCTTGCCGTTGAGCTCGGGGAGAACCAGGCCGATGGCCTTGGCAGCGCCCGTGGTGTTCGGGACGATGTTCTCGGAGCAGGCGCGGGAGCGACGGAAGTTGCCCTTGCGCTGCGGGCCGTCGAGCGGCATCTGGTCGCCGGTGAAGGCGTGGATGGTGGTCATGATGCCGGACACGATGGGAGCGAAGTCGTTCAGACCCTTGGCCATCGGGGCGAGGCAGTTGGTGGTGCAGGAAGCAGCGGAGATGATGTTGTCCTCAGCGGTCAGCGTCTCATGGTTGACGTTGTACACGATGGTGGGCAGATCGCTGCCGGCCGGAGCGGAGATGACGACCTTCTTGGCGCCAGCGTTGATGTGGGCCTGAGCCTTAGCCTTGCTGGTGTAGAAGCCGGTGCACTCGAGAACGACGTCGACGTCAAGGTCGCCCCAAGGCAGGTTGTTAGCGTCGGCCTCCTTGTAGATCTTGATCTCCTTGCCGTCAACGGTGATGGAATCCTCGCCAGCAACGACCTCGTGATCGCGAGCGTAGTTGCCCTGCGTGGAGTCGTACTTCAGCAGGTAAGCGAGCATATCGGGAGAGGTGAGGTCGTTGATAGCGACGATCTCGGAGCCCTCATGACCGAACATCTGACGGAAAGCCAGACGACCGATGCGACCGAAGCCGTTAATAGCAACCTTTACTGCCATTGTGTCTCCTTTCGTAAGGCCCCCGCGAGCTACAGCGCCCGCCGTTGAGGCCCACAAACTAACCACTCGCCTAATATACCTTTTTTTTGACTTGAATTTCACGAGAATGCTCGAAATTGAAAATCAAATTTACGTTAAAACGTTTTAAAGACTAAAATAGCAGCTAAATCCATATATAAGTCGTTACTTCAAACTACCTGTTTGCTTCAATGAGCTTTTCAAGCCGTAAAACACGATGGTAGAGGGCTGACTTCGACAAGGGAGGGTCAGCCATCTCCCCCAAATCACGTAGCGAAAGATCGGGATAGCGCTCGCGCAGGTAGCAAAAGACCGCCAAGGCATCCGGAAGCGCATCGCGAAGGCCACGCTGCTCGAGCTCATCGATAAGCGCAAGCTGATGTTGGGCAGCACCGGCGCTTCTGGTCTGGTTGGCGAGCTCGGCATTCACGCGACGGTTCACATCGTTCTTAACCAACTTGACCGCGCGCGCCTCCTCAATCTCGGCAACGCTGCGCTTGGCACCAATCAGCTTTAATAGATGCTCGATTTCCTCGGCGCTCTTAATGTACACGGCATATGACCCCCGCCGTGCATTAACACGAGCATGGACCCCAATCTGCTCCAACAAATCGCAGAGCCCCTTGGCATATTGCTCGCCCTGCACAGCGATCTCCAAATGAAAATCGCCGCGTGGATCGGCCACGAAGCCGCCCGCGATGAGCGCGCCGCGGATATAGGCAAGTCTACAGCAAGGACGGGCAACGATATGTCGGGGTACGCCGGCGACAAGTCCTCCCCTACGGTCGAGGATACCCAGCAGAACCAAGGCCTTATCCAGGTCTGGCTGATCAGGCAAGGTGATGAGGTAGTTTCGAACCTTATGCAAGACAGATTTGCGGACGGTGAACTCCGTTTTGAGCTTAAGGATACGATGCGTCAGCGTGATCATCGTGCGCGCGACGGCTCCCGTCTCAGTCGCAACCGTCAAACGATACCGCCCAGAGCCGGCAAGCGAGAGCGTACCGCTCACACGCGTGAGGGCGGCAAGCGTCGACAAGTCGCAGTATTCACATTCGGGTTCGCAGCGCGCAAGCTCGTCGCGCACCTCAGCGGTAAACGACATGCAGGCCTATGCCTTCGTGTTGGCGCGCGACAGGTCGCGGTGGGAGATGCTCACGTGGTACTGAGCGCCTTCCAGGTAACGGGCCGTGGCCTCGGCAATGGCAACGCTGCGGTGCTGGCCGCCCGTGCAGCCGATGGCGATAGAAAGCTGCGGCTTACCCTCCGCGATATAGCCCGGCATCACCGTATCGAGCAGCTGTGTCCAAGCCTTCCAAAACTCCTGCGTCTTGGGATGGTCCAGAACAAAATCGGAGACCTTTTTATCGAGACCGGTCATCGTGCGCATCTCGGGATCGTAGAACGGATTAGGCAGGAAGCGGACGTCGATCATAATGTCCGCCTCGACGGGCATGCCGTGCTTAAAGCCAAACGAGAACACGTGGACGTCCATGAGCTGCTGGTCGGACAGCTCGGAAAATGCCATACGTAGCTTGTTGCGCAGCGCAGAGGTGCGCAGACGGCTCGTGTCGATAATCATATCGGCTCGGTCGCGCACGCCCTGAAGCTGAAGGCGCTCGCGCTGAATGGCATCGGCCGTAGTCTCCCCCGGCTTGGCAATGGGATGACGGCGGCGATTTTCGCTGTAGCGACGAATCAGCACCTCGTCAGAAGCCTCCAGGAACACGATGTCGCAGCTCATCTCGCGCTCCTCGAGTGCGGCGACCGCATCGAGCAACTCGTCAAACAGTCCCTGGCTACGCAAATCGCAGGTGACGGCGAGATGCCTGCCCACGCCCGTATTGATACCGACGAGCTCGGCAAGCTGGGCGATGAGACGCGGAGGCAGGTTATCGATGCAAAAATAGCCCATGTCCTCGAACACGTGCATGGCCTGTGTGCGGCCCGATCCGGACATTCCGGTGATGATGACGATATCGGGGATGCGCTCCGAGCGCTCCGCCGCATCCATGGCATCTCCCTTTTGCATGTGCTGCCTCCCGAAAACAAGCGCGGGACCCAGCAACCCGGATCCCGCGCGGTCAATTGCCTATATTGAGTATACCGCCCCGAGCGGATACGAGGCCTGTCTTACGCCTCAAGCGCAGCCTTGAACCAACTCGTAATACTCGTGGGGTGCGTGATGGCGGTGCCGACGACAACGGCCCAGGCGCCAGCATCGATCGCGGCGCGAGCCTCCTCGGGCGTGTGCACGCGGCCCTCGCAGATGATGGGAAGACCGGGGAATTCCTCGGTCGCCTGACGCAGGAGCGGCAGATCGGGGCCATCGGCCATGGTGCAGTCGATGGCAGCGACACCGTGAGAAAGCGTGGTAGATACAAGGTCGAAGCCCATATCAACCGCACGGCGAATGTCCTCGATGGTGGCACAATCCGCCATCAGGAGCACACCCTCCTCGTGCAGCGGGCGGAAGGTATCCTCGACCGACTTGCCGTCGGGACGCGGACGATCGGTGGCGTCGATCGCCACGATATCGGCACCCGCAGCAACGCAGGCGCGAGCGTGACGCAGCGTCGGCGTGATGTAAACGCCCTCGTGCCCATCCTTCCACAGGCCGATAACAGGAACCTCACAGCGACCCTTAATGGCGGCAATGTCGGCAAGGCCCTGGCAGCGAATGGCGGCGGCGCCGCCGAGCTCGCAAGCACGAGACATTTGAGCCATGGTCTCGGGCGTACGAAGCGGCTCGCCCATATACGCCTGAACGCTCACGACGAGCTTGCCCTTCAGGGACTGGATCAAAGGATCAACGGTCATGTTCGACTCAACCTTTCTCAAAACAGCCTTCTGAGACGCCGCACCTTGACGTTCAAACCGTCGCTCGCGTACCGAAGTACGCTTCGCTCCTCTTTCACGTCAATCTGCGGCACCTCAGAAGGCACACTTGGTAGTTATGTTTACTTCAACGAGGCAAGAAGATGCTCAGCGGCACCGATGAGCGGAGCATCGCCCTCCAGAGAACCGATGAGGATCGGCGTGTCCTGAAGCGGATCGAGCGCCTGGCTGGCATAGCCCTCGTGCACCGAATCCTTCCACGTCTGCGAACGCCAATCGGGACCTTGGTGAATCACGCCGCCCGAAAGCACGATGACCTCAGGGTCCAGGATGTTAGCGAGCGAGCCCAAGCTGGCACCCAGCGCAAAGCCGGCATCATGGATGACCTCGGTCGCCTTTGCGTCGCCCGCGCGGCACAGGTCGTTCACATCGCGACCGACCGAAGGACGGCCGGGGTCGACGCGACCAAAGCGCTCATCGTACATTCGACCAATGGAAGTGCCCGAAGCAACCGACTCCAGATGGCCGGAACGCCCGCAGGCGCAGGGAATACCGGCGGCAGCCGAGCACTCGATGTGGCCCATATGACCGGCAGCACCATGGAAGCCCTGCATCACGCGGCCGTTCTCGACATATGCGCCGCCGATGCCCGTACCGATGCCCAGACACAAGACGGAGAACTTGCCCTTGCCGACGCCCCAGTGGGCCTCGCCCAGAGCATGAGCCTGCACGTCGCCTACGACGGCAACGGGAAGACCGAGGTCCTCGCGCAGGCGCGGCCCCAACTGAACGCCGGACCAGCCGGGCATGATCTCATTGGCATACGCGATGGCGCCCGTCTTGGGATCGACGACGCCGGCGGCACCGATACCGACGCCAAGGACCTCGACATCGGGATTCGCCTCGAGAGCAGCCTTGATGGACGCTTCGATACGCTGGAAGACGGCCTCGCCGCCCTCTTGAGCCTCGGTGGGAACCTCGGCCTCAAAAACGGGATGGGGCACACTGCCGTCAGCCGGGTACTCCATGATGGCAGTCGCGATCTTAGTTCCGCCGATATCGACAGAGCAGACGTACTTGTTCTCCATGTCGCTCTCCTTAGGAGATAAAAAACAACTACAGGAAATGCGCCGTCAGGCTAGCCGTCACAGCGCGGTAAAGGTTTTCCAGGTGTCCGAGATCGCCGAGAAACCGTGTGACCATTGACCTAATGGGTCATGGCCGCACGGTTGAACGGCGAGGTCGGGTGCCTGGAAAAGCTTTAAAGGAGACCGTTGTCCTGGAGGACCTTCTTAATCGCCTCGACGTTCTCGCCGGTCATGGCCTTCACCGGGCGCGGCATGGTCGGGCTGTCGAAGATACCCATGAGGTTCATAGCGGTCTTGAAGGCGCCGACGCCACCGGCATAGCCCTGGACGCCCGAGGTGACATCCCAGATGTGAGAAATCTCATTGAGGCGATCCTGCTCGGCCTTGACGGTAGCCCAGTCACCAGCCTGAGCGGCCTTCCACTGACGCACGTAGCCCTCGGGCTCAACGTTGGCGAGACCCGGGACGGAACCGTCGGCGCCACCGAGGTAGGCGCCGTCGACAACAACCTCGTGGCCGGTGAGAATGCTCATCGGATGGCCGTTCTTCTCGTTCTCCTGAACGAGGTAGCGGAACGAGATGTCATCACCCGAGGAATCCTTGACGCCGGCCAGAACGCCCTCGGCGCCGAGCTTGGCAAGGAGCTTCCAGGGGAGCTTGGTGTGAACGCAGACGGGAATGTCATAGGCAAAGATGGGCAGGTCGAGCTCCTCGTGCAGGATGCGGAAGTGCTCCTCGACCTCGGTCATGCCCTGCAGGGCATAGAACGGGCAGGTGGCGACGAGGGCATCGGCGCCCAGCTCCTGGGCGACCTTGCCGTGCTCGATCATGCGCTCGGTCTCGGTATCGATGATGCCGACCAGAACAGGCACACGGTGGTCGACGATACGAACGGCCTCGGCGATAATCTGGCGACGGCGCTCGTCGGTGGAGAAGACGACCTCGCCCGAGGATCCCAAGAAGAACAGGCCATCGACGCCGGCATCGATCATGCGGTTGATGCTGCGCTCAAAGGAGGCAACGTCGAGCTGGTGATCTTCGGTATCGGGAACAACGACGGGAGGGATAACGCCGGTGAATTTCTGAGTTGCCACAAGAATCTCCTTAGCTGTCTGGCGGGCGGCCCTATGCCACCCACTCTTGTTGGCAGTGTCCAGGCCGTCTAGGCCAAAGAACACGAGTAGAACGTTTGGTTAAAAAAGTCGACGACTTCGTTTTCGAACGCATTGATGCGCTCGTGAGCGTATTTTGCATAGATGATATGCCTCCGGTCACACTCAAGACCGTTGAATACGGCAAACTGATCCTTGGAATCGCTCACGGTATCCATAAGCGATGTGCCCATGAGCACCGATCCGCGCACCCGAGACGACAGCGCCTCGAGGCCGCCAGGAAGCGGATTGGCAACCGCCGTGCAGGCGAGGCCCCGCTCGTCCAGAGCAGAAACCGCCAGCGTGACTCCGCCGCCAAGACCCTCGCCCCATGCAAAGATGCGGTCGGGGTCCATGCCATCAAGATTGCGCGCCACCTTCGCCAACGCGCAGCCCCAACGGACGCGCCTGACAAAAGCAGGCGAGGTAATCCCCTGCTGCAGGTCGTCCGCACCAGCAACATCGTCATCCAGCGCGAGGACGGCATATCCCATGGCGGCAAATCTCGTCATGTGATGCCAGCCGCGCACAGGCCGATCGATGTCGTGGAACATCAGGCACAACGGCACGCGCTCAGATACTCGGGCACGACCGACAGGCTCGATCAAACGAGCGTGAATCGCATCGTCACCGAGCTCAAAGGAGACCTCCGAGTAACGGGCGCAGGGGTTAACAAAGTCAATCGCCGTAATGGCCAGGCCTTGAATCTCAAGATTCGAAGCGCATGTCTCTAAATCAGAAACATCTGCTTGGACATCACCGCGCCAGTCCCGATATTCTGCGAGCCTTGACGAAACCGTTCCAGGCATCTCCGCGAGCCCGGGGACGATCAGCTCGTCGATATTGCTCTCGCACTTAGACATGAGCCTCCCCTCCCTCGCAGAAAAACGGAATGATCAGATCGTCAAAGTCCTGAATCTCCTCGTGGCCAAAGCCCTCAAAGAACTCGCGTCGCTTCTCACAGGCCAGATTGTTGTAGACCGCAAACTGCGTCGCCGGCGGACAGACGATATCGGCTGTGCCCGTGCCAAACAGCACGGGGCATTTGACCATGGGGGCAAAGTTCTTGGAATCGAAGTACGCCAGTTTGGCATAGGCCTCCTCAATACGAGTCGAGTCCTCGTCAAACCAACGCGACCAATAACGCAGGCCTTCATAAGCGATATCGTCGGCATCCAGATCCCAAACAAGGCGGAAATCCGACAGGAAGGGATAGAGGATGGCAGCGCGATTGATAAGCTCACTATTAAGCGCGCAGGTCGCAATGCCCAAACCGCCGCCCTGCGATGCGCCGTTCACAAATACGCGGGAAAGATCGATGCCCTCGAGCTCGCGAACAATACGGCACAGAATGCGGATATCCTGGTGCAAGCGGACATAGTAAAGATTGGCCGGGTCGCCGTCGATACCGGCGACGATATGCCCAGCAACCGTCGTGCCTTCAAATCCACCAATATCCTCGGAGGGGCCACCCTGGCCAGGACAATCGAGAGCGATGAGTGCCATGCCCATGCCCGCAAACGACGCCTGCTCGAACCAGCTGCGGCTTGCACCCGGATAGCCGTGGAACTGTAGCACCAGCGGCACGGGCTCGTCCGAAACCGGCTGGAGATACTTGGCATGCAGGCGTGCACCGCACATGCCGGTATACCAGAGGTCGAAAAACCGACAGGTCGCGGAATCCGCAACCGAAGCCGCCTCAATCGCATAGTCGAGCTCGACGGCGTCGGCCTCGGCCATGCGGTCCTTCCAAAAGAGATCGAAATCCGATGGACGGGGCATAGCGCCTCGATATTCACCAAATTGCTGTTGTAGCTCCTGAGCACTTGGCATGGCTCGTGAACCCAACCTTTCGAAATCGCAACGGAGGTGCGCCCGGCAAGGGAACCGGGCGCACGGGAGGGAAAGCGAGGCTACTCGCCGAGCTTGGGATGCAGCAGCGACGGCGCAGCGCCGAGCAGCATCTTGGTGTAGGGGTCCTGAGGGTGCTGGAAGACCTGCTTGGCCTCGCCCTGCTCGACGATCTTGCCGCCATTCATAACGATGATGTCGTCAGAGATATAGCGGACCGTCTGGATGTCATGGCTGATGAACACCATGGCCAGGCCGAGCTCCTTCTTAAGGTCGGTCAGCAGGTTCAGAATCTGCGCGCGGACCGAAACGTCCAGAGCCGAGGTGGGCTCGTCGGCGATGATGGCATCGGGGTTCAGCGACAGGGCGCGCGCAATTGCGACGCGCTGGCGCTGGCCGCCCGAAAGCTGGCCGGGAAGAACCTCGGCGGCGGAGCTGGGCAGACCGGTGAGCTCCAAGAGCTCCTTGACGCGCTTCTCCTGCTCGGCCTCGGTACCCAGGTTGTGGACGCGCATGGGGTCGAGCAGTTGCTCGCGAACGACCATGCGGGGATTGAGCGCCGTGGCCGGGTTCTGGAACACGACCGAGATGACGCGACCCATGTGGCGACGGTCCTCGGCGGTACGTTTGGTAACGTCCTTGCCCTTAAAGTAGACCTTGCCGCTCGTGGGGGCCTGCAGGCCGCACATGACGTTGGCGGTGGTGGACTTTCCGCAACCGGACTCGCCGACGATGCCGATGGTCTGTCCGGGCATGAGCTTAATCGTTACACCCTGGACGGCGTGAACCAGGTTGGGGTGCAGAATCGAGCCGGTACGGGTCCTAAAGGTGACGTGGACGTCATCAAGGAAGATGATCGGCTCGACGCCGTTGACTGCGGTCTCGCTCATCTACATCACCTCCGCGTGAGGGGTCAAACCATTTGCCTTGAGCACCTCGTCGGGGAGCTCGGAATAGAAGTGCTCGGTGCCGGGCACGCGCTTGAAGACCGGACGGGTGTCCAGGCCAATGCGCGGATGGCTCGAGCGGGGTGCGAAGCGATCGCCCTTGGGGAAATCGCGCGGGCTCGGAACGGCGCCGGGCACCTGGTGCAGGCGGCCCGAACCGCTCTCGATGGACAGGACGGAACCCAGAAGGCCGCGGGTGTACTCGTGAATCGGGTTGGTGAGCAGCTCCTTGGTGGGCGCCTGCTCGATAACCTGGCCGGCGTACATAACCGTGATGTTATGAGCGACCTCGGCGACCAGTGCCAGGTCGTGCGAAACGAAGATCATGGCAAAGCCGAGCTTGGCCTGAAGATCGTTAAGCAGCTTGATGACCTGCTTCTGGACGGTAACGTCCAGAGCGGTCGTGGGCTCGTCGCAGATGACCAGTTTGGGGTCGCGGGTAAGGGCCATAGCGATCAGAACGCGCTGACGTTGACCACCGGAAAGCTCATGCGGATAGCTCTCGAGCGTACGCTTGGGGTCGAGGCCCACGAGCTCCAGGAGCTCCTCGGCGCTACGGGTACCGCCGCGCTTGGTGAGCTGCTTCATCTGGGCGGAAATGAGCATGGAGGGGTTGAGCGAGGACAGGGCGTCCTGATAGACCATGGCGATATCGGTACCGCGCAGGCCGAACCACTCCTTCTTGCTCATCTTGAGCAGGTCGCGGCCCTCCCAGAGAACCTCACCGGAAAGATGCTCGTCATCGTCGGTCAGGCCCATGATGGCCAGCGTGGTGATGGACTTACCGCAGCCGGACTCACCGACCAGGCCCATGGTCTGGCCAGGACGGACATCAAAGTTGACATGATCGACGACGTTGATATCACCGTGGTGCTCAAACTGGATGCAGAAATCACGGACCGAAAGGATCGGCTCAACGGACTCATCGGGCACATGGCGGTCGTTACGCTTGAGCTCGACATCGCGCAGGGCGCCAAGACGGGCGGACAGGGACTGAGCCTGCTCCTTGTAAGCGCGAACAGGGTCGGAGACCAGCAGGTCGGCCTCGCGGCGCTTGGAGGAATCGGTCGGATCCAGGGCGGCGGAGGGAGCAGCGGCCATGGCGTCGGTAATGCCCTCGGAGAGGATGTTGAGCGCCAGGCAGGTGATCATGATAGCCAGACCCGGGAACAGCGCCTGCCACCAACGGCCAGCGAGCACGCCACCGCGGGCGTCGGCGAGGATGTTGCCCCAGGTAGCGGTGGGCTCCTGGATACCAGCGCCGATAAAGGTCAGCGAGGCCTCGAAGATGATGGCGTCGGCGACCAGGGTAACGGTGAAGACCATGATCGGGGCGATGCAGTTACGCAGAACATGCTTGATCAAAATCCACGGAGCCTTGGCGCCGGAAACGATGACCGCGCGGACATAGTCCTCGCCGTACTCGGACACGATGTTGGCGCGCACGATACGGGCAATCTGCGGAGTGTACATAAAGCCAATGGCGAAGATGATCGACGGCACGGAATTGCCCAGGATGGAGACGAAGACGGCAGCGAGGGCGATGCCCGGGATGGACATGATGATGTCCAGGATGCGCATGATCGCCTCGGAAACGGACTTGCGCGAAACCGCCGCGAGGGCGCCCACGACCGAGCCGCAGACCAGAGCCATGGCAGTAGCACCGAAGCCGATGATCAGCGAGTAACGGCCACCGTAAAGCATACGCGACAGGATGTCGCGGCCCTTATCGTCGGTACCGAAGATAAATCCATTGCCGGGAGCCTGGCGAGCAGTGAAAATCTCGACCGGGCTATAGGGGGCAAGAAGGGGCGCCAGAATCGCGGTCAGGGCGACCAACACCAGCACGACGGCGGCAATCTTAGAAGACAGCGTCATCTTCTTCCAGCCACCGAGCTTGAGCCCCTTGGAGGCAGCCTTCTCGAGCTGCTCGGTTTGCTTCTCTCGAATCTTTACCATAATCTACACCGTCCTGATGCGCGGGTTGATGAGCAGGTAGAGCATGTCAACCACGATGTTGATGATGATGAAGGCAAGAGCAACGACGATGACGACGCCCTGAACCAGGTTCGCCTCGTTGCCCTGAACGCCCTGCAGAATCGCAGTACCCATGCCGGGGAGGTTGAAGATGACCTCGATGACGACGGCGCCGCCCATAAGGTAACCGATCTTAAGACCGAGGGTGGTGACCGGGGTGATCAGCGCGTTGCGCAAAACGTTGATGCCGACGACGACCTTCTCGGGAACGCCGGCGCCACGGGCCATGCGGACGTAGTCCTTGTCGAGCTCCTCAACCATGGCGGTACGCACGATACGAGTCATCTGGCCCGTCAGCGGGAATGCCAGAGCGATAGCGGGCATGATCATACGTCCCAGATAGCCAGCCGGGTTGGTGGTGAAGTGAGGCAGAGCACCGGATGCCGGGAGCACCTTAAGGTAGGAAGAGAACAGCAGAATCAACAGAACGGCAAGCCAGAACGACGGGGTTGCCAAGCCGGCGATGGAAAAGACGCGGATCACTTGGTCCGGCCATTTATCGCGATACAGTGCCGCGATGACGCCGAGCAAAAACGAGACGACCGCGCCGATGGCAAGACCGATGAAGGTCAGCTGCATCGTGACGGGCAGGGCCGTGGAGATGCGCTTGGCAACGGAGTTGCGAGCAGCACCATAGGTGCCCATGTCACCATGGATCAGATCGCCCATGTAGCGCACGTAGCGCACGGGCCAGGGGTCGTCCAGACCATACTTCTCATGGTACTCGGCAACCGCCTCGGGCGAGGCACCGTCACCCAACGCCGTATAGGCGGGGTCGGTCTTGGAGAACGACATAAGGAAGAACACCAGGACGGTGACGCCCAATGCCATGATCGGCAGCGCCACGAGACGCCTTCCAATCAAACGTAGAAAGTTGTTCACGTTCTCTCCCCTTTCTTTTGTCGGTAGGACCAACTGGTATATGAGTATGGATACTCATTACAAGACCCGAGCGACATCGAGGCCGCTCGGGTCTTTGTTTCAACTATGAGGACGTTGCCTTACGACCGACGCCCCACATATGACTCAAACGAGTCTTAGGCCTTGACGGTCGCGACGCCCCTGAAGGACATGCTCGTCGTGCCGATGCCCTTGAAGCCATCGAGGGCCTCGCCGTTGGGCGCGGTAGACGGATCGTCCCAGGAAGCGGAGACGGTCTTGACGTGGACAACGGGGTACAGAACAGCGTTGTCGGCGATGATGTCGAAGCACTCGTTCCACTTCTTCTGCTGCTCGTCGCCCTCGGCGGCAAGAGCCTCGTCCATGAGACCGTGGAGCTTCTGCCACTCAGCGGACTCCTTCCACGGGCAACGGGTCTGCATCCAGACGTTGTCGCCGTACCACCAGTTGAGCAGCAGGTCGGGGTCAGCGCCGAAGCAGGACGGATCGCCAGGGGCAAGGAGGATATCGTAGGCCTCGCCGCCGTCGATGGCAGCGTAGGTGGCCGGCGAGGTATCGGTCTGGATGGTCACCTCGAAGCCGAGAGCGTCGAGGTCGTTCTTGACCTGGGCGGCCATGCCCTTAATCTGCTCGTTGTCGGTGGTGCGCAGGGTGATGGCACCCGGGGTGATGCCGGACTCCTCGATGAGCTTCTTGGCCTTCTTGGCGTCGGTCTTGTACACCGTGGAAGCCTCATGATAGTTGGTGAAGCTCTTGGGCAGGTAGCAGCTGGCAGCGGTGGCAAGGCCGGCGAAGGTGTTGGTGATCATCTTCTCGGTGTCGAGCGCGTACATGACGGCCTGACGGACCTTGACGTTGTTCCAAGGCTCCTTGGCGACGTTGAACATGATGAAGCGGGTGCCGAAGCCCTGGACGTTGTCGATCTTGCAGCCAGCGCTCTCGAGCTGGTCGACGGCGTCAGCGGTGACGAGCTCCATAACGAGCGTGGAGCCTTCCTGCTGGGCGGTAACGCGAGCGGTGGGGTCGGTCAGGATGCTGTACTGGATCTTCTTATCCTCGGCAGCATACTCACCGTTGTACTCGGGGTTGGGAACCAGGGTGATCTCGGTATCGGAGATAGAGTCGTACATCCAGGGGCCGGAACCGATCGGCTGCTTGGCGCGATCCTCCTCGGACTGAGTAGCCGGGGTAACACGGATGATGGCCAGACGATCCTTGAGCAGGGAGAAGTTGGGGACCTTGGTCTTGACCGTTACAGTGCTGGCATCCTTGGCCTCGATGGACTCGAAGGGCTGGAAGAACGGAGCATAGGTAGCGGAAGCAGCGCAAGCGGTGTAGGAAGCGACGACGTCGTCAGCAGTGACCTCGGTACCATCGGAGAACTTGGCGCCCTTGCGGATGGTGACCTCGAAGGTAGTGTCGTCCACGGACTTGGGATCGTCGGTGGCGAGCTCGTTGAAGGTGCTGTAGTCGTGGTAATCGATGCCGTAGAGACCCTCGACGACGTGCCAGTTAGCACCCAGGCCCACAGCGGAGCCGGTGCTGGCGGGATCGAAGCTGGACGGAGCGTAAGCGGAACCAGCGGTAATCACACCGCCGCCACGGTTGGCGGAATCGGCGGAACCGGAAGCGGAACCCTCGTCGTTGGAGCTGCCACCGCAGCCGGTGAGACCAAGCCCTGCGACAGCAGCGACGCTGCCGGTGAGGCCGAGGAACGAACGCCTGGACATACCCTTGTTGATGATGGCCATGTCTTCTCCTATCAATAGAGAATCTTACCCGGGAGCACCTAGACTTGCCCCCGCGCAACTTGCGGACGATATATACCTTACCTACCGACGAACCCAACTGAGGTGCCGCGCTCGGCGACCGATACATACATACGCTTGAACGGTATTTACTACCGTTCACCGAATTCATTGACAAACGATTCGCCAGACAGTATGTATCGACGAGGTGAGATATCAGTCATCGTCAACCCGCAGGATAGCAGGGTTGTTCACCATGGCTAGTCAAACGTTTTAGCGTTAATAAAACCCGAAATCGACAGGTAATCGCCGCGAAATAAATGATTGAAAATCGGCCAATCATGTATATCAGTTGTTTAGAAGCACGTTTAGTTTTCGGAACGGTTGGCCGATGCCTGGGCGCGTTCGGCATTCCATGCAACAAGTGCCTCGTGGACCGCTTTGGCGACATCGGCCGGAACGCCTCGAACTTCCGCGATCTCTTGCTCGCTCGCCGCGCGCAAACGCTTCATCGAGCCAAAATGGCGCATAAGGGCACGTTTTCTGGTGGGTCCCACGCCTGGAACGTCATCGAGTACCGAAACCGTCATGGCTTTATCGCGCAATTCGCGATGGAACGTGATGGCAAAACGGTGCGATTCATCGCGCACCTGTTTGATTAGATAGAGCGACGCGGACCCGGTCGGAAGCACGACTGGAGTCTCGTCCCAAGGCACGAAAACCTCCTCATCGGCCTTTGCCAAGCCACAAACTGGTATATCGAGCCCAAGAGCCTCAAGTTGCTTGATCGCAGCGGTCAATTGCGGCTTACCGCCATCGACAACGAGCAAATCGGGGCGCGATCCAAAGCGCTCGTCGGCCATGCGCTCGGGAGCATAGCGTCGTCCCAAAACCTCGGACATCGACACGAAGTCGTTTGCCTCGTCCAATTCGGCCTGAATTTTAAAACGACGGTACTGGCTCTTGTCGGCGCGTCCGTTGGTAAACACCACCATCGAGGCGACGGTAAAGGTTCCGTGCAGCGTCGAGATATCGAAGCACTCGATACGCATCGGCGGCGCTGGCAGCGCCAGCGCGCTTTCGAGCTCCAGGAGCGCCTGATTGGTGCGGTCGTCAGCGTACCCCGTTCGCATCATGTAGCGCATGAGGGCATGGCGCGCATTTTTGGATGCCATATCGAGCAAACGGTGCTTTTCGCCACGCTGCGGCCTATGGAGATGGCAGGAACGCTCGCGCTTGCCCGCAAGCCATTCCCCCAGCGCCTCCGCATCCTCAAGCTCGACGGAAAGGTTGACCTCAGCTGGAATATCAGCCGTCTCGTCGTAATAGCGCTTAAGAAAGCCCGACTGGAGCTCTTCCTCGTCAACATCAAGACCCTTGTCGAGAATGAACTCGCAGGTGCGAACTGTTCGGCCCTCACGCACGACAAAGACGCAAGCGGCAGAGATGGTCTCCTCGCGATAGAAACCGATGACATCGATATCGACACTGGAGGGAAAAACGACTTGCTGACGGTCGTCCAGACCCCTGATGACCTCCAAACGACGCTTGACGCGTGCCGCGCGCTCAAAATCGAGTGCCTCGGCGGCATCCGCCATCTCGGAAGTCAGCTCGTCGACGACATCCTTGCGATGGCCCGACAAAAAGCGCTCGACACGCTTGACGTTCTTGGCATAGTCTGCCGGGGAAATCGCGCCGACACACGCACCCGGCCCGCGCCCGACATGGTAGTCGAAGCAGGGACGCCCGTTTTGTGCGCAAATCATATTGACGATGTCTTCCTCGCCCTTGTGGGACTCGATGATACGGCGACAACGACGCCACTCCGCACAGGATGCAGAGCAGATGGGGATAACCTTGCGCAGCGTATCTATCGTCTCACGTGCCGCACGGCTATCGGTATAGGGTCCAAAATAGCGCGTTCCCGGCTTATGACGCTCACGCGTGTATTTGATAGCGGGATACAGGTCGCCCTTTGTAATGGCGATAAAGGGGTAGCTCTTGTCATCCTTGAGGTCGACGTTAAAGTACGGATGGTACTGGCCGATCAGGTTGCGCTCGAGTACAAGCGCCTCATGCTCGGTTTCGACAACGATGTAGTCAAAGCTCGCAACCAATTGCATCATGAGCGGTATTTTTTGGCGCTCATCCTGCAGCGTCACGTACTGGCGCATACGGGAACGCAGGTTTTTCGCCTTGCCAACGTAGATGACATCGCCCTTGGCATCTTTCCAAAGGTAGCATCCGGGCTGCGTGGGAACGCGCGAAACCTGCTCGGCGAGTGTTGGAATGTTGTCGTGACCGGCCACACGCACCTACTTGCGACGAAGCAGCGCCGAGACCTCGGGCATCTTAAGGACAACGGCAAGGCCAAAGGTAACAGCAAGCGAGACGACACCCGCAACGCAAACGTAGCCAAGAGTAATCAGAATCGAGCCGCCAAGTGCCCCGACAAAGTGTTCAAGCGCCCACATGACGCCGGCGCCTGCGGCAGCACCCAGGCCGCCGAACAAAAGGCCAAAGAAACCGCCATGCAGGATAGATTTGACCTGAAGGCCACGCAGACGACGACGCAGCCACCACAGCGAGCAACCGACCAAGATCACGTAGTCGACGACATACGAAAGCGCGATTGCCGGCATACCGAAGCCCAGCACAACGCCAAACAGCAGAACCGAGCCGGCCTGGCCGATGGCGGAATACAGGCAATAGCGGCTATAGGGCTTCATGTCGAGCAAGGCAGAGAAGCTCTTCTGCATCAACACGACCACGCCGTAGAGCGGCAGCGAGAGCGCCAGGTAGACAAGGTACTCGGACACCAGCGTCACGCCGGATTCATCGAACTTGCCAGCACAGTAGATCATGTTGAGCGGACGTGCGAAGACAATCAGGTACAGCGCGAACGGAATCAGGAAGAACAGCATCTGGGCGACGCCACGCGAAATGCCCGTGCGAACGCTGTCGTAATCCTTCTCCTGTGCGTCGTGAGAGAGCTCGGTATAGAGCGCCGTCGAAAGCGAGGCGGCAATCAGCGCGTAGGGCAGCGTGTACCACAGGCGCGCATAGGCGATGACGGAAGGACCAGTCTCGGGCTGGACCACCAGCGCGGCAGCGTTGGTGATAGAAGTCGAGACAAACATGCACACCGTGGCGAGCAGCGTCGGGATACCGAGCGCAATCGTCTGGCGCAGTGCGGGGTCCTTAAAGTCGATATGGATATGGGGATGCACGCCGTGCTTGCCAAGCGCGGGGATCTGACATGCCATCTGAACAAAGACACCGAGGGTCGTACCGGCCGCAATCAAGATGATGCCGGCACGTTCGCCAAACTGTGCGGACACGGGCGCAAAACCCATAAAGCTCGCAATGACGATCACATTGTTGAGGACCGGGGCAAACGTCGACCAGAAGTAGTCGCGGTGTGCGTTGAGAACGCCCGAGAACACCGAGCCCAAACCATAAAACAGAATCTGGATGGCAAAGAAACGGAACATGAACGCAGCGGTATCCATGCTGCCGCCGTCACCCGAAAGGAACGATTGCGTCCAGATAAAGCCCGGGGCGAACACGGTCCCCAGCAACGAAATGCCACCCAGCACCAAAAGCAGAATGCCGAGCAGGTTGCCCACGTACTCGTTCGAGGCCTCGCGACCCTGCTCACGCCTCACGCCCATGTACACGGGCAAAAACGCCGTCACGAGCATGCCGCCCATCACGAGTTCGTAGAGCATATTGGGCAGGTTGTTGGCGACCTGATAGGAGGACGAGAGTAGCGACATGCCGATAGCGGCCGCCATTGCCCACGTGCGGATAAAACCGGTGACGCGAGACACGATGGTCAGGATGGTCATAAGCCCGGCGGAACGACCAACCGTGGAGTAGTCCGACGAGCCCATGTCGTCAGTGTCATCTCGCGACGAAGGAGCTTCGGACGAGGGTGTCTGAGGCGCAGATTCTCTTGCAAAATGAGCTCCGCGCTTCAATTCTTCCTGCGGCATCGCTCAGTCCTCTCTCGTAATCGCGGCAACCGTCGCCCCGCAAAATACAATTAAATCATCGGGTGCAAGCTCGAGCTGATAACCGCGCTTGCCTCCCGAAATAAAAATGGTATCCCAAAGGACACATGTCTCATCAATGAGCGTCCGGTAGCGTTTTTTCATACCGACCGGGCTGCAGCCGCCGCGAACGTAGCCAGTCGCCGCAAGCAAATCCTTCACATGCATCATGGCCAAGGACTTCTCCCCCGCGGCACGCGCGGCGGACTTTAGATCGAGCTCGTCGGCAACAGGGATGCAGCACACGACATAGTCGTTGGACGGTGTCACGCAGACCAAAGTCTTAAATCCTTGACCGGGCTCCTCGCCAAGCTGCTCCGAAATCGCGACCCCCAGGCCCACCGACTCATCACCATCGTCTTCGTACGTATGTAGAACATAGGAAATGCCGGCACTTTCCAGCTCGCGCATCGCATTGGTTTTTGGCGTCTTTACAGCCTTTGCCATGACATATCCTTTCCCTCGCATTCGGACGCAAAGATTAAGTATATGTCCAATTCGGCAGCATACGTCACTTCGACACAGCAAGCGCCATCGAATCACGAGGAGTCGATGGCGCCCATAAACTGAATCGCCTATTTATTGAGCATCAAGTTGAGCCTGGCGCTCCCGGTCACGCCTGAGCAACGGCGCCAAAAACTTGCCCGTATAACTCTGCGGACAGTCCGCAACCTGCTCCGGTGTACCCGAAACCACGACGGTTCCGCCGCCGTTACCGCCCTCGGGACCCATATCGATCAGGCGGTCGGCAACCTTGATGACATCAAGGTTGTGCTCAATCACCAGCACCGTGTTGCCCGCATCGACCAAGCGCTGCAGCACATCGAGCAGCTGGCGGACGTCCTCAAAATGAAGCCCGGTCGTCGGCTCGTCCAAAATATAGAACGTCTTGCCCGTCTGGCGTCGATGAAGCTCTTTGGCGAGCTTCACACGCTGCGCCTCGCCGCCCGAGAGCGTCGTGGCGGGCTGGCCCAGGCTCACGTAGCCTAAGCCTACATCGTACAGCGTCTGGAGCTTGCGCTTAATCTGCGGGATATTCCCAAAGAAGGCCAGCGCCTCGGTGACGCTCATGTCGAGCACGTCCGAGATGGTCTTGCCACGGTAGGTGACCTCGAGTGTCTCGCGGTTGTAGCGTTTACCGCCGCAAACTTCGCAGGGAACATAGATATCGGGAAGGAAGTGCATCTCGATCTTGATCTGCCCGTCGCCCTTGCACGCCTCGCAGCGCCCGCCACTCACATTAAAGGAGAAACGACCCGGCGAGTAGCCGCGCGCCTTCGACTCCGGCGTACTCGCAAACAGCGCGCGAAGATCATCCCACAGGCCGATATAGGTAGCAGGGTTGGAACGCGGCGTGCGGCCAATCGGCGACTGGTCGATATCGATAACCTTATCGATACACTCGATGCCCTCGATTTTCTTATACGGACCCACGGGGCGCGTCGAACGGTGAATAGCATTCGTAAGGGCAGGCGCAATGGTGTCGGTAACCAGGGAGCTCTTGCCTGATCCCGACACGCCGGTAACAACCGTAAGCGTACCAAACTCGATCTTGGCAGTAACGTTTTTGAGGTTGTTGGCTCGAGCGCCCGTAATTTTAAGGCAGCCGCGACCGGGCTTGCGCCGTTCATCAGGCACCCGAATCATTCGTTTGCCGGTCAGATAAGCGCCCGTCATCGACTCAGGACACGCCATGATATCAGCAGGCGTTCCCGCCGCGACTACGTGCCCGCCGTTGACACCGGCGCCGGGCCCCATGTCGATCACGTAGTCGGCGGCACGGATTGTATCCTCGTCGTGTTCGACGACGATAACGGTATTGCCGATATCGCGCAGGCGCTCGAGCGTCTTGATCAGGCGCTCGTTGTCACGCTGATGAAGACCGATCGAGGGCTCGTCCAGAATATAGAGCACGCCCATGAGACCCGCGCCGATCTGCGTTGCCAGTCGAATACGCTGTGCCTCGCCACCGGAAAGCGTCGCCGAGGCGCGATCGAGTGTCAGATAGTCGAGTCCAACATCGACCAGAAAACGCAGACGTTCCAGAATTTCCTTGACGATACGGCCGCCGATAAACTGTTGGCGCTCGGTGAGTTCCAAGCCCTCAAAAAACTCGAGCGATTCACGGCACGACAGGCAACAAACCTCGTAAATGGACTTACCGCCCACGGTGACGGCGAGCATCTCGGAGCGCAAACGAGCGCCGTGGCAGGTCGAGCACGGCTCCTCGCGAATGTACTTCTCCAGGCGCGCCTTGGTGTTCTCGTTCGTCGTCTCGGTATAGCGTTCGTACAGGATGTTGCGAACGCCCGAAAACTTGGTATCCCACTGGCTGCGACGTCCGTCGAGCTTTTGGTAGTCGACCGAGATCTTCGTATCGCCCAGGCCATCCAAGAATGCACGACGCACGCGAGGGGGCAAGTCCTCCCACGGCGTATC
>DBEZGO010000024.1:0-7374 GCA_048189345.1 Collinsella sp.
TGTCGAGGAGCTCGATGGCATCTGCTGCATGGCCGGCAACACCTCGGTCATTCAAAACGACATCAACCTGTTCCCCGATTGCCGCATGAACGACGGCATGGTCGACATCGCGGTCATCGAGCCCGTAAAAACCGTCCAGCTGCTCCCGACCGTGATCACCGCCGCGCTCGACCCCGCCGGCAAGTTGCTCGGCCGTCCGCAGTTCAAGATCATCCAGACCAAGGAAGCCAAGATCACCTGCACGCCGTCGCTGGGCATGCAGTTCGATGGCGAGATCATCTCCAGCAACTCGGGCGTCTTTGGTGCCCGCGCGCTTCCGCAATGCCTCGACCTCATCGTCGACGAATTCTCACCGCTCGGAAAATAGGAGGACCCCATGAACGACAATCCCCTGATCGGCTTTATTGTCATCGTCTTGGCCATGCTCGTCGGTTACGCCATCAACGTGATTCACCGCCGAAAGAAGTAAATCTACATTGGTATGATATTCATCCAATTATCGTCTCCCCTGCCGTTTATGCATTTGCCAAACAGCAGGGGATTTTCATTTCGGGCATTCCCAGCTACTTTATTCGACTACAGTAATTACAGGGCGTCTTTATTAAAGTAAAGCTATAAACTGAGTACAATTAACCGCTCATCGCATATTTCATTACGCTTATCGAGTAAGTTTCTTTCATAGATGAATATTGTTTCCAGTTCGTTACGCTAATGGGGTGTCTTTATTGGCTGAAGCCCTCTGGCAACGGAGGGCTTTCGCACGCTGGGAGGGAAAATGAGGAAAACTCACCCCGTCAACGCGCTCAAAAAGCTTGGCATAGGCCTCGCCTTTGGAGCTGCAACCATCATGTCCATGCCGACATCTGCGCTCGCCTGCACGCAGATGTACATGGGCAAGAACCTTACGGCCGACGGTAACACGTACTATGGCCGCACCGAGGACATTGGCACTCGTTACCTCAAACACTATGGCATCGAGCCCTCTTATGGCCCTGGTCATACCTACAGCTCGAACGAGTCCGGATTCTCCTACACCTCGACCAAGACTACGTATCGTTACAGCTACGTGCGCGACCATCCTGCTGAGTGGGACGGACGCTGGGATGCCTACTCCGAGGCCGGCATCAATGAGAAGGGCGTCTCCTGCTCCGCAACACTGAGCACCTCCTACAACGACGATGCCAAGGCAGCGGATCCCACGACCGAGCATGCCCACAAAGCAAATCCCGAGGTCAAAAATACCGGCATCGGCGAGTACAGCTACGCGGGCGTCATCTTGGGCGAGAGCGCAACGGCCCGCGAGGGCGTCGAGCTTATCGGCAGTCTAATTGACGAGCAGGGCGTCTGCTCCAACGACCAGATTGTCATCGCCGACAACACCGAAACTTGGCTGTTCGCCGCGCTTTCCGGCCACCAGTGGATCGCTATGAAGCTGACCGACGACGTCGCTTCGGTCAACCCCAACATTAGTAACCTCAATTTCCAGGTCAATCTTGACGATCCTGAGAACTGCCTCCACTCTGAGGGGATCAAGACTATGCCCGAAGAGAAGGGCTTCGCCAAGTACTTTGAAGACGGACAGTTCGATGTTGCCCAGACCTACGGTGTATCTATCAACAATACGGGCATGGGCTCTTGGGCGCGTTATATCCAGGGCCGTGACTACTTTATGGCTCCGCTGACCGAGGGCACCGACTACGAGATCGTCAAGGACAAGGACAAGAATGACGTCACGCTCGGTGCCATGGTTCATGAGATGCAGCCGCTGTTCTTCCAGCCCAGCAAGTCCGACTGGAACACGTTTGAGCTGATTCGCGCCTTCGGCAACCGCGGTGAAAAAGTCCCCGGCCTTAATGCCAATACTGACGGTGTCAGCAGCATCGGTTCCGACCACAACGCCGAGGCCAACCTCTTCCAGATTCGAAAGGGCTATGACCCCGAGGTTGCAACCATCCAGTGGGAGATGCTCTCCTGCGCCGAGTTCTCCGTCGCTATCCCGCTATACTCCGCTCTGATGACCGAAGTCAGCCCCTACTTCAGCGACCAGACCGTTGATTATGGTCACTGCAGCGAGACGGACATCGTGAACAACGAGGAGCCCGAGAACTCCATTAACTACGTCCTGATGGACATCAACTCGCTTTGCTTCGCGAACCGCGCACAATTCGCCACCAGCGTCCGCACCTACCTCGATGCGCTCCAGAACGAGCTCATCGAGCAGAACAAGGAAGTCGACACCGCCATGCTGGCCGAGACGACCACCGAGGGCCGCACTGCCCTGGCCAACAAGGCCGGCAAGGCTGCTACCGAGAACACCTACAAGAAGTGCAAGGCACTGCTCCAGGAGATGCGCGCCTATCAGAAGGCCGAAAACTTCGACCAGCCCTTCACCCCAAGCGACCTGAACACCGAGACCAACGGCCTCAAGGTGTCCATCACCTACGCCAAGGATGCTCTTGCCACCGATCCGGTCACCCCGGATCAGCCCGGCACTCCCGAGCAGCCTGGTACTCCTGAGCAGCCCGGTACCCCCGAGCAGCCCGCTAAGCCCGAGCAGCCAGCCGCCAAGCCTGAGAAGCCTAGCAAGTCCGACACCACGACCACGGTAACCACTAACAAGACGAACACCAAGGGCGGCCTGCCCACCACTGGCGATCGTTTTGATGGCCGCATGGTGGCCGCATTCGCCATCGCTGGCGTTGCCGTCATCTCCGCGGGCGGTTACTTCCTCTACCGTCGCAATAAGGAGTAACGTCTTAGCTGGGCGGGCAAGGCAGCAATGGCAGCCTCGCCCGCCCAGCCCGCTCTTTTGACCGGCGGGAAACCCGCCTGAAATCTTTTCAAAAAAGATTTCCCCGCACGCACTTCGCTGTGCTATAGTGCAGCGCAACAGCAACTAGGTGCGACCGTGCCACGGTATCACGAAAGGAGCCACCAACATGAAGAACACGATGAAGTCTCTCAACAACTGGTGGTGGCGTGATGCGAATACGATCGGTCGACAGTGAGTCCCTCACGCCTGTTTTTGCGCTCTAGGTGATTGGAAGGCCTCCGGTTTCGACCGGGGGCCTTTTTCTATCTCGAGCCCGATCGCATTCGCATCACGCGCCTCCGCTTTTCCCCTGCGCTTCCCTTCAGAAAGGATTTTCACCATGTCTCAGAACACCACCGCCACCCAGCCCCGCACCGTCCAGACCGCCGACCGCGGCAAACTCGACGTCCGCGCTCTCGTCCTGCTCGCCATCCTGCTCGCCGCCGGCTTCATCCTCAACTTCACCGTCGGCAAGGCCATCTCGGGCATCTCGGGCGGCATGATCAGCCCCGAGTTCATCATCTCGGCCTTCTGCCTCACCATCCTGGTCGTTCGCCCCAACATCGGCCAGGCGCTCGTCATCGGCCTCATCTCGGCTGCCGTGATCCAGATCACCACCACTTCGCCGTTCGTCGATTTTGCCGCCGAGGGCATCGCCGCCATGCTCATGGCCGGCATCGTCAACGCCGCCGGCAAGAACGGTCAAATCAAGCCCGCCATCGCCATTGTCGCAACCTTCCTGACCACATTTGCCTCCGGCGTCATCTTCATGGTCATCAAGATGGCCATGCTCGGCGTGGTAGGCGAGCTCGCCGCCGCCATGCTGCCCGTCGTTGCCATGACCGCCGTCTTTAACGCCATTCTGGTCGGCGCCCTCTACCTGCCCATCCAGAAGGCCCTTAGGCTCAACTAACCCGCTCGGCTTTACGAGCCACCCCATCTTGGCGTTAATTCGTCGCTCGCGTACCCAAGTACGCTTCGCTCCTCTTTCGCGCCAACCTGGGGCCCCTCGTAAAGCCGTCTCCGTGCTTCACCACCAAAGACTGTCCCAAACAACGAGCTTTTGGGGACGTTCTTAAACGACTGGTCATTTAAGAACGTCCCCAATGACTATGAAAGGTATCCATGGAAACGATCATCAACGTCGACGATGTCTCGTTCTCCTATGGCACGCAGACCGAGCAGACGCTCAGCCACATTTCGCTCAGCGTGAACAAGGGAGATTTCATCGGCATCATCGGGCCCTCGGGCGCCGGCAAGTCCACGCTTGCCGCCTGCCTGTCAGGTGCCGTGCCCCACCACTACACCGGCACGTTCTTTGGGTCCGTCATGGTTGACGGCCACGACACCTGCGAGGTCTCGCTGACCGACGTGTCGCAAATCGTCGGCAGCGTGCTGCAGGATATCGACACGCAGATGGTCGCTTCGATCGTCGAGGACGAGATGCTCTTTGGCCTCGAGAACTTTGGCGTTCCCCACGACAAGATCGAGCAGCGCTTGAGCGAAACGCTCGAGACCGTCGGCATCAGCGACCAGCGTGACCGCGAGATCGCCACCCTCTCGGGCGGACAGAAGCAAAAGGTGGCCATCGCCGCCATCCTCGCCATGCGTCCGCGCGTCTTGGTTCTCGACGAGCCCACCGCGGCACTCGACCCCGCCAGCTCCACGCTGGTCTTCGAGACGCTGCGTGAGGCAAACCGCACACTTGGAATCACCATCGTCGTCGTTGAGCAAAAGGTCGCCCTACTCTCGGAGTACTGCAACCGCGTGCTCGTGCTCAACCATGGCGAAATCGCGCTGCAGGGCGAGCCACACGAGGTCTTCGCGCATACCGACGAGCTCCGTGCCATCGGCGTCGACTGCCCTCGCGTCACGCGTATCTTCAATAGCCTCGAGGCCGATGGCCTGGTAAGCGGTACCCCCTGCTTGGATGTCGATGAGGCCGAGCGCCTGATTTCGGGCATCGTCGACCCCGCACACGCGGCCATCGAAGCCCAAGCGCCTGCCGGTTCCCCGCATGCGCCGTCGTTGCGCCCTCATGCCAAGGACGCAGAACCCGTACTCACCTTCGACCATGTTGAGTTTGCCTATCCCAATGGCGGCGCCGCCGTACACGACCTTAGCCTGACGCTCTATCCCGGCGAGCTCGTGGGCATCGTCGGCCAGAACGGTGCCGGCAAGACCACGCTCACCAAGCTGCTCACGGGTCTGCTCAAGCCCGCCTCGGGCAGCGTGCGCGTCACGGGACTGGATACTGCAACCGTCCCCACGAGCCGCATTGCCCGCGAGGTCGCAACCCTCTTCCAAAACCCCGACCGCCAGATCTGCAAGGACACCGTGCTCGACGAGGTCGCCTTTGGCCTGGAGCTTGCCGGCATCGACCGTGCCGAGGCGCTGCGTCGCGCCCAGCTCGTCATCGACCGCTTTGGCTTGCCGGCCGACGAGGCGCCCTTCTCGCTCTCGCGCGGTCAGCGACAAATGGTGGCGCTTGCCTCCGTCGTAGTGGTTGAGCCCAAGATCGTCGTGCTCGACGAGCCCACGAGCGGCCTTGATTACCGCGAGTGCATGACCGTCATGGAAACGGTGCGCACCATGGCCGAGCGCGGTTGCGCCGTTATCATGGTCTGCCACGATATGGAAGTCGTCTCGGATTTTGCCGAGCGCATTGTGGTAATGGCCGACGGTCGCATCCTCGACCGCGGCCGCACGCACGAGCTATTCTCGAACATCGATCTCATGCGGCGTGCCTACGTGGAGCCTCCCCAGGTTATTGAGCTCTCGCGCCGTCTGGCATCTTCCGTCTCGACCGCTTTTGCGCAGGTGAGCGAGGTCTCCGATGTCGTTCGAATTACCAAGGAGATGGTCCACCGTGGTTAACGTCATCGACTACATGCCGGGTGACACGCTGCTGCATCGCCTGAACCCCGTCGTCAAACTGGGCCTCGCCGCCGCCATCATCGTCGGCATCTTCTTGTCCGACACCTACGTGGCGCTGCTGGGCTTTTTGGCGCTCACCCTTGCCCTGGGTGCCTATGCGGGCGTCGTCAACCGCCTGTTCTCGCTGCTCAAGTTGCTGATTCCGCTCGCGCTTATCATGCTGGTGCTCCAGCTGGCCTTTATGCGCGATGGCAACGTGGTGTGGAGCTTTATCACCGACACGGGCCTCATCACGGGATCGAAGGCCTGTCTGCGCCTGCTGGGTGTGGCGTTACCACTCATCCTCATGCTCACGGTGACCAAGCTCAACGACCTTGCCAACGCCTGCGTCGAGGTGCTGCACGTGCCGTATCGCTATGCTTTCACTTTTACCACGGCGCTGCGCTTCGTGCCGGTGTTTGGTCAAGAGATGAACGCCATCATGGAGGCGCAGACCGCACGCGGCGTCGAGTACGACACCAAGAACCCCATCAAGAAGCTTAAGCTCATGCTGCCACTGTGCGTGCCACTGCTCATCTCGAGCGTGGGCAAGACCGATGCCACAGCCTTGGCGGCAGAACAGCGCGGCTTCTACCTGCGTACGCGCGCCAGCTCGTACAAGCGCTACCCCATCAAGGGCCTGGACATCGCCGTGCTCATCGTCAGCATCGCCCTCATCGCCATCGGCTTCCTGTTCTAGTTCACCACCGACATCAACCGCCCAACGCAAAAGGCCTCGGCTCGCACCAAACGAGCCGAGGCCTTACTGTTTCACCAGATAAAACCTACCAAAATTAACCTGTCCCTTTTGACAGGTCGGAAGCTAGAGGCGGTAGGGAGCGCCGCTACGGATGATGGATTCGCGCACCAGGACATCCATGGCGTCGAGGGTGATCTCGGGCATCTCTCGGTACTTTTGCAACACCGAGAGCTCGGTGCAGGCCAGAATGACGCGGTCGCAGCCGCTACGGGCGAACTCCCACATCACGCGGTCGAACTTATCCATATCGGGCTCACGTCCGGCCTTCACATCATCGTAGATAAGCGACATCACATCGTTCTGACGTTTCTCGCTGGGATAGACGACCTCAACACCCGCAGCCTTACATTCGCGGCCGTAGACGCCCGCGCCCACGGTGCCATCGGTGCCCATGATGCCGATCTTATGCACCGGCTCGGCCGGCATACTCAGGTTGGGGTCGAACTCACACTCCCCCATCACCGCACCGGCCAGAGCATAGCGCACCGACTCACGCGGCATGTGGATAATCGGCACCTTCGTAAACGACTGGATCTGGTCATAGAAGTAGTGTGACGTGTTGCAGGGAATGGCAATGTGTGCACAGCCCAGCGACTCGAGTGCCTGGGCGCACTCTTTCATGGTCGCCAGCAGTTTGGCATGCTCGCCGGTCTTAATGGCCAGCGTGCGGTCGGGCATGGTCGACTTGGAGAGTACCACCATGTCGATATGTTCCTGATCGCAGGCAGCAGCCGTATGACGCACCACCTGGTCGTAGTAATACGACGTGGCCTCGGCGCCCATGCCGCCGATAACTCCCAGCTTTTCCATCGCCGCCTCCTTGGTGACGCTTGCGCAATTGCGCGTATCATACCCGCGCCCGCCCGATGCAAACCGGACGGGCGCC
>DBEZGO010000025.1:0-8240 GCA_048189345.1 Collinsella sp.
GCGAACAGCCAGACTAGGATGATCACCAGGATTGCGGCGACGATGCAGACGATGGCGCCGGTGAATTTGATGCGTGAGTCGCGGGTACGCTCGCGCACCGCGTCCTCGGTGGCCTCGAGCTGGGCGACTTCTCGCTCGGTCTCGGCGTGTTCGGCTTTGTCTCGGGCCAAGGATCCTGCAAGCGACTCAGTGATCTCTGGATGGTCATGTACCTCGGTCGCCTGCTCGATGATCGACTGTGCATGTGCGGCATCTGCTTGGGCGTTGGCGATGCTTTGCTCTTGGTCGCGGCGTGCCTTGTCCTCGGCGGCGATCTTCTCGCGCAGTTCGCGCTGGCGCGTCGTGGCGGCAGTTTTCGCCGTCTGCAGCTCGTCGCGCGCGGCATCGGCCTCAGTCGTCACGGCTTGGTGTGCGCGTTTGGCTTCGGCAATGGGGGCTTGAGCCTGCTCGACGGCCTGCTCGGCTGCGGCAAGCGAGTGCTCAAGGTCGGCGGTGATGCGCGGGACATCTTCTTCGGCTTTACGCAGGGCATCTGCCGTGTCGGAGATCTGCATCGAGAGCTCGCTGGTGCGCACCGTATAGCTGGCGGGATTTGCCGAGGGATTGCGTTGCAGCTCGGCATACTCATGACGCAGCGTCTCGAGCTGGGCGCGCGTGGCGTCGACGGTTTGTTGTGCGGCCGCAATGCCGGCGTCTCGCTCGGCCTTCACCTTGTCGCGGATACGCTTGGAATCCTCAAGACGTCGAACGAGGCGGTTGCCGGTCTCGCGCGAGCTCGCCTCGCGGGCCTCCACGGCGTCGAGCGCGGCCTTCAGGCGGAGCTCAGTCGCGTCATCCTCTGTCTTCATTTGTTCGAACTGACTCTTGAGCTCTGTCGCTTTGGCGGCGTGGGCATCACGGTCAATCTCGGCTGCCGCAGCGGTCTTTTGCGCTGTGGCGATCGCCTGACGCTGGTCGGCGACGATCTGGTCGTAGCGGCCTGCGATATCCTGGCGCGTCTCGAGTTCCTCGGTCTGATCGGTAATGCGCTGCTCAAGTTCGGCCAGGTGGGCGCGGGCATCGGCAAGTGCCTTTTTCGCGGCGTTCATCTCGCGCATGGCCGAGGCACCTTGGGCGATAAAGCTGCCCACGGCGTTCGCAGTGTTCGAGACAGCGGTCCCCAGATCGTGGCTCGCGGCGGGGTAGTGCGGGGCGGTCGGGCGAGCGGTGTCGGCAGCGTCCGCATCGGCAGCCTGCGGCGCGGCGATATTGCCGGTACCGCCCTCGACCACAGAAAAGCCTGCTGCGTGCGGATCGACCGCATCGGCGCCAATCGTGGGGTGCTCGAGCTGCAGAAACGAGGGCATGGTGCTGCCCTGGTCGGCAACCGGAGTCTCGCCGGGCACAAAGGTCGAGGCGGCCTCGGCAGCCTCCTCTTCCTCGGCATCAATATCGGCATCGGACACGGCGTCTTTCATCGCTTTGACGGCGTCCATCATGGAGTCCATGACGGCATCGAGCTCTTCTTCCGAAGACACCTCGATGGGGCCCGCAGCTTGCGGGGCGTCGTCCTGTACAGGGGCGTCGTCCTGAGCGGGCGCATCGTCGTTTTGCTCATCGGCGTTTTCTGTTTCGGGGGTTTCCGCCGTAGCGCTTTCGTCCAAGATGGGGTCGTCGATGTCGATACCATCGCAGGTCACAGCGTCAGTATCTGCGGTGACGTCTGCGGGATCATCAATATGCTGTTGAGTCTGGGGGTCCAGCTCGTCTGTCATAGGCATGTGCTCCTCATCGTTGTTTGTCACCCTATGATAAAGTCTCGCGCCGACATCCCGCGCGCCGCAGCAAAGTTTCAAAACGTGTTCGATGGCTCGATCTGATAACAACAACTCGGCCGCTTTATCCAGTTTGTACTTGACAATCCCTTCGCCGAATGACGTTGCGCCGTTCGCCTGCTGCGGTCTTTATTTTTCACTTGAACACGCTAAAGTTGCATTTCAGCTTTTGGCGCGTGAAGTTGGATACGCGCAGTCGGCGGGCGTGCCCGTCGCGATTCGAAAGGACTTTGTATGGGACTTTTCACTGGTAAGACCGTGATCGTCACCGGCGGCGGCAAGGCCACGCTCAAGGACGGTTCCGCTGGCTCCATCGGTTACGGCATCGATATCGCTTTTGCCAAGGAGGGCGCAAACCTCGTTATTACCGGCCGCAACGTTGCCAAGCTCGAGGCTGCCAAGGAGTCCCTCGAGGCCGAGTACGGCGTCAAGGTTCTGCCTGTTCAGGCCGATGTCTCAGCTGGTCAGGACAACGAGGCCGTCGTCCAGAACGTCATCGACAAGGCCATTGAGGAGTTCGGCCGCATCGACGCCGTCGTCAACAATGCTCAGGCCAGCGCCTCGGGCGTGACCATCGCCGATCACACCATGGACCAGTTTAACCTGGCCATTTACTCCGGTCTGTATGCTACCTATCTGTACATGCAGAAGGCCTATCCGCACCTGAAGGAGACCAAGGGCTCCGTGGTCAACTTTGCCTCGGGCGCCGGCCTGTTTGGCAACTATGGCCAGTGCAGCTATGCTGCCGCCAAGGAGGGCATCCGCGGCCTGACCCGCGTTGCCGCCAACGAGTGGGGCCCCGACGGCATCAACGTCAACATCGTGTGCCCGCTTGCTTGGACCGCTGCGCTCGAGAACTTCCAGGATGCCTACCCCGAGGCGTTCAAGGCCAACGTCCACATGCCGCCGGCTGGTCACTACGGCGACGTCGAGAAGGAAATCGGCCGCGTGGTCGTTCAGCTCTGCGGTCCCGACTTTAAGTACATGAACGGCGAGACCGTCACCCTCGAGGGTGGCATGGGCCAGCGTCCTTAAGGGTTACGGCGTTTTGCCAAACGCCGTAACGGGCCGACGCTGCGCGGTCACCAGAGCGACAACTTGTCATTTAAAGAGGGCGGCATGACCAGAAGGTCTATGCCGCCCTCTTTTCATGCCAATTTGTTCGCTCTGGCGACCGCTCGCTGACGTTGCTAGGGCATCGGCGTTTGCGTTGCTGACGAAAAGTAGTCGTTGGGGACGTTCTTAAATGACTAGTCGAAGGGGACAGTCTTGTCGGCACTTGGGGACGGTCCCTAAGTGCCGGCAGATTGGGACACTCCTTTGCAAGATGGCGCTGAAGGCTGTCCCCAACAACTAGTCATTTAAGAACGTCCCCAACGGCTAGTTGTTTAATGCACCAGTTTCTGTCGAGTCGGTGCTTCTTGCGGGTTGCCCGTATAATGGTTTGCGTATGAACCGCAACCAAGGAGTTCCAGTTTATGGACCAGAGCCTTTTTAAATTCGACCTGATCGCCGAGGATCCGACGACGCACGCGCGTGCCGGCGTGCTGCACACCCCGCACGGCGACATCGAGACGCCGATTTTCATGCCCGTGGGCACCAAGGCAAACGTCAAGGGCATCCCTACCGAGACCGTCAAGCAGCTCGGCGCCCAGATCGTGCTTGCCAATACCTATCACCTGTCCATGCGCCCCGGCGAGGACACCATCGCCGAGCTGGGCGGACTGCATAAGTTTATGAACTGGCACGGCCCCATCCTCACCGACTCGGGCGGCTTCCAGGTCTTCAGCCATAACGACGCCGTCAAGCTCACCGACGAGGGCGTGCGCTTTATCGTCAATGACTACGACGGCCGCCACGTGTTCTGGACGCCCGAGGACAACATGGAAATCGCCATGAAGCTCGGCTCTGACATCTGCATGCAGCTCGACCAGTGCCCCGGCTATCCTGCCACGCGCGCCTACGTTGAGCGCGCGGTTGAGCTGTCGAGCATGTGGGCCGAGCGCTGCTATAAAGCTCACACCCGCGATGACCAGGCACTCTTTGGCATTGTTCAGGGCGGCATGCATCTGGACCTGCGCCTGCGCTCGCTGCGCCATCTGGAGGAGTGCGGCGACTTCCCGGGCTACGGCATTGGTGGCTACTCGGTGGGCGAGGATCACGAGACCATGTTCGAGACCCTGGCACCGCTCGTAAGCGAGTACATGCCCAAGCACAAGCCGCGCTACCTGATGGGCGTCGGCAACCCCACCACCCTCGTGCGTGGCGTGGGCGTGGGCATCGACATGTTCGACTGCGTGCTGCCGACGCGCACCGGCCGCATGGGCACGGCATTCTCCAGCGAGGGTCGCCTCAACTTCCGCAACGCTCGCTTTGCGCACGACGATGGTCCCATCGATCCCACCTGCACCTGCCCGGTGTGCACGGGCGGCTACAGCCGCGCGCTCATTCGCCACATGGTCACGCAGAAGGAGATGCTCGGCGGCATTCTGCTGTCGATGCACAACATCTACTACTTGCTCAACCTTATGCAGCGTGCTCGCCAGGCCATTATCGAGGGTCGTTACGGCGCGTTCGTGAGTGACTGGATGAACAGCCCTGCGGCGGTGGATTACTAAGGGCGACAGTCACGCTTGCAGCGCGTGGGCAACGGCAAAAGCTGAGCGGCAGCCGCACGTCACATTCACTGACGTCGTCTGCGCGACCGCTGACCGATAGCTTGCAAGCACTTGATGCATCGTGGGTACCATACCGAATGGTTGATGTTCGGGCGGGTGTTTGGCGCATGGCGTCGACCCCGCCCGTTTTTCTTTTTCTCGATAGGAGTACCCATGATTAAGAACGATAATGTCGAGGGCGAGCCTGCCTACGACGAGACGTACCGCCGCGGCCCCGTGTTCATGCGCGGCCCCATGATTCCTAAGGACAACACCTACGCCAACCTGCTGGCGCCCGAGGAGTCGACCGACTGGCTGCATGCCGACCCCTGGCGCGTGCTGCGCATTCAGGCAGAGTTTGTCGACGGCTTTGGCGCGCTTGCCGAGCTCGGGCCCGCGGTGACCATCTTCGGCAGCGCCCGCACGCCCAAGACCGATCCGCTCTACAAGGCGGCGCGCGCGGTCGGTCGCAAGATTGCGCAACGTGGCGTGGCGGTCATCACCGGTGGCGGCCCCGGCATCATGGAAGCGGCCAACAGGGGAGCGGCGAGTGTCAACGGCAAGTCAGTTGGCCTGGGCATTGAGTTGCCGCACGAGCAGGGGCTCAATAAATACGTGAACCTCGGCATGGACTTCCGTTACTTCTTTGTGCGCAAGACCATGTTCGTCAAATACAGCTCGGGTGCTATCGTGTTTCCCGGCGGTTTTGGCACGCTCGACGAGATGTTCGAGGTGCTCACGCTGGTGCAGACGCACAAGGTCAAGCGCATGCCGCTTGTGCTGGTGGGTACCGAGTACTGGCAGGGCCTGTTCGACTGGCTCAACGGCCCGGTGATGGATGCCGGTATGATCAGCCCGCTCGATCCCGAGCTCGTACACATCACCGACGACCTCAACGAGGCCGTCGACATTGCCCTGAGCGGGCTGATGTAGATCAATCGTGCCCACGCGACATGAATACGCATGGCAATCTGATGTTATTAAACATCAGATTGCCATTTATATTGGGTATACTGGTGTAAAAGACGAGGGCGAGGAGGTCGCAAATGTCTACAGCAACAGTTAAGCCTACGACGGTTCGAATCGAAGAGGGGCTCAAGGAGCAGGCGACTGAGTTCTTGGATTCGGTCGGCCTCAGCCTCAATTCCTATCTCAATCTTGCCGTTCGGCAGCTGGTAAATCAGCGAAAGATTCCTTTTGAGATTGTAGGAAGGGCGGAGGTGCCCAACGAGGCGACGAGGCGTGCCATGGTGATCGCCGAGGCTCATGAGTTGGGGATTTTGCCGGACGATAGCCTGTCATTCAATAACGCTGATGAGCTTATGTCATTCCTCGATGAGGAATAGCGATGTTCGAGATTAAAGTCGAGGCTCAATTTAAGGTGGACTACAAACGAACGATGCGCATGCATCCGCAGCTAAAAAGTGAGTTTAAAGCGGCGGTTGCAGAGCTTGTGGCTCATGGGTCACTTCCGGCGGAGTATGGCGCCCACGAGCTCTCAAACCCGGGCGGAAACTACAACGGCCACATCGATTTCCACCTATCCGATGGCTTGGTCGATGTGGTCGTTCTTTATCTTCCCCATAAGACTAACCCAGCGATTAGGCTGGTGAGAATGGGCACTCATCAGGAGCTGTTTCAGGGTCCGCTGGGCTGATCGCCGATTTCCAAGTTGCGGTGGAATAGGGATTGATTGGCGGCTGATAAGCCAAAAACAGTCCCTATTCCACCGCAACTGATGTGGGCGTCCCTAGTGAGTTGGCTGGTAGCGGGGGCAGTAGCTGATGGCGATGGCGTCGACGCCCACGTGGGTCGCGATGGTGCAGCCGATGGGGCCGGTGCCGGCGTCTACGTAGTCCTGGCCCGCGAGCGCCTGGTTGACGAGCTCTTGTTCCTCAGCGGCACCGGTTGTGAGCACGCGTACGCTTGAACCCGGGTGTTCTGCCAAAAATGCGAGGCAATCGGCCATGGTGTTGGCAACGATGCGCTTGGCGCCGCGGCCCTTTTTGATGGCCTTGATCTCGCCCGATTTCCACTCCGGCGAAACGGCCAGGCGAATGTTGAGCATTTGCGTGAGCTGGCCGGCGAGCTTGGGCGCGCGGCCGTTCTTAACGAGGTTCTCGAGCGTGCGGGGAATCAGCAGCAGGTGGGCGTCGGGCAGCGTCGCGCGGATCTGCGCCTCGGTCTCGTCCAGGCTGCGGCCGTCCTCGCGCATGGCCAGCGCGTACTCCACCAGCAGGCCCTCGGCACCCGAGCCGGTGCGCGAGTCGATGCAGCGCACGTCGAGTTCGTGCGTTTCGGCCGTCAGGCTGGCGTTGGCATAGCAGGCGGACCACTCGCTGCACAGTGAGATAAAGATGGCGCTATCATGGCCGTCGGCGAGCACGCGGTCAAAGAGTGCCTTGAACTCGCCGGCGCTCGGCTGCGAGGTGTGCGGCAGCTGCTCGGAGCCAGCCATGCGCGTGACGTACTCCTGGGCGGTGATCTGTACCTGGTCAAGCAGGTCCTCGCCCTCGATGATCACATGCAGTGGAATGACGTAAATGCCAAGCTCTTGGGCGCGGGCGGGGGAGATGTCCGACGTGGAGTCGGTTATGATGGCAAAAGACATAATTGCACCTTTCGTTGGGGCGCTTGCGCGCCGCCTTCTGAGAGCAAAGTGCGACAAGTATAGTGGAGTCGTTCCACAGTTCTAGGTTCAATTGTTGAATAGTCAACAGTTTGAAGTGTCGGTGTGGAAATCATCAACTGGGGAAGAGGAATGCCGATGGAGGCACTGGAGATATGTAGGCGGCCGGTCGTGCTGTTCGATTTCGACGGCACGGTGGCAGATACGGGTCGGGCGGTGATGACCTCGACGCGCAAGGCGCTGGCTGCGCGCGGGTTTTCGGAGGCGCAGATGGGTGACCTGCGCCGCATGATCGGGCCGCCCCTGTGGAAGAGTTTTCACGACTTTTATGGCTTCTCCCGCGAGGAGTCGCTTGTGGTGGCCGACGAGTACCGCGCCTTTTTTGACGAGCTGGGACCGGAGGAGTATCCCGTGTTCGACGGGATCCCCGAGCTGCTGGATGGGTTGGTCGCCCAGGGCAAGCGCTTGGCCGTGGCGACGTCGCGCATGGAGGCGAAGTGTATCGACATGGTGCATGAGCTGGGTCTTTCTCAGTTTGAGGCGGTGGCTGGCATGAATCCGCTGCAGGGGCGCGAGACCAAGGCCGATTCGGTCCGCGATGCCCTGGCAGAGCTCGGTATGACGGCGTGCGATGCCGTGATGATCGGCGATCGCTTCAACGATGTGGAGGGCGCGCACGCAATGGGCGTACCGTGCATCGGTATCTATTCGGGCGCGGCGGCGCCGGGCGAGCACGAGGCGGCGGGTGCCGATGCAGTGGTGCACTCGGTGGCCGAGCTTGCTAAACTTTTCGCTATATAAGTACTTGATGTGAGGGGCGGGCGTACCCGTCGCTCATTGGTAAGGAGGCAGTCCATGAATCAGGTGGAGCAGAGCGTCGCTGAGTATGTCGACGAGGTCTGGGAGGATGTCGTCGCCGATATCGAGCAGCTGGTGAGTTATCTGTCCGTAGCCGTTGCTGCCGATGCGGAGCCTAGCGCGCCGTTTGGCCGCCCGGTTCGTGATGCGCTCGATTGCGCGCTCGGCATTGCGCAAAAGCTCGGCTACCAGACGAGCGACGACGAGGGCTATGTGGGCATTGCCGATATCCCGGGTCGCGGCGACAAGCAGCTCGCGACCATCTGCCACGTGGACGTGGTG
>DBEZGO010000026.1:0-6005 GCA_048189345.1 Collinsella sp.
TCCTCCATGTACAGTACGTGTTGTTACAGAGATTCACGGGGCTCTGCAAGTAACCCGTCCATATTACCCCGCTCGCCGTACGAGTCAACAGGTATTTTGGCTCCGACCAGAGTTTCTGCACATGTCATCCACGAGCCGTGACGTTGCAGCGCTAGCGCTCGACAAATGCCTCGATATCTCCCAGCAAGCGCTTTGCCTCCTGGCGGCCCTGGATATACAGATCGAGCAGCTTTGCTGGATCATGCTCGACATGGCCGACCTCGACCGGCTTTTGCGGAGCGATGACCAGCGCGCGGCCCTCGCGCTCATACTTCCACAGGTGCATGCGCTGGAGGTTATAGCGGTCGTGTCGCGTCTCGATAGCCTCGAGCAGGTAGGGGTAGTCGGCATAGCGGGCGCGCGCGGCAGGCATAAACTCGTAGGGCTTTTTCTCGTACGAGCGGTCCTGCGTGACAATGACAACCGCGCGCTCGAAGCCGGCCTCCTCCAGCACATGCTCGATAGGAACCGAATCGGCTACGCCGCCGTCGACGTATTTGTGCCCGTCAATCTCGACCGGCGGCGTCACCAGCGGCAACGAGGTCGAGGCACGCACGGCGTCGAGGTCGAGCACGGCGCTTTTGACCGGCAGGTATGCGGCAGTTCCAAAGAGCATGTCCGTCGCGACGGCGTACATCTCGATGGGGCTCGCGTCGAACGCCTCGTTGTCAAAGGGATCCAGGCGGTCCTGGATATCGTTCAAGATAAAGTCGTAACCCACGATGGAGCCCGTGGATGCGAAGGATGCGGCACCCATGTAGCGGTTGTCATTGCAGAAGGTCAGGTTGATGCGATTGACGCGACCGATCTGGTGTGACTTGTAGTTGACGCCGTTGAGCGCACCGGCCGATACGCCGTACACCGCCGGAATTTCGACACCGGCCTCCATGAGAACGTCGAGCACGCCGGCGGTAAACTGCCCGCGAAAACTGCCGCCCTCCAAGACGAGCGCGACCTTGCCGGCGTTCTTTGCCTTATCTTCTGCAGTCATATTGACCTCCTGCGATTGCGTTTTGGCTTTCTTCTACCCAGTTTTGGGATGGAGGGCGCGCAGGTTTTTCGGGGCGGCAGGTGAAGCGGAAAGTGCGTCCCAGTTTGAGGCGGGATTACGGGATGCGCTTTCCGCTTGGACCGCCGTTGGGAAAGCGCGACCCGTTCTGAGCGCGGATTCCGGGTTGCAGTTTCCGCTTGAGGCGCCATCCGGAAAATGAATCCCATTCCGAGCGTCGATTCCGGGATGCGGTTTCCGCTTGAAACGTCATCCGGAAACCGCATCCCAGTCTGAACCGGAATTCTGGGATGGATTTTCCACCTGGGGCGACGTTGATGCGGGGCATGGCAGGCTGCAGTCCGATCGGCATCGCATCTGCATAGGGTTGAAGCTTTGCGCGGAGAATCCGCGTATTTGCTTCGCAAATACGCACCGGCTTCGGCCGCCTGTCGGCGTCCTCGCCCGCGGGCTAAAAACGCTTACGCGTTTTCCTAACGCCCGCGCCCTGCATAGAGTTCGATTCTCCGCGGTATCTGCAAGTAATAAAAAGACAGGTAGAGACACTTCTCTACCTGCCTGTTACGTATGGTGGAGGCGCGGAGAATCGAACTCCGGTCCACGAAAGCCCCCTGATTGGCATCTCCAAGCTCAGTCGCTGGTTTAGTCTCAGACGCTTTGCGCGCAGCGACACGCTCGCGGCGTCCTAACCGGTTCGGTCTTAGCCTGCGCCATACCGATTACGTGCGCAGGAGCATTCCCCTAAAATGACGTCGCGCCGGTGTCGGGGAAATCACCGGGTTGACGCGCCGCTATAAATTAAGCAGCGAGAGCCATAGGCTCAAAAGAAGAGTTGTTGTCAATTCAATTTGACGGTACCCCTGTTTAACGAGGCGAGGAGACCTCGGCTTGCTTCCTCTCTCAGAGCTATCGTGTCGAAACCAGTCGCCCCCGAATGTTGGGAAAGTCTGGATGGTATCGGGCCTGCAAACACCCGATAACCGTCGACTTTTCAAGGAACATACGGGGCGAGCCCCGCTTGTGGAGTGTTATCTTACCACGTTCTGAAAGCGGACAGCTGTTCTATGCACGAGCTGTGAAGACCCCAATGTGCGCCGCACTTCGCACTTTTGTTACCGATCGCGTCACGTATATTTTCGCCAAGCAAAATTGACCCGTCGAAAGGACCGTTATGGATACCAAGCAGCAACTCGTCAATGCCCTCGCAGGCCTGGGCTCAACCATTACCGAAGCTATGGATGTCATCGAGGGCTTTGTCCCCTGCGGACATCCCGCCCTCACGGTATCGAACGCACTCGTCGCGCTGGACGTTGACGATGATGCAACTCTCGCCCAGCAGCTTGAGACCGTCGAGGGCTTTATCGACCACGTGAGTGAGAACCGCGGCGTGGCCGCCTACCACGGTATCGAGGTCGAGCTCGCGGGTCCCAAGGCCGATCTGTTCGCAGCAATCCGCGAGGTAGGCGCCCTTATGCAGACCGCAGGCGTCAAGAACACCCAGGTCAACGAGTGGGTCTACCGCAGTCTGGCAGCACTCGACAGCTCCAACGAAAAGGCAGCCGAGCAGCTCGCAGAAAGTCCCACCATCAAGGCCGAGCTTTTGTAAATAGCAGACGCGGGCCCCTTGGCGCATCGTCGTCCAAGGGGCCCGCGAACAGCTCGCGTCAACCGATAGCCGTGCCGCCGCGTTTGGCCAAAGCAAGAATCGGCATCATTTGACGAGGTGTCTTTGCTGCAAGATTGGCATGTTCGAGCAGTTTTCGATCGTTGGTCACCAAGTAATCAACCTGGGCGCGTTTGCATGCGGCGAGTACCAAGTTGTCCTCGTAATCGCGATGGAGCGCTAAGTATTTGTCGGCCAGCCAAAGGTCCGACGCATCTGCACCCACGGCCGTGGCGTTTTCGGTCATGTTCCGAACAAACGCCAGCGCCGCATCGCCAATCGCGCAGGCAGAAGCCTCGCCGAGCGCTCCCCCGCTGGCAAGAACGCTGCGCTTCAGTTCGTGCTGTACAACATACAGTACGTCCTTGGCGATATGCACCGGAAAGAACAGCAATGCCCCCGCCTCCGTCGCCTGCCCAATAAACGCGCGTGCGGCAAGCGACTCGGCATGGTCGGCGCAAAACGAATCAACCCATACGTTGGCATCCACCATTATTTTGAGGGGAGCCCCGCTCACAGGATCATTCCCTTTTGGCGATAGTGCTCGTCCATGGCTTCGGAATAGATTGTTTCCCAACCGCGATCGTCGGATACGGGCGACGTAGCGATGCCCAGGTCCGCGTAAAGCTGATCTGCCGCCGCCCATGATGCGGCGAACGGAGTATCGGGCGCGACGGTCTGCCGCCGGTCGTCGACGGCCGCAAGCACTTCCTCGCACTGCCCGCCACCCTGCGCGACCTTGGCCACCACCTTTTTGATGAGCTCGGGCAGTGACCCGCCCGAAAGCCGCAGCACCTCCTCGGCACGATTCTTGACCTGGCGATCTACGCGAACATTCACCTGCGCCATGCCGCTAACAGCACCCACGTCGATCCCGCTCCCTTCAATTGCTAGCTCTGCTAGCCACACTATATAGAGAAGCTAGCACATGGTCAAACGCAAAAGGCCTGCGTCCGGACGACACCGATGCCGTCTGGGCGCAGGCCAGATAACGTGGGTGAACACGTCTGTTAACGCAGGTACGCCTTTGCGTTGCCCAGGCTGTAGGCAATCGTCGAGCCGTTGTGCAGCAGTGACGACGCCTGCGGGGTAATCGCGCCGGTAATGCCCAGTGCCAAGAGCGCTGAGTTGGTGAGCATCACCTTAGAATAGGAGCTCGTCAGTCGGTCAATGAGGCCCTGGCTCATGCGGCGCAAACGCACGATCGCGGCAAGATCCGTATCGGTCAGGATGATATCGGCGACCTCCTTGGCAATGTCGCTTCCGCCACCCATCGCCAAGCCCACGTCGGCCAAACCGAGCGCCGGCGAATCGTTGACGCCGTCGCCCACCATGGCAACATGGCGCCCCTCGCTCTTAATGCGCTCCACATAGGCGTACTTGTCCTCGGGCAGCAGTTCGGCCTTAAACTCGTCGACACCCGCCTCGCGCGCAATGCGCTCGGCCGTGCGCTCCGAATCGCCCGTGAGCATAACGACATGCTTGACGCCCAGCGCATGCAGGTCGGCGATTGCCTCGCGGACCCCGGGCTTGAGCGGGTCCTCGATACCGAGCACGCCGACGACCTTTCCATCGACCGCCAGATACAGCGGCGACAGGCCCTGCATCTGGGACTCGATTTGCTCCTTAATGTCGGCCTCGAGCTGCGCGCTCTCGTCCTCAAACACAAAGTGTGCCGAGCCGATAATCGCGCGACGCCCTTCGATGGACGAAGCGATGCCGTGCGCCACAATATACTCGACCGCAGCGTGACGCTCGCGGTGCTCGAGCCCGCGCTCGCGGGCGGCGTTGACCACGGCACGCGCCACCGGATGCGGAAAATGCTCCTCCAAGCAAGCGGAAAGGCGCAGGACCTCGTCCTCGCTCCAGCCGTCGGTCGTGAGCACGCAAGCTAGGCGCGGCTGGGCCTCGGTCAGCGTACCGGTCTTGTCAAAGACAATGGTATCGGCCTTGGCAAACGACTCAAAGTACTTCGCGCCCTTGACCATAACGCCCATCTTGGCAGCATCGCTCATGGCAGTCATGACGGCAACGGAACCCGTGAGCTTGAGTGCGCACGAGTAGTCGACCATCAGTGCCGCCGAGGTCTTGATGAGGCTGCGAGTAGTAAGCGCAACCAGGCCCGCGAGCAGGAAGTTCCACGGGACGATCTTGTTGGCAAGGTCCTCCATATGCGACTGGCCCTCGGACTTGAGCGAGTCGGCCGTCTGCACGAGCGAGACGATTGAGCGCAGTTTGGTTTGCGCCGTATTGGCGCGCACGCGCACCAAGATGCCGCCGTCTTCCACGACGGTACCGGCGAACACGTCGTCGCCCACGCTGCGCTCGACGGCCAGCGGCTCGCCGGTCAGGGTCGCCTGGTTGACCATAGCGCTCCCCTGCTCGACAACACCGTCGATGCAGATGGACATGCCGGTACGCACGGCGACCAAGTCGCCGGGCTCGAGCTCGGTGGCGGCAACGCTTACCTCGGTGTCGCCGACGACCTTTTGCGCCTTGTCGGGCACATCGAGCAGCGAGTTGATGAGCTCGTTTTCGCTCATGGCGCGGGTATAGTCCTCGAGCAGCTCGCCCACGTTGAGCAGGAACATCGTCTGGCCCGCGGTGTCGACATCACGTTTGACAAACGAGATACCGATGGCCGAAGCGTCGAGCACGGGAACGGTCAGGCGCGGCTGCGCGAGCTCATGAAGGGCAGCGCGCAAAAATGCCATGTAACCGGCCACGACAAACACCGCACGCAGAGGCGTCGGCAAGAACCAGCGACGTGCGTAATGGGCACCGACGAGTGTCGCCAGGTCCATGACGAGCTTGTGTTTACGTGGCTCAAGCTGCATCACGTAACCCGTCTTTGCGTCGGCAATGGCCTGGGCATCGAGCGCACCGACGGCGGCCAGCACGGCATCGCGGCGCGGCTCATCGTATTCGAGCGCCATCTGGCCGATGCGGCCGTAGACGCGCACCTTGTGCACGCCGTCGATGTCGCCGCCAAGCTTAAGAAGTGCATCGAGATCGCTCTCTGGCACAGGACCCGCCAATTGAAGACGGGTCCTGCCGGGGATCTCGCTAATAATCGAGAATCTCATAGTTTGTGCCTGGGAGCGTTACTCGGCTGCCTCGTCAGCAGCGGCCTCGCTCTGGGTGATGTAAGCAGCCTCGGCAACCATGTCGTCGACATTAGCCTTGGCCTGCTCGACCATGTCCTGGTAGCCGTTCTTGATGCGCATGCCGCACGCGATACCCTGCACGCAGGCATTCTTGACCGGAGCGCTGGTAAGCAGCTTGATGCCGGCC
>DBEZGO010000027.1:0-4576 GCA_048189345.1 Collinsella sp.
CGTCTGGGCAAGTTTAACCGCATCGTCAACGCGGGCTTCCACATGAAGGTGCCCGTGATCGACCGCAAGGCCGCCACGGTGAGTCTGCGCACCATGAAAAACGGTTTTGGCATCGACGTTAAGACCCAGGACAACGTGACCATCGGCCTTGAGGTCTCTGCTCAGTACCACGTGAGCTATGACATGGGCGCCGGCCCGGCAGATTCGGGTATCTACAAGAGCTACTACATGCTGCAGGAGCCCGTCGACCAGATGCGTGACTTCATCACCGACGCCCTGCGCTCTTCGATTCCCGTCTACACACTCGATGAGGTCTTTGCCAAGAAGGATGACATCGCCAAGGATGTCAACGCTACCGTTTCCGAGCAGATGGCCGCCTACGGCTTCACCCTCGTGTCGACGCTCATCACCAAAATCGCACTGCCGACCGAGGTCGAGAACTCCATGAACGACATCAACGCCGCCCAGCGCAAGCGCGCTGCGGCACAGGAGCTCGCCGAGGCAGACCGTATCAAGCGCGTCACCGAGGCGACCGCCGAGGCCGAGGCTATGGAAAAGGCGGGCGAGGGCATCGCCAACCAGCGCAAGGCCATCGCGCTGGGCATCAAAGATTCACTCGAGATCATCCAGGAGACGGGCGTCGGCAACGACGAGGCCAACCAGCTGTTCATGTTTACGCAGTGGTCCGAGATGATGACGGAGTTCGCTCGCACGGGTAAAACTTCGACGGTCGTACTGCCGAGCGATTTCTCGCAGTCGGCCTCGATGTTCGAGCAGATGCTGACCGCCGGCAAAGTTCAAAACGGTTCGAAGGAGTAGGCGCGCGTGAAATACACCGTCGTTTGCGTCGGTAAGCTCAAGGAGCGCTTTTGGAAGGACGCGTGCGCTGAGTATACCAAGCGCTTAGGTGCCTATGCCAAGGTGGATATCCGCGAGGTGGCCGATATCGACCCGGCTAAGGCGGGCGGCGTGGATGCCGCGCGCGACAAGGAGGGGGCGGCAATTCTTGCTGCATTGCCGTCTCGGGCGCATGTGATCCTGCTGGCTATCGAGGGCAAGGAGCGTTCGAGTGAGGAGCTCTCGGCGCGGCTCGACGATCTTATGCTGCGAGGCAGCAGCGACATTGCCTTTGTAATCGGCGGTTCGGACGGCGTGAGTGATGAGGTGCGCGCCCGCGCCGACGAGATGCTCAGCTTTGGACGCATTACCTTGCCGCATAACCTGGCGCGTGTGGTGCTGCTAGAGCAGATTTACCGTGCCTGCAAGATCAGCCGTGGCGAGCCGTATCACAAATAGGTCGGCAATACGAAACAATGGCGTGGGACAATACCTTTCGTTTTGAGGAATGTGTCTGAAAGGACTATGAGATATGAAGATTGGATTTGTCGGTTTTGGCAATATGGCGAGCGCTATGGCCGATGGCTGGATCGCTGCCGGTGTAGCTGCGAGCGACATGTGCGCCTGCGCGGGTCGCTACGACGCACTGGTTGAGCGCTGCGAGGCGCGCGGCATGGTCGCCTGCCACGATGCCGCCGAGGTTGTCGCCGCATCCGATATCGTGGTCGCTGCGGTCAAACCGTACATGATCGAGAAGGTATTCGCCCCGCTCAAGGATGCTCTTGCCAAAAAGGTCGTTCTGTCGGTTGCCTGGACCTGGGACAGTGCCAAGTGGGAGCAGGTCCTGCCGGGCGTCGCGCATATCTCGACGGTGCCCAACACACCGGTTTCGGTGGGCGAGGGCGTCATCGCTTGCGAGAAGGCTTCCACGCTTAGTGATGAGCAGAGCGCCGTGGTGCTTGATCTGCTTGGCAAACTCGGTGCGGTGGTCGAGCTCGATACGAGTCTGCTGTTTGTGGGAGGCACGGTGGGTGGTTGCGCTCCGGCATTTGTCGCCATGGCAATCGAGGCCCTGGGCGATGCGGCGGTCAAGCACGGTATCCCGCGTGCCGATGCCTATCGCATTGTGAGCCAGATGGTGCTAGGTACGGCAAAGCTGCAGCTTGCAACTGGCCAGCATCCTGCGGCGATGAAGGATGCCGTATGCTCGCCCGGTGGTGCCACCATCAAGGGCGTCGTTGCGCTCGAGGACGCCGGCATGCGCAGCGCCCTGGTCAAGGCAATCGACGCAACTCTCCAGTAAAACCGACCAAAAAAAGGACGGGTTTATTTTTGGCAGGTATTTTCTGCGGTTTTGTCCTTTTAGCGAAAAGCGCCCCGCAACTGGCTCAATTCCAGTTGCGGGGCGCTTGCGTTTGCCCAGATAAAACAGACCAAAATAAACCTGTCCCTTTTTGGCAGGTTAGTCCCAGAAGCTGTCTTCCTCATCCTCGGACTTGGGTCCGCGGTCGACGTACATCTTATGGGTACGCTTCTCCATTACAAAGGCAAGAATCGCAAATAACAGGATGCCGCCGGCGAAAAGGATGGCAAAACCGGTGCGGGTGCCAAACAAAAAGGAAAAAACTGCGTCCATTGGGTGCCTTCTTGCGTAGTTGAGTTGGGTCGTAAACGCTCATAAGTATATACTTGCCCATACATGTACAAGGTTGCAACCTAAATGGAATGTATATCGCCGGAGGATCTAATGCTTGATATCAAGTTTGTTCGCGAGAATCCCGATGCCATCGATGTCGCCATGGCTAACCGCCAGACGTCTTGGGATCGCGAGAAGTTCTTTGAGCTCGACGACGAGCGCCGTGCCGTCATCACCGAGGTCGAGGAACTCCAGGCTACGCGCAATGCCGAGTCCAAGAAGATCGGCGCCCTGATGAAGGAGGGCAAGAAGGACGAGGCCGAGGCCGCCAAGGAGGCCGTGCGCGCCGTCAACGAGAAGATTGACGGTCTGGCCGAGCGTCGTACTGCCCTCGAGCAGGAGCAGTACGACTTCATGGCTCACCTGCCCAACATTCCTTGCGAGGCCACGCCGTACGGCAAGGACGAGGACGAGAACATCGAGCGTCGCCGCTGGGGCACCCCGCGCGAGTTCGACTTCGACTTTAAGCCGCACTGGGATCTGGGCACCGACCTCGACATTCTTGACTTCGAGCGCGGCAACAAGCTCTCCGGCAGCCGTTTCACCGTTCTCGGTGGCGCCGGTGCCCGCCTGGAGCGTGCCCTCATCAACTTCTTCCTCGATACGCACACCAGCCGTGGCTTCAAGGAGTGGTGGCCGCCTATCGTCGTCAAGCGTCAGACCATGTTTGGCACGGGCCAGCTGCCCAAGTTCGAGGACGACGCCTATCACGTCTCGGGCGACAACTTCCTGATCCCCACCGCCGAGGTCGTGCTTACCAACCTGCACGCCGGCGAGGTCCTCGATGCCGACACCCTGCCGCGCCGCTACACCGCCTTCACCCCCTGCTTCCGCGAGGAGGCCGGTTCCGCCGGTCGCGACACCCGCGGCATCATCCGTCAGCACGAGTTCGACAAGGTCGAGATGGTCAAGTTCGCTAAGCCGGAGGAGTCCGACGAGGAGCTCGAGAGCATGACCGCCGAGGCCGAGTACCTGCTGCAGCAGCTGGGCCTTCCGTATCGCGTGATTAGCCTGTGCACCGGCGACTTGGGCTTCTCTGCCCGTCAGACCTACGACGTCGAGGTTTGGCTGCCGAGCTACAACGCCTACAAGGAGATCAGCTCCTGCTCCAACTGCGGTGACTTCCAGGCTCGCCGCGCCAACATCAAGTATCGCGACCCCGAGAACTTCAAGGGTTCGCGCTACCTGCACACCCTCAATGGTTCCGGCCTGCCGGCCGGCCGCACCATGGCCGCCATTCTGGAGAACTACCAGAACGCCGACGGCACCATCACGATTCCCGAGGTTCTGCGTCCTTACATGGGCGGCCTCGAGAAGATCGAGCCGGTCGCGTAACTTGCCTGCATAGGGGATATGCAAGGGCGCTCCTTCGGGGGCGCCCTATTTCGTGCGTAGGTCCATACCATGCCGTGCGGACAGCTCAATAGAAAATACACGAACAACTGTTCTGTATACAGCCATCTACCTGCTATGCTTTTGCTAAATAAGAGCGAGAGAAGGGGGACGCGATGGAGCTGTTTGATGATCGGGTGGTTTTGTTTGAGAGCGACGAGGGCGGGGAGTACCTGCTTGTAACGTGTGAGCCGTCTGGCATGGGTGGCCTGGTGCTTCGGCAGACGAGTGAGGGTCCGTTGACCCAATGGTGCTTTGAGGAGTCGCCGCATGTGGTCGAGACCTTTGTGACGCACGAGGGGCTTGTGGCGCTGGAGCACTTCTATGGAGTTGGGACTTCCAACCAGGTCGCGCGCATGCTGAGCATCTCGTTTGCCGATTATGATTGCGCCCAGCGGGTGAGATCGCTCCTGAGAGAACTTGATGCCAAGTTTGACGTGATCGAAAAGCCAATCAATCGTACGGGGAACGGCGGTATATGCGGAGCAGCATGACAAAACTGCGTTCCACAAAAAAGTTTGAGATTGTGCTTGACTCCAATAAGCTAAAGTGGTTTTATATGTCTTGCGCTGCGGCGTTACCTCAGCTGGATAGAGGGTCTGACTACGAATCAGAACGTCATAGGTTCGAATCCTATACGCCGCACCAATT
>DBEZGO010000028.1:0-4210 GCA_048189345.1 Collinsella sp.
CCTTGCCGTCGCGCTCGCGGGCGGCTTTGCGGGTGGCCTGGGCAACTCGCGCGACCAGGAACCCGCCACGCTCATCGCCGGCGTGGCCGTGGCGACCGCGCTCATGCCGCCCCTGTGCGCGGCGGGCTATGGCATCGCCATTGCAAGCGGGTCACTGTTTCTCTCGGCGCTTTATGAGTTTGGCATCAACGTGGTCTTTATCGCACTGGCCGCCGAAGCCGTGCTGCTTCTTTTGCGCGTGCCGCTCAAGCGCGACCTGAACGGCGACGGTATTGTGACTGCTGAAGAAAACGCCGAGGTCAACGAGCTATCGCGCAAGGTGCGCCGCCGCATCATCGTGGGCACGGTGATCTTTGCCATCCCCTGCATCGTTATGACCGCGGGGTCCATTGGCTCGGCGCAGGCCGGCGTGCAGGACGGCTACGGCGTCACCGAAACTACGCGCGAGCTTGCCGCGGTGCTGCCGGGCTTTAGGGATTACACCGTCGCCGTCGAGACCTCGGCTACCGAAGGGGACGAGGAAGGCATTGTAGAGCGCGAAATCGTCGCCCATGTGACGACAAGCGAGGCGCTCGGGGCACACGACCGTCACGTCGCCCGTAAGCTCATCGACCTCAATGTGCCCGATCTCGACCGCGTGGAATTTGATGTGGAGTAATGCGGAGCATGGGATGGCTCCCGCGCACAGGCGCAAGTCGCGGCGAGGCTCAGACGCGACGCAGGCACAAGCAAAAAACGGGACGTAGTTCACGTCCGCGCCCCGCTCGCTGTTTTATTGCCGTGAATCAGACGTCCGCATCGACATCGCCAGACTCCACCGTAAACGCCGGATCGGTGCTCACAAGATAAAATCGGGTCACCTCAGTATTTCTAATTAGGTAAATCTGCCCCTGATTGCGTCGGCGCGATATATACGCCACGTGGACCGTACCGAATTCTTCGCCGTTTTCCTTCTTTAATATCAGGATGTTAGGGTCATCCGTACGCTTAAACTGCCCGTCAACGCAGCTGCCGTCTTTGTCGACCAGTTGCCACCGATGGTTATCCTCTTCAAGAAAGGCCAGGGTTTCCCGACTCGTTTTGTCATCCCGATAGTAACCGTCAATGGCAAACCCTTCGGAAGCGCATTCCTGCATATAGGACGTTTCTCGACTTATAGCAAACAGCCCTGTAGCGCCCAGGAGCACAGCCAGGCAGACCACTGCAAGGGTTATCGAAATAGCACGGCGACCCATGTTGGCCCAATCAATAGTTGTTCAACGGAGCGCGAAACATACCTGGAACCTCCGATATCAGGGGGAACGTCGCCAGCAAGCTGGCGACAACTATATGTTTCTGATATCAAACCATATGGCTACCACTCACGGAGGGGGCATCGGCGAACGGCGTGTTTTCATACTCCATTGGTCAAACCTAAGCACAGTGCTACAGCTCGTACTTGTACACGCGGTAGATATACTTTTCGGCTTCCATCTCGTAGGTGGCGATGGGCAGTCCGCAGCGATCATCTCGTCGTTTGGCAGATAGGTCACGCTGTGCTGGCCCGCGTTGAGCGAAAAATCGCCCTGGGCTTGCAGCAGCTTGTCCTCAAAGCCCGAGCCGGCCCAAAAATCGGGCAAGCCCACGGAAGGCTGTAGCAAGGTCATTTGCGCAACATATGTCCAGCAAAAACGGGTAGTAGCCGGCACGGCTACCACCCGTTTGCCTCATATCTAGCCCAAAGCAGGCCAACTACTTCTTAATGCCGCGTCCCAGACGCTTGGCGACCGATGCAACGGCCTCCTCGCTGGCCGGTCCGCAGCTCACGCAGCCATCATGGGCACGCATCTGGCCGGTGACCTCGTCCATCGCGAGCGGCGCCACCTTCTCGAGCTTAAAGCCCTTGCCGGCGCGCATGTTTTCCTTGGCAACGCTGATCATGAGCTTAATACGGTTGAGCTGGTTGACCTCGGACGCACCAGGATCATAGTCCACCGCAACGATGTTGCTCTCGGGATGTTGACGGCGCAGCTCCTTGATCACGGCCTTGCCCACCACATGGTTGGGCAGGCACGCGAAGGGTTGCGTGCAGATGATGTTGGGCGCGCCATGATCAATCAGGTCGAGCATCTCGGCCGTGAGCAGCCAGCCCTCGCCCATGTTGTTGCACACCGAAAGCACCGTGCGGGCCTTGTCGGCCATGGTGCCGATGCGCTCGGGCGCCTCAAAGCGGCGGGACTTTTCGAGCATCTCCTCCACCGGCGTACGCATCCAGTCCACCAGCTTAATGAGCGCCTGCATGCCCGCGCGCGTAGTGGCAGAGCTTCCCAGCTCGTCCTTCTGCAGCTCGGCATTACTCATGGAGTACAGGAAGAAATCGAGCAGGCCCGGCACCACAGCCTCGCAGCCCTCGCGCTCGATCACGTCGACCACGTGGTTGTTGGCCGTAGGGTGGAACTTGACCAAGATCTCACCGACCACGCCCACGCGCGGCTTGGTACCCTCGCCCACGAGCGGCATGGTGTCGAACGCGCGGATGGCCTCGCGGCACAGCTTGGTGTAGTTATGCCTGTTGAACTTAGGCGCCAGCTTGCGGGCGCGCGCCATGTACTCCTCGTAGAGCGCGTTGGCGGCACCAGGCGTTGCCTCGTACGGGCGGCAGCGGTAGAGCATCTGCATCATCACGTCGCCAAAGAGCACCGCGTAGACTGCCTGCTTGAGCAGCGCCGGCGTAATCTTAAAGCCGGGGTTGTCCTCGCCGAGCGCCACGGCCGAAAGCGAGATCACCGGGATCTCAGGATGGCCGCTCTCGCGCAGGGCCTTGCGGATGAGCGCGATGTAATTGGTGGCACGGCAGCCGCCGCCGGTCTGGCTGATAACCACGGCCGTCTTGGACAGGTCGTACCGACCGCTCTCGATGGCCTCCATAATCTGGCCGGTCACCAAAATGGACGGATAGCAAATGTCATTGTTCACGTAGCGCAGGCCGGCCTCGACGGCGTCGTGATCGGTCGAGGGCAGCAGCTCCAAGTTGTAGCCAGCACCACGGAACACCTCTTTGACCAGGTCAAAGTGGATCGGCGCCATCTGCGGGCACAGGATGGTGTAGCCCTCGTCGCGCATCTGCTCGGTGAAGGGCACCTTGGGCCACGCGGTCGATGCACTCTCGCGCTGCGCCTCGAACGTGTACTTGCGGCTCGCGAACGCGGGGGCATCCTTGGAGGGCGCCACCGGCGCGGCATCGCCCTGCTCGTAGGCCTCGCCCGCGGCCGTGGCCTCGGCCAAGCGTTCGGCCTCCTGGTCCTTAAGCGCCGCCATGAGTGAGCGGATGCGGATGCGCGCGGCGCCCAGGTTGGACACCTCGTCGATCTTGAGCACGGTGTAGATCTTGCCGCTGGCTTCCAGAATCTCCTGCACCTGATCGGTGGTCAGGGCGTCCAGGCCGCAGCCGAAAGAGTTGAGCTGGATCAGGTCCAGATCGTTGCGCATCGTCACAAAACGGGCGACGGCGTACAGGCGGCTGTGGTACATCCACTGGTCGACGACGCGGATGGGGCGCTCGGGCTTCACGAGATGCGCGAGCGAATCCTCGGTAAAGACCGCAAAGCCAAAACTCGAGATAAGCTCGGGCAGGGCGTGGTTGATCTCGGGGTCGTTGTGGTAGGGACGACCGGCGAGTACGATGCCGTGGCCGCCGTGGTCCTCGACCCACTTAAGAGCCTCCTCGCCCATGGTCTGGATATCCTCGTGGAAGCGCGCATCGGCCTCGAAGGCGGCGTTGACGGCAGCATCGACCTCGGAGCGCGTGATCTTGGGACCACGCACGCGGCCGCGACCAGCCTCGGCATCGGCCACACGGTCGACGGCGAGCACCTGATACAGGCGGCGCTTGAGCTCGGTCTTGTCGTGATAGGGCACAAACGGGTACAGGAACTCGATATTCTGCTCGCGGATCTCGTCGATATTGAGCGCCAGCGCCGTGGGGTAGCTCATGACGATGGGACAGTTATAGCAGTTGCCGGCGGTCGGATCCTCCTTGCGCTCCCAGCGCACGCACGGCATCCAAATGAAGTCGACATCGCGGTCGATAAGGTTCATCACATGGCCGTGGCTCATCTTTGCCGGGTAGCACACGCTCTCGGACGGCATGGACTCGATGCCCGCCTGGTAGGTCTTTTTGCTCGACTGGTCGGACAGCTGCACGCTAAAGCCCAGGCGCGTAAAGAACGCG
>DBEZGO010000029.1:0-17276 GCA_048189345.1 Collinsella sp.
GCAACGTATAAGACGTTATAATGACCATAACGAAAAGGAGGAGGCAAGATGAATCAGATCATTCTCGCATCTCATGGCGGCCTGGCCGCAGGCGCCAAAGACACGCTCGAGATGGTTCTCGGCGACGTGTCGAACGTCCACGTCGTGTCGCTTGCTCGTGACGACAAGGAGCCCATCACCAATAAGGTGGACGCCATGATCGCCACGTTCAACGCGGACGACACCGTCTATGTGCTGACCGATATGCTCGGCAGCTCGGTCAACAACAACATGGTCGAGCTTTCCAAGAACGGCACGAAGTTTACGGTTGTCAGCGGTTTCAACATCCCGCTGGCGCTCACGCTCGCTATGAGCCCCGTCCCCGTCAAGGGCGCCGAGCTCGCGGCCCTCATCAACGAGGCCCGCACCGGTCTGACCAACCCCAACGCACCGGTCGAGGCCGCCGCGGCTCCCGCAAAGAAGGCCAAGGCGTCCCGTCACAGCTCCGGTCCCGCCAAGATCGTCCTCGCACGTCTTGACTACCGTCTGCTGCACGGCCAGGTCGTCTTTACCTGGACCACCAAGGTCCAGGCCGAGCGCATCATCGTCGTCGACAACGCTGCCGCCAACGATGACATCAAGAAGGGCGCTCTTAAGCTGGCCAAGCCCCAGGGCGTGCGCCTGAACGTCTTCACCGTCGAGCGTGCCCTCGCCAAGATGGATAAGCTCAACACCCTCGGCGAGCGCGTCATGTTCGTCTTTGGCAACACTGCCGAGATGCTGCAGTTCTGCCAGGGCTACAAGCTCGACGCCATCAACCTGGGCGCCACCGCCAACCACAACGGTGCCGATCAGGTCGGCGGCAAGGACAGCTCCGTCTTCCTCGACGCCACCCAGAAGGCCGACGTCAACCAGCTGCTCGACATGGGCATCAAGCTCTATGTCCAGCAGACCCCTACGTATCAGAGCGTCGACATCGACGCCAAGCTGTAATCAACCAGGCTTTTGCCTGACTGAAAGGAGAAGGGTATGAATACGTTCATCAGTGCGGTGCTCGTCGGCCTCGTCGGCGTGTTCTGCATGTGGGACTCCCGCCTGCTCGGTCGTCTTAACTTCGAGCAGCCCCTCGTTGGCGCTACGCTCGTCGGTCTGCTGCTGGGCGATGTGCCCACCGGCCTTGCCGTCGGTGCCGCCGTCGAGCTCGTGTCCATGGGCCTGGTGCAGGTCGGCGCCGCCGTTCCGCCCGATATGGTCCTGGGCGGCATCGTGGCCGCTGCCTTTGCGTGCCTGACCGATGCTTCCGCCGAGACCGCCATGACGATCGCCATCCCGGTCGCCGTCCTGGGTCAGCTCCTCGGCATCGTGTTCCGTTCCATCATCGCCGCCCTCACCCATGTGGCAGATAGCGCGATCGATAACGGAAAGTTCAAGACCGCCTACCGTATGCACATCTGCGCCGGCTCCGGTCTGTACGCCATCATGTACTTCCTGCCGATCTTCCTCGCCGTCTTTGTTGGCACCGACCTGGTTCAGGCCATCGTCAACATGGTTCCCGAGTGGCTGTCCACTGGTCTTAACGTTTCGACCAAGATCATGACCGCCTACGGCTTGGCCCTGCTGCTCACCATGATGATCAAGAAGGGTATGACTCCGTTCCTGTTCATCGGTTTCCTGCTCGCCGCTTACCTCAACCTGTCCGTCATCGCGGTCGCTCTGATCGGCGTGTGCCTGGCTGTCGTCTTCATGGGCTTCAAGTTCAATGGTTCCCATGCAGCCGCCGGTGTCGATTCCGACTACGATCCGCTCGAAGACGACGAAGACTAAGGAGGAACACACTATGGCAACCGCAACCAAGGACGTGTCCCTGAACAAGAAGGTCAGCCAGTTCTTCTGGCGCTCCTGGGCCATCCAGGCCTCTTGGAACTACGAGCGTCAGATGAACATGGGCTTCCTCTACGGCATGGTTCCCACGCTCGATCGCCTCTATCCGGATGAGTCCGACCCCAAGCAGCTCGCTGCTAAGAAAGAGGCTTACCACCGTCACATGGCGTTCTACAACTGCACCCCGCAGACGAGCGCTTTCATCCTGGGCCTCTCCGCCTCCATGGAGGAGGAGTACGCCAAGGATCCCGAGAACTTCGATCCCGATTCGATCAACGCGGTCAAGACCTCCCTCATGGGTCCGCTTTCCGGCATCGGTGACTCCTTCTTCCAGGGCACCATCCGCGTCATCGCCTTTGGCCTGGGCGTTCAGCTGGCTCAGCAGGGCTCCATCATGGGCCCGATCCTGGCCATGCTCATCTCCATCGTCCCCTCTGTGCTGATCACTTGGTTCGCAGCCAAGATGGGCTATCAGGGTGGCCACGAGTACCTGAGCAAGCTTCAGGGCGGCGACCTCATGGAGAAGCTCATGTATGTCTGCGGCATTGTGGGTCTTATGTCCGTGGGCGGCATGATCGCTACGCTGATCGGCGCCACCACCCCGCTGCAGTTCGCTGAGGGTACCGTCGTTATCCAGGACATCCTGGACGGCATGATGCCCCAGATGATCTCCCTTGGCCTCACCGGCCTTATGTACTGGCTCATCAAGAAGAACGTCAACACCGGTTGGCTTCTCGTGATCGCCATCGTGGGCGGCATCGCCCTCTCCGCGGCCGGCATCCTGGCCTAGTCGCGACCAAGCGCCTAACCGCTTTCCCCCGGGGGCCTGCCTGGCATCCCATACCCCAGGCAGGCTTCCATCCCTAAATGTGTCAAAGGGACAGTTCCTTTGTCACATCCTCAACGGGCCGGCGACTCGGTCCAAATCACGGTAACCCTGCGAGCGTCCGGCAAAGTGGCGCCGCAAAAATCGAAAGGAATGTGTCAGATGTACGAGATCGACCTTAACCTCCCTAAGCAGATCGTCGCTGACGTCCTGTCCAACCACGAGATCCACAGCGTCGCCTTCGTCGGCTGCGGCGCTTCCATGTCCGATCTTTACCCCGCCAAGTACTTCCTGGCCAACAACACGGACAAGCTGAACGTTCAGATCTTCACCGCTAACGAGTTCAACTACGACACGCCTTCCTGGGTCAACGAGCACACCTTCGTGATCACCTGCTCCCTCGGTGGCTCCACGCCCGAGACCGTCGAGGCCAACAAGACCGCCAAGAAGCACAACTGCCCGGTCGTCTCCCTCACCAACAAGGCCGGCTCCGCTCTGACCGTCGACGCCGACCACGTCATCGTCCACGGCTTCCACGCCAACTACGCTGCCAAGTGCGAGAAGCCCGGCTATGCCATCGCTCTTGCTCTCGAGATCCTTCAGCAGACCGAGGGCTATGACCACTACGAGGACATGATCACCGGCCTCACCAACATCTTCGATCTCTGCGAGAACGCCGCTCAGCACTGCAAGAAGCTCGCCAAGAAGTTCGCCGAGGACTTCAAGGACGACAAGATGATCTACTTCATGGCTTCCGGCGCCTCCGAGAAGATGGCTTATTCTCACGCCGCCTTCCTGTTCACCGAGATGCAGTGGATCGACGCCGCCGCCTACAACACCGGCGAGTACTTCCACGGCCCGTTCGAGGTTTCCACCGAGGGTAAGCCCTACGTCTTCTTCATGTCCGATGGTGCCACCCGTCCGATGGACGCCCGCGCCCTCACCTTCCTTGAGCGCATGGGCGCCAAGGTCGCTCTGATCGACTCCAAGGACTACGGCCTGGCTGACGCCGTGCCCGCGAGCGTCATCACCTACTTCAACCCGCTGCTGCACCTCGCCGTTATGCGCGAGTACGGCAACCAGATCGCCGAGGCCCGTCAGCACCCGCTGACCATGCGTCGCTACATGTGGAAGCTTTCCTACTAATCACAAGTAAGTAGACCTTACGGGTTGATTGAGAGGGGATGGGGTTTGCGCCCCGTCCCCTTTTTTGCTCTGGGGAGGGCGTGTCCATTGCGTCACAAAACCCCAGATAAAACCTACCAAAATAAACCTGTCCCTTTTTGTCAGGTGGGAGGAGATGCGTATGATCAAGGCAGTGCTGTTTGACATGGACGGCGTGCTGGTCGATACCGAGTGGTTCTACAACCGTCGCCGCGTGGCGTTTATGGAGGAGAAGGGGTTCCACTTTGACGAGATCCCCGATCTTTCGGGGTCTAACGAGCCTGCCATTTGGGAGGCGCTGGTGCCCGACGATATTGAGCTGCGTGAGCGCCTGCGCGTGGAGTACAAGCAGGTCTACAGCCCGGACCACCCCGTTCCGTATGCCGAGCTGCTCAACGAGCAGACGGAGCCGGTGATGCGCGAGCTGCACGAGCGCGGCGTGAAGTGCGCCATCGCAAGCTCGTCCTATCGCGAGCTCATTGACGAGCTGGTTGAGATTGCCGGTATCGCCGACGTGCTGGACTACACCATCAGCGGTCACGAGTGCAGTGCGTTTAAGCCCGACCCCGAGATCTACCTGCGTGCCATGGAGGCGCTGGGGGTGGAGCCTACCGAGTGCCTGGTTATCGAGGACTCGCCTTTGGGCATCGAGGCCGGCAAGCGTTCCGGCGCCCGCGTCCTAGCGCTGCGTCCGCACGAGGGCGTCAACCTGGACCAGTCCGCCGCCGACACCATCATCGACAACCTGACCGACATCCTACCTGCCATTTAGGGACAGGTTTATTTTGGCAGGTTTTATCTGGGCAAACGCCGAATTCGCCGTGAAGGGATCGCTCTCTTCACGGCGTTTTTCTTTTGAGCGGCCTCACGGTCCTTCTGATGGTTGTCGAGAGAGGGTGAATTGAAGCGCCCCCGCTCGCTCCATGCTACAATCGCGGGCATGCCCCACAACTATATCTGCCTTCGAAAGGAGCCTACGTGGCGAACGCCATCGATCAGCTCACGGACCGCGTGCTCGTGCTCGGCCGCCTCACCATCGTTCGCCGCGCCATTACTGCCGTGGCGGTCACGATTTCCGCCGTTCTCCAGACATTTCTGATCCAGGCGTTCATTCAGCCCGCCGACCTGCTTCCGAGCGGTCTTACCGGCGTCGCGGTCCTGCTCGATCGCGTTACCTCGCTGGGCGGCGTTCGCATCGACATATCGCTCGGTATGCTCGCGCTCAACATCCCCGTGGCGCTCCTATGCTGGAGCGGCATTAGCAAGCGCTTTGTCATCTTCTCGATGATGCAGGTTGTGCTCTCATCGCTGTTCCTCAACATCTTTCACTTCGCCCCGTTTTTGGGCGACAAGATCATGCTCATCATTTTTGGCGGCGTGGTCTCGGGTCTGGGCGCTGCCATCGCGCTCAAGTCCGGCGCATCCACCGGCGGCACCGACTTTATCGCGCTGTGGGTTTCCAACCACACGGGCAAGACCATCTGGGGCGTCATCTTTGGTTTCAACTGCTTTATCCTGGCGATCTTTGGCTTTATGTTTGGCTGGGACAATGCGGCGTACTCCATCGTGTTCCAGTTTATTTCGACCAAGACCATCGACAGTTTCTATCGTCGCTACGACCGCGTGACGCTGCAGATCACAACGCGCAAGGCGGACGAGGTCATGACCGCCTATGTTGACCATTTTCAGCACGGCATTAGCTGCGCCGAGGTCATCGGCGGATACAGCCGCGAAAAGATGTACCTGCTGCACGCCGTTGTCTCGACCTACGAGAGCCAGGACATTATCAAGCTGGTGTGCGACATTGATCCCGGTGCCGTGATCAATGTGTTCCACACGCTCAACTTTGTGGGCGGCTGGTGGGGCGGTCATGTCGACGAGCCCATGCCCACGGCCGTACCCGATCCCGACAAGCCCGCGCGCATGGCCAGCAGGCAGGCGCGCCTCAGTGAGCAGGACAGCCTGCAGCAGGACGACGGCAAGTAGGGTTTGGCATTTTGCCGGTCCGGCGTAATCCTGTCCGCTTGAGCCCCTCGAAAGTCCCGTTGCATTCGAGGGGCTTTCGTTTGCCCAGATAAAACCTACCAAAGTAAACCTGTCCCTTTTTGGTAGGTGGGGGTGTATCGTTTTATCAATATGAGGTAACATGAAACTAGACGTTATATACGTATTAGTAATTTAGCTATTTTGATAAGAGTGATCAGATATGCCTGCGCCCAAAAATGCACCGCTTTACCAGCAGATTTACGACGAAATCAAGGATGCAATCGAGAAAGGTGTTTATGCACCAAAGGAGCGTATTCCTTCCGAGCTTGAGCTAGCCGAGCAGTACGAGGTGAGCCGCATTACGGTGCGCCGCGCCGTCGAGGAACTGTGCTCCGATGGCTACCTGGTTAAGCAGCAGGGCCGTGGCACCTTTGTCTCCACGCCGCACATCAACCGTCAGTTCCACGCCTCGACGCTGCAGACGTTTACCGCGCTGTGTGCCGACAATGGCATGAAGGCGGGCGCGCATGTGGTCGATCGCCAGATTGTGCCGGCACGTCAAAACGAGATGGAGTTCTTTGGCCTGCAGAAGGACGCGCTGCTGCTGCATATCAAGCGCGTGCGTACGGCGGACGGCGAGCCCATCTTTGAGGAGAACATCTTTGTGCCGTTTGACGCCTACCGTGAGCTGTTGACGGCCGATCTTGAGGACAAGTCGATTTTTGCCGAGGTCGAGCGTGTTGGCGGAACGCCGATTGTCTCGGTTGGCTACCGCACGGTCGAGGCCGTTCGTGCCAATACCGAGCAGGCGGCCGAGTTGGGCATTGCTCCGCATGATCCGCTGCTCAACCTGCGTGCCGGCTTTACCGGTCCCAATGGCGAGCCGGTCCTGATGGGTAAGCAGTACTACGTGGGTAGCCGCTACGTTATGGTCATGTAAGTTACGCGGTTTTACCAAACCGCGCAACGGCTCGACGCTGCAAGCCCGCCAGAGCGGCAATCTGCCTTTCAACTTCGGCGGCATGACCAGAAGGTCAATGCCGCCTCGTTTCAAGGCACCTTGCTCGCTCTGGCGGGCTTTCGCTGACATTGCCAAAACATCGACTACCCATAGAATGAGCGTGGATAATCTCCCGTTTTTGGTTTGGTGACGGGCTCAAAGTGGGAGATTATCCACGCTCATCCGGAAAGTGTCCAAAAATCCACGCTCGTTCCCTTCGGATTGCATCGCTCGTGGCCGGCAGCCGTGCGGCATCGGTCCGCGTGGCGGCGTATAATCGGCGGCAGATGACTTGGACGTTAGGAAACCATGACCGATAGCATGCAGCAGATGGCGCTCGACACGCTCGGCGCCTATTTTGGCTACACCTCGTTTCGCCCGGGACAGGACCGCATGGTCGATGCGATCCTTGCCGGTCGCGATGCGCTGGGTGTTATGCCCACGGGCGCCGGCAAGTCCATTTGCTACCAGGTACCCGCGCTCATGCTGCCTGGTATCACCTTTGTGGTGAGTCCGCTGCTGTCGCTTATGGAGGATCAGACCCGTGCGTTGCTCGCGGCGGGTGCGCGACCCAGCTATCTCAACTCCAGCCTAACTCCGGCCCAGCAAAACACCGTGCTCAAGCGGGCACGCGAGGGCCGCTACCAGCTTATGTACGTGGCGCCCGAACGCCTGCTCGAGCCGCGCTTTTTGGCCTTTGCGCAGGAGGCCGCGGCGGACGGCGGCATTGGCGTGCCGCTCGTGGCCATTGACGAGGCGCACTGCGTGAGTCAATGGGGCCAGGATTTCCGCCCTGCCTACCTGCAGATTCGCGAGTTCATCGATTCCCTGCCGCAGCGCCCCATCGTGGCGGCCTTTACCGCTACGGCGACCGAGCGTGTGCGCGCGGACATTCAGCAGATGCTCGGCCTGCAAAACCCCGCGACGGTGGTGACGGGTTTCGATCGCAAGAACCTCTACTTTGGCTGCGAGGAGATGGGCGACAAAGCCAAGGCAGCGTGGGTGCGCGACTATGTGATCGCGCATTCGGGCGAGAGCGGCATCGTGTATTGCTCGACCCGCAAGACGGTCGATGCACTGGCAGGCGAGCTTGCCGAGGCGCTGGGCCCCAGCGGCATTCGTGTTGGCCGCTACCATGCAGGTATGGGCAACGACGCCCGCCGCCAAAGCCAGCGCGCCTTTATCGACGACGATATCCAGGTGATGGTTGCCACCAACGCCTTTGGCATGGGCATCGACAAGCCCAACGTGCGCTACGTGATCCACAACAACGTGCCCGAGAGCATCGAGGCCTACTACCAGGAGGCGGGCCGCGCCGGCCGCGATGGCGACCCGGCCAGCTGCCACCTGCTGTGGAACGGCAACGATTTTCGCATGCGCCGCTTTCTGATCGACCGCGGCGATGCCGCCGATGAGGCGCTCGACGACGAGCAGCGTGCGTGGGCGCTCCAGAATCGATATCGTCTGCTCAGCCAGATGGAGGGCTACTGCAATACCACCGGCTGCCTGCGCGAATACATGCTGCGCTACTTTGGCGACGAGGCCGCGGCCGAGCATGCGAGCGCAGCTGGTACGGGCAGCGCCGCCACGGACGAGGCCGAGGGCTGCGGCAACTGCAGCAACTGCCTCACGCAGTTCGAGGTCGAGGACGTCACCGATATGGCCCGCGCTGCCGTGCGCTATGTGGCCACGCGACCCATGCGCTTTGGCAAGTCGCTCATCGCCGATGTGCTCCACGGCGGCAACACCGAGCGCATTCGCCAGATGCATCTGGACGAGGACCGCGGCTACGGTGAGCTGTCGAGCGAATCGGTCGGGCGCATCAAGGATATTATCGGCCAGCTGTGCGGCCGCGGTTATCTGGCTACCTCGCAGGGACAGTACCCGGTCGTGGGGCTGGGCCCGCGCGCCGGCGAGGTCGAGGACGAGGCGTTTGCCTTTACCGTTAAGCGTCGCGCGTCCAAGCGCAAGGCCTCGGCCCGCGCCCGCCGTGCGGTGGATCTGCTGCGCGAGGAGGCCGAGCTGGATCAGCGTCCGCGCGTGGGCGACGATGCCGAGTTGTTCGAGCGCCTGCGTGCCCTGCGCAAGGAGATTTCGACCGAACTGGAGATGGCGCCGTACATGGTCTTTTCCGACAAGGCCCTGCGTGGTCTGTGCCGTCTACGCCCGCAGACGCGCGACGAGCTTGTCCAGGTCAACGGCATTGGCGAGAAAAAGGCCGACGCCTTTGGCGAGCAGTTTATGGCGGCGATTGAAGAGTTTGAGTCTGAGCATGCACGGGATGGAGCGTAATGATGACATCCGACGATAAAACCGAGCGCACTGAGGTGTCCGCCGTGCCGCTGTACCAGCAGGTAATGGACGACCTAAAAGGCGAGATCGCGCGTGGCGTGTACGCATCCGGCTCGCGCATTCCTTCCGAGATGGAGCTCGCGAAGTACTACGGCGTGGGACGCATCACCGTCCGCCGCGCCGTCGAGGAGCTGTCGCGCGCGGGGTATCTCAACCGCCAGCAGGGGAGGGGCACGTTTGTGTGCGCGCCCAAGCTCAAACGCAAGATTGTCCAGAAGGGTGACGTTCAGAGCTTTTCCGAGGGTTGCGCTGCCAATGACATGGTAGCCGGAGCACGCCTGGTGTCGCGCACGGTGGTCGCGGCGACACGCGAGGACGCGGCGTTTTTTGGGGTGGAACCCGGCTGCGAGCTCATCGTTGTCGAGCGCGTGCGCACGGCAGACGGCGTGCCCGTCATGCTCGAGAACAATGCCTTTGTGCTGGCCGACCATCCCTATCTGCAGACGCTTGCCGACAAGGACCTCGCGGACAATTCCATCTTTGCGCTCGTTGCCGAGCATTCGGGCCGCGCGCCGCTCAAGTCCGATCCTTGTACCGTGGAGATTGCGCTTGCCGATGCTCAGGTGGCCTCGCTGCTGGAGGTGCCGGTCGGCGAACCGCTCTTCTATATGGAGGCGTACTTTACCGATGAGGACGAGCGGCCCTTGCTGCTCGGACGCCAAAAGATCGTGGGCTCGCGTTACGTGTTCGACATCTAACGTCCACAGATAGAACAACATAGAACAAGTTTGGTGAAATGACTTCACGTGCGTCGTCGTGCGTGCTATAAATAGGACAACATAGAACGACCGCAGGTAAGAGCTGTCGTCGTTCAAAACCGCCACACAAGGAGGAGTATCACCATGAACGCACATGATCTGGTTCAGGAAATTATCGAGCGCAAGGGCAAGATTGAGAACGTCTTTTGGATCGCCTGCGGCGGTTCGATGATCGACCTGATGCCGGCCAACGAGCTGCTCAAGCGCGAGGCAACCACGTTTACCTCGACGGTCTACACGGCGCGCGAGTTTTGCCTGATGGCCCCCAAGAGTCTTGGCGAGAAGTCACTTGTCATTGCCTGCAGCCACAGCGGCAACACGCAGGAGGTCGTCGACGGTTGCGAGATGGCGCTGGCAGCCGGCGCCGAGGTCGTGGCTATGACCGACTGCGAGGGCTCCAAGATCGATAACGGCAAGTGGACCACCTGGGTCTATCCGTGGGGCGAAGGCGTGCCGCAGGCCGAGGTACCGCAGGGCATCGGCGCTCTGATCGCCGCCGAGCTGCTCGACCAGCAGGAGGGTTACGAGGCGCTTGCCGACATGTACGCCGGCCTTAAGCAGATGGATGCCCTACTGCCCGCTGCCCGCGAGAAGGTCAACGCTGAGCTGGGCGATCGCTTTGCTGAACTCTGCCAGCAGCACAAGTTCTTCTATATCCTGGGATCCGGCCCCAACTTTAGCCAGACCTACGCCATGGCCATCTGCTCGCTCATGGAGATGCAGTGGCAGCACTGCTGCTATATCCACTCCGGCGAGTACTTCCACGGCCCCTTCGAGGCCACCGAGCCCGGCGTGTTCTACTTTGTGCAGCTTGGCGCGGGCGAGTGCCGCCCCATGGAGGAGCGTGCGCTCGCGTTCCTCAACACGCACACCGATACGGTCATGGTGCTCGATGCGCTCGAGTACGGCGTAGGCGAGGTGCCCGCCAGCGTGCGTTCGTTCCTGGAGCCGATCTTCTTCTACGCGATGAGCTGCGAGCTGCGCGCCGCCCGCGGCAAGGTGTTCGATCACAGCCCAGAGGTTCGTCGCTACATGGGCATCGAGCAGTACTAGGTAACGGGGAAGTATTCACTTTCGATTCGCAAGGGCACTGCGCGAGTCAAAAAGCGGGCTGCGCCGGGGATTTCCGGCGCAGCCCGCTTAGTATCGCGCTTAGATTCGTAAGGTTGCGGCAGCCAGCGGCCTACTTTGCGTCGTAGGCCTCGGCGTCCCACCAGTCGAGCTGGGCGATGTTGTCGCGGATGTGCTGGCAGCTCTTGTGGAAGCCCTCGAGCTCGTGCTCGGACAGATCGAGCGTGTAGACCTCCTCGACGCCCTCGGCGCCGATCACGCACGGCAGGGAGGTAAAGATGCCCTCCTCGCCATACTGGCCGGTCATGAGCGTGGAGGCGGAAAGCACGGCGTGCTCGTTGTGCAGCACGGCGGCGCAGACGCGTGCGGCGGAGTTGGCGACGGCGTACTCGGTGCACTGCTTGCCCTGGTAGGTCACATAGCCGCCCTTGCGCGCGAGCTCCTCGATCTCCATGTGGTCGAAGGCGTACTTGTCGGGGTTCTCGGCCTGAAGCTCGTTGAGGCTCTTGCCGGCGATGGTTGCGGCCTTAAAGGCTGCAAGCTGGCTAAAGCCGTGCTCGCCGATCATGTAGGCGTCGATGGACTTGGGGCTCACGCCGACCTTCTTGGAGATCTCGGTGCGCAGGCGGGCGGAGTCCAGACCGCAGCCCGAGCCGATGATCTTCTTGGGATCGTAGCCGGTCAGGTGCCACAGCTCGGTGCACACGACGTCGCAGGGGTTGGAGATGCTCACGAAGATGCCGTCAAAGCCGGCGTCGACGATGCGCTTGGCAAAGGTGCGGGCGGCGTCGGTGGTAAAGAACAACTCGCCGTCGCGGTTGCCAGCGGCCAGTGCGACCTTGCCGGCGGCATTGACGATGACGTCGCAGCAGGCCAGCTCCTCGTAGTGGTCGTAGCAATTGACGATCCTGGTATTGTACGGGACAAACGAAAGGGAGTCGCGCAGGTCCTGAACCTCGGACGTCACCTTGGCCTCGTTGATATCGCACAGGTACAGCTCATCGGCAATGCCCTGCATGAGTAGGCTGTTGGCGACATGTGCTCCTACGTGGCCCTGGCCGACCACACCGATCTTACGCGTCTGGTACATATATGTATCCTTTCGGCCGAGTTTTTCGCGTCGAACCATTGTAGCGTTCTGCTGTTACTTTGCTAGGCTAAAGTGCCGTAGATTTTGGGACATGCCTTAATCTCTACTTTTGGAGTGATTTGGGCCGCTGACGGCATCGCTGGGCGATGCGCTCGCGCGGATGGGGCCGGTCGTTGTACCATAGCTGCAACTGACTCGTAAGGAGCATCCATGCCCATTCGTATCCCCGACGCTCTCCCTGCCGCCGCGCAGCTCGAGAGCGAGAACATCTTTGTCATGACCGAGTACCGCGCGCTGCACCAGGACATCCGTCCGCTGCGCGTGCTCATCCTCAACCTCATGCCCACCAAGATTGCCACCGAGACGCAGATCATGCGCAAACTCTCCAACACGCCGCTGCAGGTGGAGGTGGACCTGCTGCGCACCAAGACGCACGAGGCCACGCACGTGAGCGCCGGCCACCTGGAGACGTTTTACCGCACGTTCGACGACATCCGCGATATCCACTACGACGGCCTGATCATTACGGGCGCGCCGGTGGAGCAGATGCCGTTCGAGGAGGTCGACTACTGGCCCGAGCTCTGCCAGATCATGGATTGGTCCACCACGCACGTGCACTCTACGCTGCATATTTGTTGGGGCGCGCAGGCCGGCCTGTACCATCATTACGGTATCCAGAAGTACGATCTGCCGGCAAAGGCGAGCGGCGTGTTCGAGCATTATCTGGTAAAGCCGCAAAGCCCGCTGGTCCGCGGCTTCGACGACCGTTTCTATGCCGTGCATTCGCGCAACACCGATGTGCGCCGCGAGGACGTGGAGGCCGAGCCGCAGCTTGAGGTCGTGGCCGCGTCCGACGAGGTTGGCCTGTACATTGTCAAGTCGACCGACAGCCGTCGCTTTTTTGTCTTTGGCCACCCCGAGTACGATACCGACACGCTGCGCCTGGAGTACGAGCGCGACGTGAAGCGCGGCCTCAACCCTCAGGTGCCGGCGCATTACTTCCCAGGCGACGACCCCACCGCCGAGCCGCGCAACGTCTGGCGCAGCCAGGCTCAGCTGTTCTACACCAACTGGCTCAACTACTACGTCTACCAGACCACGCCCTACGACCTGGCCCGCGCCGGCGAGGAGCACTAGGCTACGGCCGTGGCTGCGGCTGTGGCTGTGGCTGTGCTCGCGGCGTGACGAGTGTGGATTATCGGACACACGAGCGTGGATTTTCGGACGTTTACAAATCGAGCGTGGATAATCTCCCACTTTTGGCTTGAAGCTAGGCTCAAAACTGGAGATTATCCACGCTCATTTTTTAGGCATGTAGATGCCGATGGCTCGGCTAAGAGACGGTGCGTGCAGAGGCAAAGTCGCATTTGGCGTAGTCTTGAATCTCGACGTGTTTTTCTTTCTGATAATCCGATGGACCAAGACATCTAAATGTGGAGACAGGGACCTCTGGGCAACCGTTCTACCTGCAGATATAAGCCATTAACCTAAAACGTCCAAAACCGTCAAGCATTTGGTCAGCTGCTGGACAGCATTTGGTCAGACTTCGCATGAAACCGTCTGGTACGTTGGCGCCGTTCCAAGAGTTGGGAGGCGACATGGCAAACGCGACGGCGAATCAAAGACTTACAAGCCACATTAAAGCATGCGAACAGCAGATGAGCTGCGTGTACGCGCGCACGGCGGCGGAGGCAAAGCAGATTGAGCGGCGGGTGACGGCGGGAAGTCTCGAAGTGGTCATGCCGGGGCTGTATGCGCGTCCGGAATATTGGTCCGAACTCAAGTTTCGACAGCGTTATCTGCATCGGGTGCGGGCCCTTGCGCAAAAGCATCCCGACTGGACGTTTTGCTCCTATACGGCGGCTGTTATCTATGGCCTTTCGGTTTCGCATGCCAATTTGACGCACATCCATATCGCCGCGGCGCCGGCGCAATCGACGACGCCGGGCTCTCAGGTGATTCGCCATCGTTATGCTCGTCAAACGCGAGCAATCCAGATGGATATTGCCGTGATCGATATCGATCAAACGATTACGGATTGCCTGGTCGATGCGTCGTTTGTCGAGGGACTGATCATTGCGGACTCGGCGCTTCATGAGCGGCTGTTGTCGAAGGAGCATCTCGTTGAGGCAATCGACAAGATTGGCTTAAATCGTCGCGGTGTTGTGACGGCGCGAAGTGTTGCGCGGTGTGCCGATGGCCTATCGGAAAGCGGTGGTGAGTCCAAGGCACGCGCGCTGATGATCGAGCGCGGCTGGCGGGTGCCGGAGCTGCAAGTTGAGCTGTTCGACCCAGTTGATCCGGGACGGCCGTATCGCGTTGACTACTTGTGGCGTGTGGGCGACCGACTGATTATCGGGGAGTTTGACGGATTCGTTAAAAGCGAGAAAGCGGCGGAGGAGGGCAAGCTCGCAAAGGCGCAATTTGATGAACGTCAGCGCGAGTCGAGGCTTTCGCTACTTGATAACTGCAAGATCGTGCGCTTGTGTTGGGATGATCTGAGGGACCCGTCAAAGCTCGATCGCAAACTCAAAGTTGCCGGCGTACCGCGCGTGTGCTGAGGCGGTTGCAGGGCGTTGAGCCGCACGAGCGTGGAAATCCGGACACACGAGCGTGGAAATCTGGACGTGTATTGGTTGAGCGTGGATTTTCGGACACACGAGCGTGGATTTTTGGACGCTTGTTGAATGAGCGTGGATAATCTCCCGTTTTTGACTCGTAAGGGGGCTCAAAGTGGGAGATTATCCACGCTCATCGTGTGGGTGCGATGCAACGGCGGTTAGGCGCTGATGATGTGGGGTAGCGGTAGGTCGTGGGCGTCGGTGGGAACGTGGTCGACACGCTGCTCGTCAAAGGCGATGCCGATGATTTGACATGTGGGCGAGAGCATGGGCAGGTAGCGGTCATAGCAGCCACCGCCGTAGCCCAGGCGCGCGCCGACGCGGTCAAATGCTACGAGCGGCACGACGATCATGTCGAGAGCTTTGGCAGGCACGATAGGGAAGCGGTCGCTGTCGATGTCTGTGGCCGCGAAGGCCCGCGTGGGGTGGGCGATAAACGGCGCCGCGGACGCATCGTCGGCGGCAACTGCCCGCATGCACATACGCTGGCCACAAGCTGCGGCATCAATTGCCGAGAGCATGCACGGATAGGCTGCGCGCCAGCTGCGCGCGGCGGCCGCAGCGGCAAACGCGGCAGGGTTGACCTCGGAACCCATCGCGGCATAGGCGGCAACGGTGCGCGGCGCCGCGGAATCCGGGCGATCCAACAGCTCAACCAGCCGCGCACAGATAGTGGCGGACTTTGCCGCACGCACATCAAAATCAATCGCATCGCGTCGGGCAATCATTGCCCGCCGCAGCTCAACCTTATCCATCCCAGCCTCCTCTGGCAAACCTGCCAAATAGGGACAGGTTTATTTTGGCAGGTTTTATCTGGGCAAACACCCAAACCGCCACGAAAACCATCGCAAAGGGGGCAGTTCATGGACACCTTCGTGGTGGTTTTGACGAAGAGCGGATGTTCGCGCGGTTTGTCTCGATCTGTAACAGTAGCTCGGCAAAATCGGACCTAGATGTTACAGATTGAGACAAGGGGTCGGCGCCATTCGGAAACGTCTAAATCTGTAACATCTGGAGCCGATATTGCCGCCTAGATGTTACAGATTTAGACAAACTGGTGGGACGGGCTGAGCTGCCCCGCCCAAGCAGCGGCAAAAGAAAAGGTAGATTTTCAGGCATGTCCCAAAAATCTACCTTTGTTGTGGTTAGCCCAGCAGGTCGACGACGTTAAAGCCGGCGTTGCTCTTGGCGATGACGTCGCGGCCACCGAAGACGCAGGTGGGCGACTCGGCTGCGATGCGCGTCACGTCGGCGCCGAGCGAGCGCAGCTCACCGGGCCTGGCGGCGAGCATCTGGGCGCGGCGCTCCTCGCGTGCGTGCGGATCGAGCCCGGCCAGGTAGGTCGTGTTGCGGCGCTTGGTGAGCGCGTACGGCTTCACCGGCGCGTCCATGCCGCTCACGCAGCTCACGATAAAGCCCTCAAAGGCGGCCTCGTCGGGCTCAAAGCTGCCGAGCCATTCGCCTGCGCGCGCCACGCGCTCAATCGAGGGGTCGATTGCCGGGTCGCGGTAGGTGTAGAACGCCGTTTGACGCTCGCCGGCCGCGCGGAATCCGCAGCCGTACGCACCGCCCTTCACGCGGATCTCGTTCCACAGGTAGTCGTAGGAGAGTGCGTTGGCGGCAACCGCCCAGGCGCCCGTCACGTCGAGCCCTAAGCGACGCGGGTCGCACGCGCTTGCCGCAAAGCAGATGTCGCTGGGGATGACAAAAGCCTCGTGACGGTCGCGTGGCGTCGGCACCACGAGCGCGTCGCGGCCGGCATCGGCGCCGTCGCCAGCGTCCAGCCCCAGGTCGCCCGCAACATTCCAGTACGCGTTAAAGTCCTCATCGCTGCCGGTAAAGCTCGTCAGGCAGCCGTCGGCCACAAAGATGCGGCCTGCCAGCTCGGCAAGCTTGGCGCGCAGGCCGTCCAGGCGCTCGTCAAAGTGGTCGAGCAGATCGCGCAGGAACAGGTAGAAGTCCACGCCCGAAAGCTGCTCGCGCACCACGGCCGAAGGCGAGCTGTAGCTCATCGCGCGACCGAGCGCCGCCGAGTGTCCGTTGTTGATAAAGCCCTGCTCAAGCCCAATGCGAATCTGCGTGAGCACGTCGCGCACGCGGTCGGCGTCGGCATCGAGCAAAAGCGTGTTCGACCACACCTCGCGCGGCAGGCTCGCCAGCGCATCGATCTTCTCGGACAGGGCGCCGGCGCTCACCAGCAGGTAGGGGCGTACGCCGTCCACGTCGGGTTGGGTCATGACTTCGGTCGTAAAGCTCAAAAAGCCCAGCTTGCCGGCGAGCAGGTTGTCGAGTTCTTCGGCCGAATGCTCGCTCGTGGGCAGCTGTTTGAGCAGACGGCAGAGCAGCGTCACGTAGGGCAGGTCCTCAAATGCGACGCAGCTCAGGTCGAAATACTGCATGGCGTAGGCCAGGCGGTTGGTGGGGATGCCGTGGCGCAGGCAGGGGATGGGCGCAGTCGTGTCCACGACCAGCGGCGGCTCGGGGCGCGCCTCGCCAATGTCGGACACGCGCAGGCGCGGCAGCGTGGCCTTGGCCTCGGGTGTGTCCT